>PMQB01000006.1 GCA_003169195.1 Bryobacterales bacterium
GTCATCTTCAGGCTTGGGTTCGAGTCGCCAAAAAGGCGCTGGCGCCTGCGGCGGCAACTCAAATCGCTCGGCACCTGGCGTGTCTCTACCAAGGCGACCGGGCGAGCGCCGACTGGCGCCATGTGGGAAGGTTGGCAGGATTCACCAACCAAAAGCCTCGGCGACGACTGCCGAATGGATGGGCTCCCTGGGTCAAGCTCCAGTATGCCGAGGCTACTTTTGCTTCTGCCTGTCATTCTTTGATGGAAGCTGCCTCCCCCCAGATACGACTTGCTCCTGTCGCTCGCCATGGGGTTGCCTCGCCGGAGGTATGTTCTGTGCCATACCCTGAGAGTGTCAGCCATCAGGCGCTCGCCTCCGGCGACGCCATCGCTTGCTATCAATCCTGGTTGCAGCATTTCCAGATTCCACAACGCTTTCCTCACCCCGATTGGAGCATCGCTGACCTTTGGATCGCCAAGGCACTGCTGGCATGCGGCATGCCATCGGAACGGGTGAAGTCCATTCTCTGTTTGGCCAGTCCACAGTTTCCGCGATCCCACGCCGATCCCGAGGACTACTTGCGACGTACGCTTGAGCGAGCCGTGCGGGACACCATTTGTTCCGCGGTCTCTCCTTTTCCTGCGCGCCAGACCCCATCGACCGGCTTCTAATGCGCGCCCGCGCGCCCCCTGTGTGTCCTTGGAACGTTGGGGTTGGCCGTTATCTAACATGCGAATAGACCTCCTTGTGCTGGGTAAGAGTCAGGGCCGCGGGCATTCCTTGAGCGGACCGCTCTCGCGCCACCTTGGCCTCAAACTCCTCCGGAGAGCGATATCCCAGCGCCGAGTGCAACCGCTCCCGGTTGTAGAACTGGTCCATGAACTCCTCCATGTGCTGCTCCAGTTCCGGCAGATCTTGATATGGCCGCGCGTAAATCTCTTCCTGCTTGAGGGTCTTGATAAAACTCTCACAGCGGCCGTTCTCCCAAGGTCGGCCCGGCCGGCTCATACTCATGAAGGCTTTATATCGATCCAATAATTCGACGTATGCGTGGCAGGCGTACTGGCAGCCCTGATCGGAGTGATGGACCAATCCCGGTCCGGGCCGCCGGCTGTCCAGCGCCTTCTGCAAGGCCTCAAGTGCCAGACTCGTCTTCAAATCCCGCCCCAGCGCCCAGCCCACTACTTTCCGCGAGAAGGCGTCCAAGACCACCGCCAGGTAGACGAATTCCTCCCGGAGCCGGATGTAAGTGATGTCAGCTACCCATAGTTGGTTGAGGTCCGTCAGTTCCAGACGCTCAGCCAAATTGGGATACACCCGGAACTGGTTGTTCTTTTTTGTCGTCACCACGAATTTCCGCTTGCGCACCGCCAACAGATTGTCCTCCTTCAGCATCTTCCGGATTTTGTGTTGGCTGGCCGTGCACCCCTGCTTCCTCAATTCCTCGATTACCCGTCGCCGCCCATAGTGCCGGATTCGCAGCGACACCTTTTGGATCTGATCTCTTAATTCGGTTTCCTCTTGTAAGCCGGCTTTCTTTTCCCACTCCCGGTAATAACTCGCCCGGCTTACGCCCGTGATCTGGCACATCTGTTCCACGCTCAATTCGCCTTGCGTCGCCGTCCAGCTTGCGATTTCGGCGTAGATCTGGTTTCGCCAATCTCGTTTCTCGGCTGGACTTCCCCCTCGACGCGACGCAAGGCAGCGGTAAAAAAATCCGACTCCAACTTCTGCCGCCCGATCACGCCTTCCAGCGACGCGATCTTCTGCTCCAATTCAAGGATCTTGCGTTCTTGCGGGTCTAGCTCTACCACCTTCTCGCCCCCGGCAGCCTGGAACCATAGATACAACAGCGTCCGGCTCAACTTCAGTTCCCGAGCTAACTCGGCTACGTTGCACCCCAATTTCATGCGCGCCACGGCCGCCGCCTTAAAACTCGCCGTGAAGCGCCTGTTCTTTCTCGCGGTTTTCCCCTTCTTGGACACCTTCCACTCCTTTCATCTAATTAAAAGTGTCCAATCTCGGCGTGTCTCAAAATCCCAGCCCACTCCAGGATTTTGGGGAGTGGCTGGCTGTGCAGTCTTGTGCACGTGGATTTCTTCTATCTCGAGAGGGATCCGGTTTTTCGGAAGCGGCGGCGTGGTGGCACTTTGGATGATGAAGAGGGCAGCTTTGAGGCGGACCGAGGGCGAGGCTTTGGGGTCAGCGAGGATGCTGTCGAGGGTCTCAAACGCGCGATCGAGCCGGTCCTCGGTCTTGTCGCGGAAGAGGAGGGCGCGGTCGTATTGTGCGTCGGCGAGGGCTTCGCGGAAGAAAAGTGAGTTGCGACGCCAATTGGAGATGGTGTTGCGGTGGACGCCGGCCTGGGCCGCGGCGTAGGTCATAGTGGCGCCTTCTGTCAGGGCGTTGATGACTTGCAGTTGTTGAGGGGTAAGGGCTTCGTCAAACATAGTGATCGCCTTCTGGTTTCAGGCTAGCGGACGAGGGCTGAAAAGCGGTTTTAGACGGCGTGCAGTTAATGGTGTA
>PMQB01000214.1 GCA_003169195.1 Bryobacterales bacterium
CGCTCTTGGGTTCGTTTTTTCAGGTCTCCCAATGGCCCGCTAATTGGGTTCGTTTTTTCAAAACACTAACCGCCCCTTCGTTGGGTTCGTAGCGCACACCGCCTCGAACCTCACCGAGTCAAAACTCAACGCCAAGCAAACAAACCGCCTATTTCATTCCGCTTCGCAAAAAACGCTTTTTCTTCGCCCCGAGTCTTCAGCTTCTCCGCTCCTCAGCTTCTTCCTCCGCCCTCCCCACCGCCGGCAGAAAGTGATAACCGCGATCGCACCAAACCAGCGGACTCCCTTTATGCCGCCGAATCTGATGCACCTCTCCAATCAAAATGAAATGATCCCCGCTCGGAATGTTCTGCTGCAAACTGCAGGCAAACGTCACCACCACACCCCCCAGCAGCGGAACGCCTTCCCAGCCCGCCGACCACGCCACCCCCGCAAACCGATCGTCCTCTTTCCGATCGGCAAACCCCGCCGCAATGTGCTGCTGCTGGTCACTCAAAATATTCACCGCAAACGCCTGGTCCGGCAAAAGGTCCCGCAAAAAACGC
The DNA here is from genome assembly GCA_003169195.1 of Bryobacterales bacterium. Classification (GTDB taxonomy): domain Bacteria; phylum Acidobacteriota; class Terriglobia; order Bryobacterales; family Bryobacteraceae; genus Bog-105. The sequence goes on from PMQB01000214.1 coordinate 546, forward strand.
GCGTTGCGATCAATGCAAACCAGAATCAACGGCGGATCAAGCGAAACGGACGTAAATGAACTCACCGTCATTCCGTAAGGCCCACCATCCGGCAGCAGTCGCGTCACAACCGTTACACCCGACGCAAACAATCCGCACGCCGCGCGAAAATCCGCGGCAGTCACCGCGTGAGAAGCAGGTTGAGCGTTGGCACTCACTTTTTGATAGTAGCGGCTTCAAATTCGCGAAAACGTCTTTCCAAATCTGCCTCTGCCGTTGCCTTATCGCTCGCCGCCAGAAATGCTTCGCACAGTTTCGTTTTCGCTCCGCCGGCCGCACACGCTTTCACCGGAGTCTGATAGCTCGCATCCGCCCAATAACTCGCCCCGCTCAGAAACGAATACTCCAGGCTGTTCCTCACAATCTGTTTCACGTCCGCGTACGTCAGCCCATAAGTCAGCACGGCTCGCTGGTATTCCTGCGTCAGGTGGCTCCGGTTCACCCCTTCATCATCAGTCACAATCACCACCGGCACTCCATATTTGCGGTAAATCGGAAACGGATGATCAATGCCTCTCACGCCCAGAATCACGTCGTTGCTGGTCAAGGCAATCTCCACGGCCGTACGCTTCGCATGCATCTGCTTCAGCAAATCAACCGCGCCCGTCTCGTACATGATGTCCACTCCGTGCCCGATACGCTCCGCATGTCCAATGTCCAGCGCCTCACGAATATGAAAACGCAAACCGTCCGGCGGAACTAATCCGGAGACGAGTTCCCCTGCGTGCAGCGTGATGTGTACTTTCGGATAAAGGCGTTTGCAGAACTCCACCATCTGCATATGGAGATGGTAATCACGCATCGAATTGATCCCGTCTTCCGGTTGGACAAAGTTGATCGCGACCACGCGTGGATCACTCGCCGCCAGTGCGAACCCTGCCATCGTCTGCGCGAAGACCTGTTCTTTCGGAGACTCACGTAGCACCTGATAGACGTAACGAATCAGCACTTGACAAGGCNNAAGGCGCCGACGAACCATCCTGTTCGCAATGAAGAGCCGCACGGCGATCCTTCTCCACTTGTTCCACCGTGTTTTTTAGCCCAGACACCACCCCCTCGAACCCGGCGGCACGCAGCTTGTCGGCCGAACTCTCGAAATTGCCATCGAAGCCCGCAGCCGCTTCCAGTTTTGCAACGGCAGATCCACCCGATAACGCCATCAACTCGATGTAAGACTCGTTCTGATCAGCCGCGCGTCGCGCCAAGTCCGCCACGAATTCGCCCGTGTGTCCTTTATCCGCCAAAGAAAACAAGCCAAACGAATCAAAGAAATGATCATGCGGCGATTGGCGTCCCGGCACATAGTTGCGCATGGAATACGCATTGATGATTTCGTTGTAGATGTGATCATCATGATCCGCAAACTTCGCATCTACATCATTGGGCCCCGTGCAGGTAGGAATCATTTTCCAATCGGGTTTCTCCACACACAGTCCGCTGGCTGCGGCGGCGTCAATGAAGCGCTCGGCGTAGATAGCTCCCGCCAAGTGATTATGCAGGTCTCCACCTTTTGGCATGCGCAGAAGAAAGGCGTATAACTCAGGCGGACTCTTACGGAGTTGGCTAAACTGCTGTTCCAACGATTGCGGAGGAGCAGCCTGTAACGTAAACAGAAGCGTCGCTGCTAGAGCGGCGCGCGGTATTGGGCCCATTTAAGACAAGATAGCAACTGGGCCCAGCCAGTCATTGACTTATCGCGCGACCTTCGCTTCGATATAACCGGAAGGCTCGTCAATCGGGTAGAAAATCTGATTGGGGTTGTCCATCCCGAACTTAGACAGATCTACCAACAAGCAGTGCTTGTTGGGCATTACCAGATGAATCTCGGCAATGTTTGAAAACTGCTTCAGCACCGCTTCGGCCATATCGTAGAGAGTCTGCTGCACTGAAAGACTCTTGTGAGCGGCGAAGGTTGTAAGGAGCAACGAACGGATGCCGGCGTGCGTCTTGTTGAAATCAACATCGGTGCTTGTGTAGAGCCAGTCGCTTTGCATCACCGTGCCCAGCAGCCTGTCGGTCGTTTCGGCCAGCGTCGTGTATTGATCTTTGAAAAAGCCGGTAAAAGCAGAGTCAGTCGTTTTCAGAATTTGCAGATCTTGAATACCGCTGCGAAATACTTCGCTCGATCGGGTCGCAGTAAACGATGTCGTGCGTCGTTCCAGACCACCTTGCACAAAAGCAGCGGCACTGTCCCCAATCCGGTTCCACGGTACTTCCTTGATCTCGAGGAGGACCTTGTTTAGGTGTGACACACCCGCCAAAAAATGTCGCGCTAAGTCGCGGGCGAACTCTTCAATGCTGTTTACGCCGTTCTTGCGGGCTAGCGCGTAGACAGTGTTTTTCATGGTGTCAGTAGGCAACACTATACTGTTATCGGCTTTCGTAAAAGCTTCCTTGAACTCGCCTTCCATGAAGACATCAACGGTCAGCTCTTGCACTTCATGCCGACTGCCAAGCCGCCGTACATAAGTCAGCCGGACTCTGGTTTTGCCGTATGTGTCGAAAACAATAGTGGACATGTGTTTAGCTCCCGCGATAAGTTGTATAGCCGAATGGACTGATAAGCAGCGGGATGTGATAGTGCGCCGCGCCTTCACTCACTTTGAAAGAGATAGCTATTTCAGGATAAAGGCCGTCCGGAAAATGCGCTGTGACTTCGAACACAATTCGATATACGCCGGGATCTAGGCTCGTTCCCTCCGCTAATAGATTTTGGCAGCGGCCATCAGCATCAGTTGTATGTGAGCTAATCAGCCGATCGGCTTGGTATAACTGGACCGGCACACCACCAGCGGGTTTACCGCGCGAGGTATCAAGAATGTGAGTGGAAAGGCGCTTCATGCCAGGAGCTTTCGGAGTCGGAGGAGCGTGATCTTGTTCTGTTCGGCAGCCGCTATGGGGAGTTCAACTTCCCTGCTGTTAGGAAGACGGGCATCTAACAACGCCAGCATTTCTTCGGCTGTTTTGCCGGTTGCGCACACGATGAAGGTGAAGCCGAACTTTTCGTAGTAAACGCGGTTCAGATCGGCAAGCCTATCAGCAACCTGTGCCGCAGCCGCGTTCATCCCGCTCTGTTCCTGGGCCGACCACTGACTGACCTTGCCCTTCTCCCCAATCTTGGGGTGCTTGGAGAACGCTTCGAGCCAGTCGTCTGGCGAGAGCTTCTGCCAGGTGTGAACGGCAGCCTCATCCAGACGATCTTGCGTTACGAAGGGTCGCAGCGCTAACATCTGCTTCACCCAGTTGCTCGAGCCACAGCACTCCAGTAACCGGGGAGCGAGGTCTGCTTCGTCCTTAAGATCGAGTTCGGCAATCGTCATCGCAATTGACCTAAGAACTCACTCAGCAAGTTTTGAGTTACGAGCGAGCGGTATTGGGAGGTGGATCGGATATCGTCAATCGGCGTAATCTCTTCCGCGATGACCGTGCGCGCGTGCGCAATCAGAGCGTCCGTGAGCCGCTGCCCCGTGAGAGCAGCCTCTACTTTGTGGCAGCGCAGCGGCACCGGTGCGACACTGCCCAGTCCTACGTGAATCTGCTTGATGATGGACGAATCCATCTCAGCTGTAGCGTTGAAACAGACCTTGGAGATGGCTTGTGCCTTGCGCGTACCCACCTTGCGGGCATACTGTTTGAGCTTGCAGTATTCGCGCTTGAGATGAATCTTCGCAATCAGTTCATCCAGCCGCAGTTGCATCGCTTTATAGCCAGTATGGAATTGATCATAAGCAATGTGCCGCGAGCCCTTCTTCGAGATCAATTCGAGTTCAGCATCGTAGACAAGCAGCGCGGGCGGAGTATCGGCGGCGGGCGAAGCATTCGCGATGTTGCCGCCCAATGTGCCGCGATTCTGATTTGCCGGACTCCCCGTCCACCCGGCCGCCTGACACAAGAGCGGAAACTCCGATTGCAAAACAGGATGGCGCATGATGGCCGAATAAGTAACGCCAGCACCAATCGTGACGGCGTCAGGTGTAACCGCGATGCCCAACAGTTCGGGTAACTTGGCAATACTGACGAGTTTCCGATAAGGCAAACGTCCAGCGTTGAAAAGCACCATCAGGTCCGTACCACCAGCCATAGGTCGCCGCGATTCGCCGTTAGCCAGCAGGTCGAGCGCCGCCGCCAAGTCCGAAGCCACCACAAGATCAAAATCAGAAAGGTGAGCTCTCATGGGTTGCGATGACTAACCAGTTCCACGGCATCAAAAATCTTCTGGTATCCGGTGCAGCGGCAAATGTTACCCGCCAACCCTTCGCGAATCTGTTCCAACGTCGGATGAGGATGATGGCAGAGCAAAGCGCTCGCGGCCAACACCATACCTGGCGTGCAAATGCCGCATTGCGCAGCGCCCGTTTCCGCAAACGCTTGCTGAATCGCATGCAGACCGCTGCTCTCAATCGTTAAGACCTGCGAACCGTCTGCTTGCTTCACCGGTACCAGGCAACTGTTTACTAGCTGACCGTCGAGCATTACTGAACACGCGCCGCATTCACCTTCGCCGCAGCCTTCTTTTGTGCCGGTCAGGGCAAGATCTTCGCGCAAGACATCCAACAAGCGCTTCATGGGCGGAACCATTACCGTATGCGCCGTACCATTGACTATGAGCGAAACAGTCGTCTCGGGCATTAAGCGACCAGCCTCAACAGAACTTCCTCCGGCAACAGTGGGACCGCATGAAACGAAACCCCAAGTGCATCTTCCACAGCATTCAAAATCGCCGGTGCCGGACCATCCATCGGCAACTCGCCAATCCCTTTCGCACCCAGCGCGCCGTGTTCGTACGGAACTTCCTCAAACAGAACACTAATCCGCGGAACATCCATCGATGTCGGCACAATGTAGTTGGTCATTTGGTTGTTCACCATAGCCCCATCACGGAATTGAACCTTCTCGTAAAGCGCAAAGCCAATACCCTGGAGAACTCCGCCTTCTATCTGTCCCGCCGCCAGAATCGGATGAAGCACTCGCCCTACTTCCTGCAGCGCCGTGAAATGGTCTACGCAAGTCTCACCCGTCATCGTGTCGACTGAAACCTCCGCAACATACACCGCCCACGAATAAGCTCCGTAAGCATCTCCACGGTATTTCTGGTCATCCCAGAAGATCGCGCCCGGTTCCTGATATTGCACGGTGATCTCCAACGCTCCGTGAGACTCGCACGCTCTGGCAAACTGTTCCGCACTGTATTCGGCCGGCAGATTCAACTTCTCGCGCAACTCCTTCGACGCATTCTCGACGAGCCTGCCAATGATCATCGTCGTGCGCGAAGCGACTGTCGGTCCGCTGTTGGGCACTCGTGCGGTGTCGGGCCGCAGAATCGTGACCCACTCATACGGAATGCGTAGAGTTTCAGCCGCTACCTGCGTCAGCACAGTGTTCGTTCCCTGCCCCATTTCTGTCATGGAACACAGAATCTCTACTCGTCCATCAGGTGTGGCGCGCAGTTTTGCCACCGACTGCAAATAGCGTTCGCCCGATCCTGTAAAGCCCGCACCATGGAAGAACGTGGCGAAACCAATGCCTTTCTTGATCCTGGCTGTCGTATTGCTCTTTTGAAACTGTACCTTCTTGTCGAAGTAATCCGCATGCATCAGAGCGCGCTTTTGCAAACCAGCCAAGTCTAGTGACTGATTCACAGTTTGACCCGTCGCCGTTGTATCGCCGGTGCGCAGAAAGTTCTGTTCGCGAAACACTTCTGGTGGCATGTTCAAGCCGCGCGCAATCCGATCCATCTGCCGTTCCAAAGCGAAAATGCTCTGCGGCGCACCGAATCCACGAAACGCCCCGTGCGGCGGAGAATTCGTCGCCACCGCTGTACTCCGCACTCGTACATTCGGACAGCGGTACGGACCGGGCGCGTGAATTGTGCCTCGCGAAAGAACCACGGCCGAAAGCGTAGCGTACGCTCCGCCGTCAATCACAAACTCAATATCCATCGCCAGCAGCGTGCCGTCTTCGGCAATCGCTGTCTTATGGCGCGTACGCGAAGGGTGGCGCTTGGTGGTGGCAGCCATGTCTTCTTCGCGATCGTAAATTAGCTTAACCGGATGTCCCGATTTCCAAGCAAGCAGCGCTGCGTGACCGGCAATCATCGACGGATATTCCTCTTTACCGCCGAATGCGCCGCCTGTTTCTTGTTGGATGACGCGGATTTTGTTTTCTGGCAATCCGAACAAAGGCACTAGCGATTTGTGAATGTAATACGGGCACTGCATCGATCCGCGCACGGTAACGCCCTCTTCTGCGTTTGCCGTCGCCACCATGCCGTTTGGCTCAATATAGAGTTGCTCCTGCGCACCGGTTGCGTACTCACCTTCGAAAATGTGCGCCGCTCGCGACCAGGCGGAATCCACATCACCCTTCTCCATCAGGTAGTGCTTGAAGAGATTGTCCTTACCCCAGATAATCCGATCGGCGCGTAGCGAAGCGTCCATATCGAAAATCGCCGGCAGCCGTTCGTAATCGATCTTCACCAGCGAACGAGCTTTTTCTAGAATGTATTTGTTCGGATGCGCGAGCAACAAGATCGGCTCGTGCATGTGATTCACCATCTCGGACGCAAGATACGGCTGATCTTCCACAATCAGCGAAACAATATTCTTGCCCGGAATATCTTTGGCCGTCACCACGGTGAATTCGTCCCACGGCACGCCGTCTTGAAATGTGATCTTTTGAATCCGACCGCGTGCGATCGTACTCCGCACCGTGATGCCGTGCCACATTCCTGGCATTTGCAGATCATCTACGTAATCAGCTTTGCCGGTGACTTTTGCCGTCACTTCCTTACGGAGCACGTGGCTCATATTTTATTTACTCTACACTCGACTCCGTCGGGAACCTTTGGGAAGCGCCCGTCGTCATATACAAGAGCGCCACGTACAAAGGTCGCTTTCACTTGGCCAGTGAAGTTTTCGCCGAGATAAGGTGAAATTTTATTTCGGAAGTGCAGCCGATCTTCCGTCACCGTCCATTTTCGATCTGGATCGAAAATTGCAAAATCGGCATCGGCGCCTGCAGCGATTTTCCCTTTACGCGAAGAAAGGCCGGCGAGCGCTGCAGGCTGCTCACACATCCAGCGAACGACCTGTGAGATGGAAATTTCCCTAGAACGGCCTTCGGTCCAGATCGCGGAAAGGGCGAGCGATACCGATGAGATACCGCCCCACGCTTCTTGAAAGTTACCGGTATCCAACCGCTTGAGTTCAGCGGGGCACGGCGAGTGATCGGTAGCGATTAGATCAATGTCCCCATCGACCAGCGCCTGCCAGAGCCGATCTTGCTGAAACGCCGCTCGAATCGGAGGTGCGCACTTGAACTGAGTCGCGCCATCGGGAATCGTCTCCGCCGTGAGATAGAGATAGTGCGGACAGGTTTCAACCGTAATCGGCAAACCGGCAGCGCGCGCTCGCTGCAATTCCGGAAGAGCTTGCGAAGTGGCCAAATGGACAATGTGAACGCGGCATTTAAACTCACGCGCCAAATCGATGATCAATCGAATGGCTTGTACTTCAGCTTCGTCGGGACGCGAGTGCAGGTAGTTGAAATACTTGCGCCAATCGGAATTCGCAAGCGTAGGCGCAATTTCTTCGATCGGTCCGGGCAGCTCCGCGTGCACCAGAAACGGCAACCCTGTAGCTGCCATAATCGGCATCGCTTCGCGCAGGCCCGCTTCGGTCAGCATTTCGAATTCGTCGACACCGGACGGAACAAGAAACGCCTTGAACCCAGCAACGCCTGCTTCGGCCAACGCTTTCAGATGGGCAGCGTTGCCTTCCACGGCACCGCCCCAGAAGGCATAATCGACCATCGCCTTGCCGCGTGCGGCCGCGCGTTTTTCTTCCAGGGCCGCCACAGTCGTCGTGGCTGGAATAGAATTCAGCGGCATGTCGATCAGACACGTATAGCCCCCGGCAGCCGCCGCGCGAGTCGCGGTTTCGAATCCCTCCCACTCCGTTCGGCCCGGTTCGTTGATGTGGATGTGTGTATCGACCAGACCGGGCAGAACGAAGTTGTCACCGAAATCTTTGAGCAGCGCATCGGCCGGTACGGCAGAGTGAGCGGCAATCGCAGCGATGCGCTCGTCTTCCACAATCACGCAGACAGGCTCAACGCCGTTTGGAAGAACGACCCGTGAAGATCGAATGGCTAGCTTCTGGTTGCGAATAAACGTATTGTCGCATCCCGCCTAACTGCTATACTTTGGCGGACTCGGAGTATGGCGAATCAGCACGAAATCTTTTTGAAACAAGCAATTGATCTGGCCGTGGAAAATGTGCGAACTGGATCTGGCGGACCTTTCGGCGCGCTTGTAGTGAAAGGCGGCGAAGTGATTTCCACGGGAACAAACCGAGTGACCACTTCGAATGATCCGACAGCTCATGCGGAAGTGTCGGCGATTCGAGCCGCATGTCAGAAACTCGGTTCGTTTCAACTGGACGGCTGCGAAGTCTATACGAGTTGTGAACCGTGTCCGATGTGTTTAGGAGCTCTCTACTGGGCGCGAGTAAAGGCGTTTTATTTTGCTGGCGACAAAGACGATGCAGCACGTGGACAGTTCGATGATTCGTTTATTTACACCGAGCTCAACAAGCCGGTGGAAGGCCGAACCATTCCGGGCTACCGACTGTTACCCGCCGACGGTTTTCGGCCGTTTGACGAGTGGCTCAAGAGCCAGAATAAAGTCCCGTACTAAGAGTGGCCAGTGTGCGCGCGAGAACGAGCGCGCCGTTCGCCAGATCTTGCGGAGCGGCGTATTCCTCAGGCCGGTGACTAAAGCCGTTCTTACACGGAATAAAGAGCATGGCAGTTGGAGCGATGCGAGACATAAAGAGCGAATCGTGATAAGCGCGGCTCACCATTTTTTTGTAAACAATTCCTTCTTTTTGGCAAGAGCTTTCAAGTGCAGCAACAACCTCAGAGCCGCAGGTACAGGGAGCATCGGCGTTGATCGTGGAGGAAGTGATTTTCAGTTTGCGTCGCGCACGGATTTCATCGCAGGCTTTCCAAATCGCTTGCAGCATCGAATCACGACGCGCTAGGTCTGAATCGCGAATATCGAGTTCCAGTTTCACTTTGCTGGGAATACTATTCGCGAGACCGGGGAAGACTTCCACCAAACCGCAGGTGCCAACGCTATCGATCACGCCTGTGGCTTTGGCGGCGGCTTCGACAGCGAGAGCGATTTCGGCGGCACCGAGAAAAGCGTCACGGCGCGCGGGCATGAGGACAGCTCCAGCATGGCCGCCTTCGCCTTCGATCAAGATTCGTAAAGCGGCGGGAGCGGCGATGCTGGTGACGATGCCGAGGGGGATGTTTTCCTTCTCGAGAATTGGACCCTGTTCGATATGGAGTTCGACAAAGCTGCTGTAGTAATTGGCGGGTAATTTCACTTCTGCTAGAGTGCCGGTGAAATTGGTAAGCGGTTGATCTTCTCGGTCTTTGAGGGCAGCTGCTTTTTCGGGAGTTAGGCTACCGCACAGCATGCGACTGCCAAGGCAGCCGATGCCGAATCGAGTCGGTTCTTCGGAAATAAATGCGAGAAGTTCGATGGATCGGCGTGGTTTGAAGCCGCTACGCTGTAACGCGCGGATGGATTCGAGAGCGCCGAGAACTCCGACAGTTCCGTCGAAGCGTCCAGAGTGCGGGATTGCATCAATGTGCGATCCGGTGCCAACGGCGCCGGCGGCGGTATCTGTTCCCTGCCAGCAAGCGAATAAATTGCCGAGGGGATCTTTGCGAACTGTGAGTCCGCTGGCTTCGCATTGCTCTTTCAGCCACGCTCGCGCCTTGTTGTCGGATTCGCTGTAAACGACGCGCGTGATGACAGGCGATTCGGTATCCGAGAATGTGGCGAGCTTTTCCAGGTCGGCAACGATGCGGTCAGCGTCGATGTTAATCTGCATGGCGATTCCAATCTTTGTAAATGATGTAGTGGGCGGGGGTTTTGCCAACGGCGCAAAACCATTGGGGACAATATGGCGCCATGTAAATAAAATCGCCGGCTGTCACGGGATGCCAGCAATCGCCGAGACGGTAGATGCCGCCACCAGCCACCATCATGAGTCCGTGTTCCATGACGTGACTTTCGACGATTGGGAGTGATCCGCCGGGTTCGAAGGTCATGGAGTTTACGGCGAAATCGAACTGTGGAGAATCCGGGACGAGTGGGCGGACTTGAACGGCGGGATCGCCCATGAGGGGTTGAGGGGTCGCGCGTTCAACACTGGCGAAGAAAGAATCGGGCCTTGTGACACCTGGAAGGTGTTGGTAAGGTTTCTCGATGACCAGCACTCGCGAGGTAGCAAACGCCGCGATGCCATTCCCGGCGGGCAAGTAAGCGCATTCGCCGGGCTCGATGTCTCTGTCCAGTACGCGGAGTGCGCCTTCGAGAAGGTAGACGAATCGCTGCAATGATGTCTCGCCGAGAGAGCCGCCTGGTTCCAATTCTGCTGAGTATTGAGTGAAGCGCGCACCGAGACGCGGCGAGGCGTGAACGATGGCGGTGGCTTTCTGCATGCCTGGCAGAGGCGCGCGTACGAACGTGTCCGGCGTTAGCAGCAGGTGGTTGGGTTGTTGGCAGCTTCGGGTGCTTCCGAGTTCTTTCACGATTTCCTCATAGATTCAATGAAACGCTGGCCGATTTCGAGGGCGAGATCAACGTCTCGGGGCAGAACGGTTTCGGACGGATGGTGACTGATGCCGCCGGGTGAACGCAAGAAAAGCATAGCGGATGGAATGTGCGGTGCAAGAATCATGGCATCATGTCCGGCTCCACTGGCCATGCGGCGAGTACCTTCTGGCGATGCGGCGGAAAGGATGCCAGTTAGATTATCGTCCATTTGCACAGTATTCATCTTGAGGCCGTCTGTCCAGAGTAATTCGAGACCACGTTGGTGAGAAATCTCTTTCGCCGATTGGTGGATGGCATTGAGCCCAGCTATTCGCACTTGATTCTCGGCGTGACGAACGTCTAGAGACATTGTCACCTCTCCTGGGATGACGTTGCTGATCGAAGGTTGCAAAGAGATTTGTCCGATTGTTGCGACTAGGCCAGGAGTGGAGCGAGCGCTGTCTTCGACAGTAACAATCCATTGGGCGGCGGCAGAAAGAGCATCCCGACGCAAATGCATGGGCGTGGTGCCGGCGTGGTTCGCTGAACCGACAAACTTAACCAAAGCATGATTCTGTCCGGCAATCGAAGTAACGATACCGACAGATTCGCCAGCGGCATCGAGGACAGGGCCTTGTTCGATGTGGAATTCGAGAAAACCGAGGGCAGGCGTTTTGAGCGCGGCTTTTGGTATTTCCGCAGGATCGAGACCAAAATTGGTGATTGCATCGGCCATAGTGATTCCTGCGCTGTCTGTTCGTTTGAGCGTTTGTTCGTCAAGCGTGCCAATCAAAGCCCGACTGCCGATGAAGGGAACATAGCGAACACCTTCTTCCTCGCAAAATCCGATTACTTCGAGATCGAACGGCAGCGGTTCGGGTTGGAGATTCTCCACGATTGCAATGGCGAGGATGACACCGAGAATTCCGTCAAACGCGCCGGCGTCGCGAACGGTGTCCAGATGAGAGCCCATGAGAAGAACACCCTTGCCAGGATGCAGACCGGCGCGTAACCCGCGCAGATTGCCAGCAGGATCGAGACGCACGGTCATGCCCGCCCGTTTCATCCATTCGCCGATAACTTCATAGCAGCGCCTCATGGCTGGTGAAAGGAACGTTCGAAACGTACCACCACTCATCTCGCTAATGGCAGCAAGTTCGCGGCAACGCGCGATGACGGTTTGCGAATCCTGCTTCGACACATCCGCTATAGTAAACAAATCTTGATTAGCAAAGCGGAAGAGTACTTCGAGTTTCGAAAGCTTGGAACGACTTGGCGGACTGAGATGGTAGCTGGGATTACGACGTTCGTCACGATGGCCTACATCGTTTTGGTGAACCCGGCGATTCTGCATGATGCGGGAATGCCGTTGGCTGCGGTGACTGCGGCGACTTGCCTTTCGGCGGCGTTTGGCAGCATCTTCATGGGATTTTTTGCCCGGTATCCGATTGCGCTGGCGCCGGGTATGGGATTGAATGCCTACTTCACGTATGTGGTTGTGAAAGGGATGGGTGTTCCATGGCAAGCGGCGCTGGGTGCAGTGTTCATGTCGGGCGTAGTGTTCATGCTTCTCACGCTGGCAGGCATTCGGCAAATGATTCTTTCGGCGATTCCAACGGAATTGTATTCGGCAGTCTCCGCAGGAGTAGGGGTGTTCATCGCCTTCATTGGTTTGAAGAACGCGGGATTGGTAGTGGCGAACCCGGCGACGTTTGTAGCATTAGGGAATCTGCGATCGGCCAGTGCGGCGGTAAGTGTGTTTGGACTGATTGTAATCGCGGTGTTGCTGTCGAAGAAGGTGTCAGGAGCGATTCTGATTGGGATTGCTTCGGCATCGGTTTTGGGAATTGTATTGGGGCTGACGAAGTGGCATCCGGTGAGTTATGCGCTCAGTGATCTGACGGCGACGGCATGGAAGCTGGATCTGAAATCGACAGTGAGTTTTGGGTTTTGGGAGATCATCTTTGTCTTCCTGTTTGTGGATCTGTTCGACAACTTGGGAACGCTGGTTGCGGTGGGACGCGAGGCGGGGTTAGTGGATGAGAACAACCAGATTCCGAGATTGAACCGGATTCTGATCTCCGACTCGCTGGCGACGATGGTTAGTTCGCTAGTGGGGACGTCGACGGTGGTGAGTTATATCGAGAGTGCGGCGGGTGTGGAAGCGGGCGGACGAACGGGAGTGACGGCGATTGTGACGGGCCTTTTGTTTGTGTTGGCGCTGTTCGCGCTGCCAGTAATTGGAGCGATTCCGACGGCGGCGACGGCACCGGCGCTGATCATTGTGGGCAGCTTGATGATGGCGCATGGCGCTGAGATTGAGTGGAAGAAGCCGACGGTGGCGATTCCGTCTTTCCTGACGATGATCATGATTCCGTTGACATTCAGTATTGCCAATGGGCTGGCGTTTGGGTTTGTGGCTTATTCGCTGATCAAGATTGGTTCGGGTGAAGGACGGAAGGTGCATTGGCTGGTGTATGTGTTGACGGCACTGTTCATCGCTCGGTTCATTTATATGGGGGCTTCGAATGGCTAGATTGCTTTTGTTGCTGATGGCCGTCAACGTGTTCGGGCAGATACCTGTGAAGGTAGTGGTGGTGGCGATGTTTGAGCGCGGGGAAGATACGGGCGATCAACCGGGAGAATTTCAGTTTTGGGTGGAACGGGAGCATCTGGACAAAGTCTTTGAAATGCCAGGAGCGTATCACCGGCCACGCATGAACGACAAGGGCGTGTTGGGAACGGTAACGGGCGTCGGTACGGCTAAAGCGGCGGCTTCGATCATGGCGTTGGGAATGGATCGGAGGTTCGATTTGAGCAAAGCCTATTGGGTGATTGCGGGGATTGGAGGCGGAGATCCGCAGGATGTCTCGTTGGGGTCGGCGGTGTGGGCGGAGCATGTGATTGACGGGGATTTGGGGTATGAGATTGATGCGCGCGAGATACCGAAGGAATGGCCGACGGGGATGGTGCCGCTGCGCAAAGCAGTTCCTTATGAACAGCCGCTGAGGCCGGAGTTAGAGGGTGAGGCTTACACCTTGAACAAGGGATTGGTGGATTGGGCATATGCGCTTACTAAGGATGTGCACTTAGAAGATAGTGAGAAGTTGCGGACGTTGCGGGCGCGGTTTGTAGGGTTTCCGAATGCGCAGAGGCCGCCGTTTGTGACGGAGGGGGACACGCTTTCGTCGAGCACATTCTGGCATGGCGAGTTGATGGACAAATGGGCGAATGATTGGGTGAAGTACTACACGCGAGGCACAGGCAACTATATGATCTCGGCGATGGAAGATACGGGTACTATGCAGGCGCTGACGTTTCTTGGTAAGGCCGGACTGGTTGACCCGCAGCGGGTGCTGGTGCTGCGGACGGTGAGCAACTTTGACAGGCAGGCGCCGGGGACGACGGCGAGTGAGAGTTTGAAGACGATGACGTTTGGAGCGTATTCAGCGTACATGCCAGCGTTAGAGGCGGCTTACAAGACGGGGAGCGTGGTGGTGCATTATTTGACGGAGCATTGGGAGGAAGTGAAGAATGCTCCTCCTGGGAGTTAGGCTGATAGTTTGCCTTTCAGCATGGTGAAGGAGTGAGCGGGGAAATTGTATTTGAGTGTGGCGCCGCTGGCTTTCACTGAGGCGTTTTGTTTGGTTTGGACTACGGTTTTGTCGAAGTCGTTTTCGGCTTTGATGTCGGGGCCGTTGACTTCGTAGACTTCGAAGTCGCCAGCGAACTTCTTGTCTTCTAGTTGGAAGACACCATCGAGGGCTTGGTCGCGATGGCGGTTGGTGACGTTGAGGACGAGAGTGCCGTCGGTGTTATAGGCAGCGGAGATATCGAGATAGGGGACAGCTTCATAGGTCTTGGTTTTGTAAGTCGGTCCGTCGACATATAGCTCGAGGGCGGAACCATGACAGTGAGTGGCGAAGAGCTGGAGTGGGTAGTAGATGGTCTGGAGGAAGAGACCTTTGTCACTTGTGAACATAGGTGCGATGACGTTCACGAGCTGCGCCATGTTGGCGATTTTCACAATATGGGCATGGTTGACGAAGGTGTTGAGGAAACTCGAGACGACTAAGGCGTCTTCGAGGTTGTAGCGTTCTTCGAGGATACGGCGGCCGCGTTCACCGTCGCCACGAGCACGATACCAGACGTTCCATTCATCCCACGCTATGTATATCGGTTTGCGCGGAGGACCGAGAGCAAGGGTCTCGCGGATGGTGCCTTCGGTGACCTTGATGCGGGCGGCTAACTCGACGGTGCAGGCTTGGAAGCCGTAGTAATCGTTATCTTTGTTTCCCACATACATGTGGAGAGAGAGATAGTCAACGTGATTGCGGAGATGTATGAGAACGGTGCGATTCCAGGCGATCCAGTTTGTATCAAAGAGAGACGAGCCGGCGGCGATCAGTTTGATGTCCTTGTCGGTCCAATGCATCAACTTGGCGGCTTCGAGAGCGAACTTACCGTAGTCGTCGGCTGAGCGGTGACCCATTTGCCAGGGGCCATCCATTTCATTTCCTAAACCCCAGTAAGGCACTTTCCATGGTTTCTCGCGGCCGTTTTTTCGGCGGAGGCGCGTGGTGGCGGTGTCTTGATCGGAGTTGACGTATTCGACCCACTGCTGGGCTTCGTCCCAGGAACCGGTGCCGAGGTTGGTGCAGATGTATGGCTCGGCGCCGATGCGGGAGATGTAATCGAGAAATTCGTGAGTGCCGAAGCGATTGTCTTCGACGGTGCCCCAAGCCATTTCGAGGCGGCGGGGACGTTCATCGCGGGAGCCGATGCCGTCGCGCCAATTGTAATTCGAAGAAAAATTTCCACCCGGCCAGCGAAGGATGGAGACGTGCAGAGTGTTGACGGCTTTGAGAACGTCTTTGCGGAAGCCGCTGCTGTCGGAGAGGCTGTTGCCTTCGTCGAAGATGCCGTTGGTGATGCAACGGCCGAGGTGTTCGATGAAGTTGCCGTAGAGTTTGGGATCGATTTCACCGATTTTGCGGTCGGTATCGATTTTGATGGTGGCGGAATCGGAAGAGGTTTGTTTGCCGGAGAGGATGGCGGGAGCGGCAGCGACGAGAGCGGCAAAATGGCGACGGGATAAATGGTTGTTCGGCATGGATGTGGCTTGACTGGAAGCGCTTTCAATAGGGTAGAGAGGAGGGTGGGAAATGTCAAGAAAAAGTGGACAGGGGGCGAAGAGAAGGCGGTTTTTGCGGAGCAGATTTTGGGGACAGGAATTAGGAGTTGTGGAACTCGGAGTAGAGGAGATGGAAAGGCGAAGTGAGGGGATTCTGGAGGAACCGGGCTGATCTTGAGCGATGGGAGGTGGAAATGAGCGGGATTTGGGGAGTATAGATGGTTTTTGGGCTTGCTATGGCGAATGCGAGTTTTTTGGGAGCGATGGATCATTCGTCGTCCGGTTCGTCCGGGGATACGGGTTGGATGGCGAGCATGGCATCCTCTTTTTCGCGAGGGCCGCCCACTTTTTGAAGGACATGTTTTATTCGACGGTGAAGTTGTCTTCCAGGGGCCGACGAAGCCAGCATCGATGAGGAATTGGTATTCCGGGGGCCGTCACAGAAAGAGAAGCGGCGGACGACGTAGCGAGGCGGCTCGGCGTAGGTTTCGCATTCGGCAATGATTTTTCGGACTTAGTCCCCTAGCTTGTGATATTCCTCGAGCAACTGAGATCCGCGTGTCTCATTGTTCGTAGCCCATGGATTATCTTGGAGCCCTCTGGCCGGCAACACCGGTTGAGGCAAGGCGGCTACCGGTGAGGGAACAGTGCCAGTCTCCGAAGGTATCGCGGAAACAGAGTTGCTGGTCGATGCGGTCGAGGGTGGTTGAGTCTTTGTCGGCGTCGTCGTTACTCTCGGGGCGGCCAGCGGAGAATTCGGAGAGTTGGATTAGCTGGGATTTGATGAGGGCGAGTTGGGTTTGTATGGCGAAGAAGGTGGCCATTTAGCTATCTCTCCTTTTGGCGGGATGGATTGGTGGCCTTGCTTGATTATTGAACGTGGGGCACTCGCTGGCGGCAACGGTTTTTGTGCAATTTTCGTAGTCTCCGAAGGGGACGTAGCGGCCACCTTAGGGAGCGATTTTGGCCATGGCGTCGAGACCTTCGCGGCAGGGGCCGAGAGGATTTTCGTTGGAGTTGATGCGGACGTATTCGTCGGCTGCGGGATGAGCGGTGCCGGTGATTTGGCGTTCCGCTTGTTGGGCGAGAGCGAATTCGCTGAAGAGTGGAAGGGCTGCGCCGGCACCGAACAACGCGGCCATGCGCTTGCTGATTTGACGGCGCGAGAGGCCGGATTGAGGGGTTGTGCTGTGCATTGATTCCATGAGTGCCGTTGACTACTGAGTATAACGGAGGAATGGGTCTTTCGACAAAGACGGCAGGGGCGAGCGAAGGCTTTCCCGGTTTCAGTGAAGAGGCGTTTGCGTTTTTGCGCAAGCTCAAGAAGAATAATGACCGCGAATGGTTTGTGCCCAGGAAAGCGCTTTTTGAAGAACAAGTGCAATGGCCGATGACGCAGTTGATGCTGGCGATTGAGGCGGAGATGAAGAAGAACAAAGTGCCGCTGTTGACGAAGCCAAAGGGCGTGCTTTCGCGTATTTACCGGGACGTGCGGTTTAGCGCGGATAAGAGTCCGTATCACACGTTTGTGAGTGGGGCGCTGTATCGAAATGGCAAGAAGGATGCGCAGGGCGTGTTGTATGTCCATATGGGTGAGGCGGAGCAGTTTGCGGCGGTGGGGTTCTGGCAACCAGAGAGGCCGGTGCTAACGAATTGGCGGCTGCGGATGCAGGATGATCCGAAGGGTTTTTTGGGGATGGTGAAGCAGTTGAAAAGCAAGAAGCTGGAGTTAGCGAGTGACCACCGTTTGCAAAGGATGCCGCGAGGGTTTGAGGCGGAGGAGGGGTCGGCGATTGGAGAGTTTTTGCGGTATCAGTCGTTTGTGGTGATGCGGAAGATTGTGAAGGAGGAGGCGCTGTCGAAGGAGTTACCCAAAGTGGTGGTGAAGTTTGCGCTGGAGGCGAAGCCGTTATTGGAGTATGGGTGGGCGGTGCCAGAGGGGAAGAAGGAGATGTTTTTGGATTAGGGAGTGGGTTGCATATAATGCCAGTGCTATGAAGAAGCTTCTACTTATGAGTGTGATGTTGGCGAGTGTGACGCCGTTGCTGGCTTTGGAGAATGGGTTAGCGCGGACGCCGCCGATGGGCTGGAACAGCTGGAATAAATTTGCCTGCAATGTGAGTGAGGATTTGATTCGCGGAGCGGCGGATTCGATTGTGCGCACGGGGATGAAGGATGCGGGGTATGAGTATGTAGTGATTGACGATTGCTGGCAGGTGAGCCGAGATGCGCAGGGCAACATTGTGCCGGACGCGAAACGTTTTCCTTCGGGGATGAAGGCGGTGGGGGATTACATTCACTCGAAGGGATTGAAGTTTGGGATTTATTCGGATGCGGGGCGCGGGACATGCCAGAACCGGCCGGGGAGCCGCGGGTATGAGTATCAAGATGCGCGGCAGTATGCGGCGTGGGGTGTTGATTATTTGAAGTACGACTGGTGCAACCACGATACACAGGATTCGCAAAGTTCGTATGAGACGATGCGCGATGCGCTGGCGAAATCGGGGCGGCCGATTGTGTTTAGTATTTGCGAGTGGGGATCGACGAAGCCTTGGTTGTGGGCCGGGAGTGTGGGGAATTTGTGGCGGAGTACGGGCGACATTCTGGATAAGTGGGATGCGCATGAGAAGTGGGGCGGGAATGGTGTGGTGCAGATTTTGGATTTGCAGGATGGGATTGAGAGTTATGCGGGGCCGGGGCATTGGAATGATCCAGACATGTTGGAGGTGGGGAATGGCGGGATGACGGAGACGGAGTACCGGTCACATTTCAGTATGTGGTGTTTGATGGCTGCGCCGTTGATGGCGGGGAATGATCTGGAGCATATGAGTGACGGGACGAAGGGGATTCTTACTAATAAAGAAGTGATTGCGGTGGATCAGGATGCGGCGGGTATTCAGGCGAAGCGGGTGAGGAAAGAGAATGGGCTGGAGATTTGGGTGAAGCAGTTGAGTGATGGGAGCCGGGCGGTGGGATTACTGAATCGTGGGAGCTCGGAGGCAGAGGTTACGGTGAAGTGGACGGATCTGGGGTATCCGGAGAAGTTGAAGGCGAGTGTGAGGGATTTGTGGGCGCATGCGAGTGTAGGCGTGCATGCGGGAAGTTATGGAGTGAAGGTGGGGAGTCATGCGGTGGTGGTGGTGAGGGTGGTGCC
>PMQB01000152.1 GCA_003169195.1 Bryobacterales bacterium
GGTTCGGGTGAACACTTTGACGGCGGAGGACAGATCAGTGGTGGATGCCAAGTCAACGGCCATAACCAGTGAATCGTTGACGAACTGTTCCGGCTCTAGGGAGTGGTCTTCGCATTCCTTCCAGCGCTGCATGTTCAGCCATGCGGACGAAGCGTTACACCAAATATTCAAATGCTTCGTCTTAAAAACATTCTGTTTAGCTGGGTTCTGGACGGCCTGTTCTTGGTCATGCTGGAGCGCGGTCTCATCCACGGAGATGCCCAGGTTTGGGTTGGCGAGTCTCAGCGCCTCTTCGCCGGTCCAATCGGTATCGGCATCAACCGTGAAGATCATGCTGAAGAGTTGGTCGTCTTCCAAGGTCCCTTCCAAAACCTTCTGCGCTTCGAGCTGTAAGTCATGGCACGGGGACGCCACGTTATAGCCAGCGGTTGTGATCACGAGTAGCAGCGGTTGCTGGCGTCCGACCATACCTGTCTTGAAGGTGTCGTAGAGGATAGCTGTGTCGGCCTCGTGGTACTCATCGCAAATTCCGAGGCTCACACTCGCCCCATCCCCTGGCTTACCGATCACAGGTTCAAAACGTGAACCGTTCGCAGTTACGATTGACTTAGCGTTGATGGAGACGCCCAGCGCTGACTGAAGATCCGGGGTTTTGTCGGCCATGAGTTTGGCAGGTCGGAACACCTCCCATGCCTGCTTCTCGCTGGTGGCACCGCAATATATTTCCGCGCCGACTTCAACCGGGTCGTCGCAGGTGAGCATGTAGAGGCCAATGCCAGCGGCGAGCGGCGATTTGCCATTCTTGCGAGGGATGAGTAAGAATGCCTGCCGGTGCTTGCGGAGTCCGTTGTCTTTGCGCACCCAGCCGAAGATGTTGGCAACGATGAATACTTGCCACGGCTCCAGTCGGAGAAGTTGGCGTTCAGCGGCCCATCTGCCTTTGACGTGTGGGAGTGCCTGGATGAACCGGCACGGACGTGTCGCCTTCGCTTCGTCGAAACGATAAGGGAAGGAAGCGTCGGTGGAACGGTCTAAATCAGCTAAGTGCCGCTGGCATGCAAGCTTCACCCAACGGCAGGCGGGCGCACGACCGGCGACAACATCACTGGCGTACTTGTGACATACCGTTGGGAAGGATTGGGTCATTCAGGAATGAGGCGAAGGTATTCTCCGGTTTCTGCTCCTTGCGTGGGGTGACACTCAGACGGGCGCGGTCAACGGGCGTCATGCCCAGACGACCCAAACCGGAAAGTAGTTGGCTACCTTCCGCCGTCGAGAGAGTGTTGTCGCGCATCTTGGCGATCAGACGGGCCACGCGCTCGACAATCACTCGGTCGGTGCAAGTCAGTACGTCGGGTGGAGCGTTGGTCACGATCTCCTTCCATGCCGCCTTTTGTGCTGCGTCAAAAAACCTTGGTGCCTTGCCGATGACACCAGCGGGTTTGGGCTCACTTGCCATTCGGGCGGCATGACGCGCTGGGTTGTGCTTGATTGAGTCTGGCGAAAGTAGTTGGTTAGGTTTGCGTGGCATATTTCAACTTTTTGGCGGAGGGTAAAAAACTTTCACGTAGCGGTCGGTCGATAAGTCGTTGCTGCTCAATATTTTGCAGCCGCCCCACCCTTCAGAGGCCCCTAGAGCTGAGTTGGTTGTGGTGTGACTCACACAGACCTCGACAGTTACTCTCGACGTACATCAGAGACCGATTACTCCTTACCTTCACCAAATGGTGAACGTGCTCACTTAATGATTCGCAAGTCGTGTCATTGTCTATCGTGTGAATCTCACAGATGGGATGGCGTTCAAGGAACCAAGACCGGAACCGTACCCACCTCGCCGTCCCGTACCCTCGCTCCGTGCTGTTCCCGCGCCGCTGGTCATACTCTTTCTTGCTTGACCGCCGATGCGCCTCACAGTAGTTGCCACCAGCGACCAACGCGCTGCATGATGGACCGTACGCGCAAGGTCTCAGTGCTCTGTCAGGCACGCTACGCAACAACCGGCACGAACAAATCTTGGGTCATGACCAAGCCTGATGCGGTCGTGATAGCGTTTGTCAGCTCATAGTTGTAATTGCCTTGGCCACCCGACAAGCGAACTGTCGCCGACGTGGGCGTGTAAGTTTGACTCACCGCTGTGACCCCAGCGGGTAGCGTCCAGACGCTACCGGCGATGGTGTCAGCACCAATAGCTGTCGTCCAATCAAATGTGAAATCGACAACCTCAACGTCTCTCTTTTCGGTCGCATAAATCAGTGGCATATTATTCCCCGCAACGAAGCTCCTAGTAACGGGAGCAATAGACCAAGTTTGTTTTGCCAGCAAACCAGCGGCGATTGCCCACATTCGCTGGACCGGTTGGACCAAGAAGGATTGAAGCGAGACAACACGAATACCAGCTATCCGGGTCAACGTCTCAATGAGCGTTCCGAGGGTGTCACTTACCGCGATTGCCCATCGAACGGGTGTAAAGCTCGAACAAGAAACCGTCTCTATCAGCGAGTCGATCACATCGGTGAAGGCGAGAGGCCATCGAACCGGTGTGAAGCTGGTTATGGTGCTCATCTCACTGAGAATGTTGCTTTCCGTGAATTGAAGGGCGAACTCCATGGTGAGTTAGCAGACAACGCTGTGAGCAACGTTCACAATATCACCGACTGCGACCGTGAAGGGCGTGAACGTCTGCCGTGCCAGCATGTTACCTCCATACTGAATGCTCTCTTCACCGATGCTTGCTGCCACCGTCATTGAAAAAGCAGCGACTATATTAACGGTATCGTTCGGCGTGTTCGTGGTTGTAATGGCGGCCAATGGGTTATTTGTTGCGTACATCTGTGCTACCAAGGACTCCAAGCCTGTGTCTGCGGCGGTCGGCGATGTGTTTCCAGACCCAATAGCGATCCGAGGTGCAGCATTATTTCCGCCAAGGGCGAGTGCAACGACGTTGTGGCCGGAATCTGTGATGAGGTTGTGACTCCGCTGTGTGAAGCTTCTCCAACCGGTAATGCCGGGAATCGTCAGATTAAAACCACAATGCCGAAGAAATCGACCAAAGATGTTTTCCTGGAAAAGCGGTTTAGGTTTCCCCCCGCTGTCACAGACTGAAATCGTGGTGTTGCAATCACCGATCAAGAGCTTTTCGAGGTTTGATTCCATTTATTTCTCCAAACTTTTGTGAAGGCCGCCGCGCATGTCCGTGATCGGCGGCCTCGTCGTCTGACACCGGAGCGAGGCGAATGCCATTCGCCGCTCCGTGGAGTCGCTACATGGAAAACTGGGGTGATCCGGCAGCGAGCCCGTTACCTAACAATTTGAAAGTCGGATATGGCCGGTAAAGGCGGCGGTGATGAAGACGATCTGGGCGATCAGTTCGATGGTGAGGACGATGATCAGGATAGTGGTGGCGCGGTGGGACACTTAGTTCAGGGCCAACTTATTTTGCTTGTTGATGCTGTGGGCGAGTTCGACAGCGAGACCTAAGTCACTCGCCAGTGCAGATCCACCGGAGATGAAGGACAGCGCGAAGGTAGCGGCATTGCGCAGCAATGTGCCAACGCTTACACCACTATTTGCCTCGATGAACAGCGCCACCCGGTCGGCATCGTTGGTGATCGTAACGAGGTAACCGGCAATTTTCTTCAAAGTGCTGCCGTCCGCGAGTGTGGACGCAGCGCCTTTTTCGATGGTGGACAATTCGGCGACAATCGGTTCGGCTTGGGCGGCGAGGGATTCGACGCGGGCGAAGACCTTGGTGAGGCTGACTTGCTCTTTATCGATCCAGCCGGTGATGGTGGTGAGGTTCAATTTGTTTGCTCCTGCCCAACGGTTGGAAAGTCTAGATCGACGCACTCACAGAACTCATGAACGATGAACGTTCGGCACGGCACCGGCAAACCAAAATACTCTACATCATCGGGATGAGCCTCAAGATGCATCTTCAACCGCTGGTCAATGGGCACCTCACCGTAGTCGCTGGCATGTAGCTCACCGGTAACGCTGGCAGAGACAAACGTGTCCGCGTCGGCCAGTTCATCGAAGAAGGCGTCCATCGCGTCGTGGAGCGTTTGGCGGTCGCAGATGATGATGCAAGGGATCAAGGCGTCATCGTTCTCGCGCCAGCCGTGAGCGCGGAGATGGACGTTGTCGTGATCGTCCGCGCCAATGATCAGGTTGGGCGTGTTCAGCCGAATGTGGGGAATGACGCCGTCTGTGGGTGGTGGTGGGTCGGGCGTGATGGAGAAGGTGGGTTCGGTTCCGCCGAGGGAGAATGTGAGGCGCATGAAGGTAGATACCGGAGTGGGTGGGAGGATGGCCGAGACAAGCGAGTAGAATCTTAGCGCCGTCGCACTAACTTTAAAGAGTTACCCATCCGAGCGTGTCTAACGCTGTACGGCGGCCAGATAGTACTGAAGTGACGTACCGAGCGTCACCGAGCGTCACACGTCGTCACTCAACTAACCTCTTTACAATCAACGCCGTAGCGATCTATACCGGCGTTAAGGTGACGCTCCGTGACACTCACTGCTGTAATTGTCCAGCGCCGCCAGAGAGAGAGATTTAAAAAAGTTTGTATAGTGACTGTCACCGAGCGTCACCTACTGCTTTCGGGTTAGCTTGTCGTGCAACCAAAAAACAGCCCGATCACGCCGCGTGGCAATGATCGGGCTCCGAAAGATATCCCAGGGCTGGGACTTTACTTTCCCGGTTTCAGCCACCGGCGTTGGGTGTTAGTCCGGGTGGGAGTCCAACCCAGTTTGGTCAGGATTTTCGTGACCCGTATCTCTTCCCGCCGTCCGATCTCCTTATCAACGAGACCTACCGCCGTCTTGAGTATTGCGCTCACCGTCGTGAACCCTCCCGCCTTGGCTACGAATTCCACCACTAATTCCTCCCAGGCGTCCGTTACGGTCCGTGCGTCTTGTTCTCGGACGGCGATCACCTTCGCAGCGCCGGTCAATAGGTGGGACTCACCGCCCTGATGCCTTACTAGCGCTTCAGCCCATAGTTGGTCGCGGTCACGGGCGATGCCGTCGCGGTCAAGCTTCAACTCGCCATCGACATCGATGAAGCCAACGACGCCAACCGGGTTAAATCTCCTGTTCCCCGTTTCATCCGGCAGATAATTCTCTCTCTGGTTTGTGCCGCCCCACAGAACCGCCGACCGTTTATGATCGACGTGATCACGACGGTGTGACTTGCGGTAGGTATCAACACGCTGCGTGATAAACGCCTTCAACGCGTTCGTCTCAGCCTTCGTAACTGTTAGCATCTCAGCGAATTCCGCGAGCCACCGGCCTTCGAGTGATACTGTCATGTCTTTGTCGATGTCAGTGGTCTGAATGGTTACTGTCCACTCCGGGACCGGGCAGAGGGCGAGCATGGCCGCATTTTTGCCGACCTCTTGCTTACCCTCAAGGACCAGCATCCAGTCAGAAGGGCATCCGGGCTCCAGACCCCTCGCCACCGCTTGGATTAGGAATTTTGAGCCCACGGCCCGTGTATACACATTGTCGTTAGCGCCCATGTACTTTTGCAGCCATTGATCGATGCGCGGCGTGTTGTCCCACCTCAAAGATTCAAGGTATTGCTTGATCGGGTTGTAGCGATTGTGAAAACCGATGGTTCGTACGGCGTCGTACATCATACCCGTACCGAAATCCTCTTTAACGAATTTGTTGAGCACGATGCGAAGCTGTAGTATTTCGTTCTCCTTGATCTTCTGACCTTTGGAGAATTTCTGTTGACCCTCACCGAAATCTACGTCCCTACTAAACTCCATCTCATCGGTCAACTCATTCAACGCAATCGCACCGTCTTTGAGAGGTGGTGCCTCCTCCAGATACCGTGCCACGTTCAGCAGCGTCTTAGCAACCGCGTCGTGGTTCTTCGGATCTCTATCGGACTCGATCCCTTTCCACCCCGCTTCGTCAGTTTGCTGCTCCTCGCTGGTACCACTTAGTTTAGACAGAGCGGCGTTAACGTCGGCTGCTGTCGGTTGTTGTTTATCAACTTTAGATTTGCTCAAAATAGAGCCTCCTATTTAAAATGCCCGCGAGTGCCTGCTCGCGGGGTACTACAAAGCCCGCTGAAGTTTGTTCCTTCAGCGGGATCTCATCGAATCCGCCCCCAAGATTTCTTGAAGGAAGCAGTGACCGCCGCCGCCTGTTCCAGTTCTTCTTCTGCCCGCAAATTCGGACGGGTTGGATCGAAGTCAAATTTCTTCACTGTGTCTTTCGCTATTCGCCAAAGCTCGGAGTCCATCTAGTCGTCGTAACCCCAGTAATCGGCGTAGAGTTTCAGCGCTTCGTATAACTCGTGTGTGTCTAGTCCGTTGTCTGCCCTCGCGCGAAGAGCGAAGAACAACAGATCTTGGTGTCTTCCACCGGGCCGTGCCGACGCCGGTAACCGCTCAATCGCGATGATCTTTTCGATGAGCCATATCGGCGCTGGTGGGATTAATACCCGGCCAAGACTCCAATCGGGTTCACCGTCTCTGAAGAAGTATGGCGTCCCCGTTAGCGGATGGATTGACGGCGGGACTAAGAGAATAAGATTGCCGGTCCAGCCATCGACGCCGAGAGCCAGTAGACTGTCACGCCCCCTGATCACGGTGTCTTCGCCAATACCCGTGTAGAGATGAACGCCGCCTGTCGGCGTGAACACAGTTAGCCCGTTTGGCGCTTCATGTCCTTGTATGAGTTCATTCCAATGCTTCGGCCCGTTGTGTCGCGCGTCTTGGTCGATCACGAGGATGCTGTCGCCGGGAACGACCGCCACGTTGTAGCCTTTGTACGGCCCTTCCCACCACTCGACGATTTGCGCTTCATTCGTGGTGGCGCGTTCATAAGTCCCGGCGATTCCGGCACGGCCTACTGCGGGTATCACTCGTAGACCGAGTCGGGCGAAGTTAATCGCTGAATCCAATAACGTCGTCGTTGACTCAGTACCCGAATCGCCGCGAGTTGAACCATATGCCGTAAGAATTTTTTTCCGTGTGGACGGCGGGGAAAGAAATTAAGTTTGCGTTTCGCGTTTTAGCGCCACAAATCCGGTACTTCCTTATAGGCACTCCTGGAGCGTGCTTATAAATATGAACATCGATTTAACACCGCGAGAACGCTTGATGATTCTCGCCTTGCAGCAATCCGCTGATCCGCTAACGCTCTTGCAACTGATGCAGCGTACCGGCTTCAAGAGCACTCAACCGTTCAGAGTTTCACTGCGCTACTTAGTGGGCACCGGCGATCTTCAAGAAGGTTTGAACGTTGACGGTGAAGCCGTCTACAGTTGTTCACCCGTTCACCCTCCTGTTCACAACGTTCATAAAACTGGGCAAAACGTTCATCAATCTCTTCACGGCGTTCAGAAGACGGTTGTGAACGCCTCCAAGACGAAGGTGAGGCCGGGGCGCAGACAGGCGGTGGCATGCTAGTCCACGCCTCGGTCTACTCTTTACATCGACCTTGAGACTCGTAGTTGTTTGGATCTGCGCGACGTTGATTTTTGTGGGGCAAGGCGCAGACGGCTCAATACATGAGGGTGACTGGGCACAGTTGCGAGTCGCCAAAAAATCCGACTACACTCAAATCTGTCAAGAGTTGGGCTTCAGATCGGATGCCGCCTTCGTCAAGATTGAAAATGGTGAAATCAGTTTCACGGGTGGCAGACCAGAGGACGTGAAGGCGTTGGCGTGCCGGGCGGCTGAGGCTGGGTACCGCATGTCAGAGTCACTCGCGTTCCGCGCCGAGAGGTAGCCGACGCGGCCCACCAAAAAGAAAACGGCCCGCCGCCTTATAGAAGGTAGCGGGCCGTTTTCTATTTGCGGTGAACTTCTCAATCACAAGTAGGGGAGCGCGGCGTCCACCCGCCGATGGTGTTTCCTCTCAAGTGTGCGCCGGTCGTGGGTGGAATGGAGACGCGCTCTCCGGGTTTTCTGGTGGACCTTGCTGGACTCGAACCAGCGGCCTCTTCCGTGTGAAGGAAGCGCTCTAACCAACTGAGCTAAAGGTCCATCTGTGATTTAATATATCAACATGATCGCACCAAACAAATTGAATCTTCCCACAGCGGTTTTCTCCGTGGGAAGATTCATGGGAACTTTCCTCCCAATAGCCCAAAACAAAGGGCTTTTACCCAAGAGATAAATGCCTATAACAAATCTAAGTGCTTGAAAACAAATGGAGAAATCATGCTTCACACGCAGGAGGTCGC
>PMQB01000590.1:0-4382 GCA_003169195.1 Bryobacterales bacterium
GCGCGTAGTGTGGAATGCGATTGGTCTGAATTTGGATCGCATGTTACCGACCGCACGCGCCTGGTGGCGCTCAGCACCGTCAACTACACCACCGGTCTGCGCCCCAATCTCACTCGCATCGTGCAAGATCTGCGCCATCGCGGCGTCATCGTCTATCTCGATGGCACGCAGAGCGCGGGTGCTCTCGAATTTGATTTCTCCGCCGTCAAGCCCGACTTCTTCGCGGTCGACACTTACAAATGGATGATCTCGCCGAACGGCGCAACTTTCGTTGCCGTACATCCCAATATTCGCAAACGTCTGCAGCCCACTACGCTTGGTTGGCGCAGTGATCGCGAATGGCGCAACGTTGCTCAACTGCATCATGGCGCGCCGCGCTTTGGCGAGACGGCCGAAAAGTACGAACCCGGCATGATGCCGTTCCCCAGCCTCTATGCGATGGATGCTTCACTCCGCTTCATTGAGGAAATTGGCATTCCCAAAATTGAAGAACGCGTGCTGCAACTGGCCAATCTGCTGCGCTTGGAACTGGCTGTTACGGGCGCCGAGTTTTATCAATCCAAAGGCGATTGTCTGCCTTCGCAAATTGTTACTGCGAGTCTGCCCGGCGTCGATTCCGGCGCGCTTGCCAAAACACTGGCTGAACAGAACATCAACATCTCCGCACGGCGGGCCTATCTGCGCATCTCGCCGCACTTCTATAACAATGAAGACGACGTAGCCAAGTTGTTAGCCGCCATTCGCAAGATACACTGCTGAACATGTGGCTGCGTGCGGCTTTTCTGTTGGGAGGTTTGGCTGTGTCTCTTTGGGCAACTGCGCCCGTTGGCATTCCTCGTGAATTGGCCGCGCAACGTGCCGCCACGATTTCCAATCTTCGTTATAACCTCTCTTTCTCAATCCGACCTCATGCGGAGTCTGCTCCCGGTACTGAGGAACTGCGCTTCGTTCTTTCCAAAGATGGCGATGTGCTGCTCGACTTTCGCGGCGACAACGCGCGCGATCTTGTCATCAACGGTCAGGCTACGCCTGTCGTTGTTGAAAACGGACACATCGTTCTACCTGCCCTTCATCGCGGTGAGATCGTCCTTAGCCTCAAATTCGACGCGCCAGTTGGGCCGTCTGGTAAGGCCATCACTCGCTACGAAGACAAGGACGACGGCAGCGAATATTTCTATACGCTGTTTGTTCCGATGGATGCCAGTGCGGCGTTTCCTTGTTTTGATCAGCCCGATTTGAAAGGGCGGTTTACTCTGCACGTCGACGCGCCCGCGGGTAGCTCGGTGATTGCGAACTCCAGGGTCAGCATGATGACGACCTCTGGGTCTGTGAGCTACAAGTTCGCCGAAACGGCACCCATCAGCACTTATCTCTTCGCTTTCGCCGTCGGACCCTTCGAACGGGTCCACCACGTTGACGATCTCCCGAACGTGTACGTCCGCCACTCGCAACTCATCCGCGCGCAATCGGAGATTCCCGCTGTCCAACAAATCACCGCCGACGGTATCAAATTCTTCGCCAACTATTTCGCCCAACCGTTTCCGTTTCCGAAGTACGACATGGTGCTCATCCCCGGCTTTCCGTTCGGCGGCATGGAGCACGCCGGTGCCACGTTCCTCAACGAAGACAGCGTCTTGTTCCGCAGCGCTCCGACCGAAGACGACCGGTTCGGGCGCAATACTCTCCTCCTTCACGAACTCGCCCATCAATGGTTCGGCGATCTCACCACCATGAAATGGTTTGACGATCTCTGGCTCAAAGAAGGCTTCGCGCAATACATGGCCTACCGCGCGCTGGCCGATCTCAAGCCTGATCAAAACGTCTGGGCGCATTTCTATCAACAGATCAAACCCGCCGCTTACGGCATTGATGTTACTCGTGGGACTACGCCCATCTATCAGGACATCGCCAATCTTAAAGACGCCAAGTCCGCATANNGAGCACCTTTACGGCAACGCTCAGTGGAGCGATCTTATCAGCGCTTTCGAACGAGCTTCCGGCCAGGACCTGAAGCCGTGGGCCGACGCCTGGATCACGCATCGTTCGATGCCCGTTATCAATACGCAGCTCGCGTGCAATGCAGAGGGCAAGCTCACCAACCTTACACTGACGCAGACGAACGCGATTAACGAAACCCAGACTTGGCCGCTGGCCACGCAGGTCCTGCTCGGCTATGACAACGCCTCGCCCATTCGTCTGCGCGCGACGCTCAATAAGAAAGACACGATTGTGAAAGAAGCGGTTGGCAAAGCCTGTCCCGCTTATGTCTTCGCTAACGATCAGGACAACGCCTACGGTCTCTTTCTGCTCGATCCTAAAAGCCGGACCTACATCAGCCAGCACCTTGCCGGCATCGATGACATTTTCCAACGTACTCTCCTCTGGGGCGCGCTTTGGGATTCCGTGCGCGCTGCCCAAATGTCCCCGGCCGATTACCTCGAAACCGCCCTCCGCGAACTGCCTACAGAAACCAATGAAACTCTGGTGCGCTCCATCGGTGGGCGCTCCGCCGTGGCGCTGCATGACTACTTAGGCAACGCGGCCCAACAGAGATGGGCTCCGCAGTTCGAATCGCTCGCCGCGTCGAAGATGATGCAGGCACCCGAGAAAGGCCTGCGCATTCTGTGGTTCCGTTCGCTGCTCTCGTTCACTACAACCGACACAGCTTTTCATCCGATCGAACAACTCTTGAAAGGCGAACTCAGCATCCCCGACGTGGAACTTCGTTCGCTCGCTCGCTGGCGCATGGTGAGCACGCTTATCGCGCAAAAAGCGCCGAACGCCGACGCGCTGTATACCGCCGAAACCAAACGCGAACCGACGGGTATTGGCCTCAAGTACGCTTACGTGGCTGCCGCTGCCAAGCCCGACGCTGCTACCAAACAGTTCTATTTCAACGACTATCTCCATAACGCGGCGCGCCAGGAAGACTGGGTGCAAGACAGCCTGGGCAACTTCAATTCATGGAACGCTTCGGCTCTGACCGCCTCTTATCTGCAGCCATCGCTTGAAGCGCTTCCGCAGATCAAACAGCAGCGCAAAATCTTCTTCACGCTGGCGTGGCTGAACGCGTTTATCGGCGGCCAGCATTCCGCTGAATCCGATAAAGTCGTGCACGATTGGCTGGCTAGCACCAATGTCGACGAAGATCTGAAACTAAAAGTGCTGCAAGTGGTGGATGATCTGGATCGCACCGTCAAAATTCGCGCCGCCTTTCCTTAAACATAAAATGACCGAGATCAAATTTCACAATCGCCGCGCCGTCCAACTGGAGAACGATCTGCTGCGGGTGAGCGCCACCCTTGAAGGCGGACACCTGGCCGAGATACAGCACAAAGCCTCTGGCGTGAATCCTCTTTGGACCCCCCCTTGGCCCTCCATCGAACCGAGCACGCACGATTTTGCCAAGCACCCGGAGTATGGTCAGGGCAGCGAGGCGAAATTGCTGTCGGGCATCTTAGGCCATAACATTTGCCTCGATATCTTCGGCGGTCCCAGTGCGGAAGAAGCCGCGGCTGGCATCACTCCCCACGGCGAAGGGCCGGTGATTCCGTATGATGTGTCCGCGCAATCCGATACCGAAGTCACTTTGGCGGCCAACCTGCGGCTGGCTCAACTGCGTTTGAGCCGACGTGTCCAAGTTGCGGCGAATTCGCCGGTGATCTTGATTTCCGAGACGATTGAAAACCTCTCGGCCACGGATCGCCCGATTGGCTGGACGCAACATGTGACGCTGGGCCCGCCGTTCCTTGAGCCAGGCCGCACCCAGTTCCGCATGCCGGCGACGCGTTCGAAGGTGGGCGACGCCAGCTTCAACGACAATCTGGGGCCCTATACGCCCGACGCCGAATTCGAATGGCCGCTTTGCCCGCTCAAGACGGGCGGCACGGAAGATTTTCAGACTTACACGAAAGCTCCTGTCTCCGGCGGCTTTACTACTCACCTGATGGACCCCGGGCGGGAGCAGGCGTTTTTCCTGGCGTGGTCGCCGACGAGCCAGGTGTTGATTGGCTATGTTTGGCGGCAAAACGATTTCCCTTGGATGGCGCGGTGGGAAGAGAATCATTTGCGGACGGAGCGGCCTTGGAACGGCAAGGGGCTGACGTGCGGGATGGAGTTTGGGGTGTCGCCGTTTGTGGAATCGCGCCGGGTGATGGTGGAACGGGGATCGCTGTTTGGCGTTCCTGCTTACCGATGGGTGCCGGCGCAGAAAAAAATCGATGTGCGGTATTGCGCTTTTGTCACTTCGATGTCAAATATTCCGGAGCGAGTGAAGTGGGATGGGGCGTTTGGGGTGGAGTTCGCCTGAAATGGCAAAACTGGCGGACTGAAGTCCACCTGCAGGTTGAAACCTGCGCCACGGTGGGCACACTTCGGGTGCG
>PMQB01000590.1:4452-8028 GCA_003169195.1 Bryobacterales bacterium
GCTTTTGCGATTCGAAGCCAATTTGCTCCTTTCTCCTTTGTTCTCTTAGCTTTTGGAGCTCGTTGAGAGCTTTGTAATAGGCGCGCTCGTGGGTGGTTTGGTAGCGCATATACAGGGCAAAGTGTTCGGTGGCGATCATGTGCATTTCTTCATCCTGGCCCGGGATACAGGAGTTCTGCAGACGGAGGGCCCGAACGCGAAGCCAGTCGTGTTGCGCCAAGCGGCGAACGAGAACTCGTTCGGTTTCCGTTTGCGGTTTGAATTCGTCGTGTAGGCGGACCAACATGGCGTTGTATTTTTCGATATTTTCGTCCTCGAGGAAATAGAACGTGGCTTGATTGTGGAGGGAAGAAGCGAGACCGTGCGTGGTCCGGTTTTGGGAAGAAGCTTGTTGGCCAGCGGCCGATTTTGCTCCCGTGGATTTGAGCGAATTGAGTTGATTCGCTAGGATCTGTGCTGCGGTTGCCATGTGTTTCACCTTTTCGTGCTGAAATTTGTTCGGGTTTGCGACCTGAACAACTTCAATTTAGGCGAGGCGGCGAGCGCTGGATGGATTTTTTGGCTTTAAGTGGTTGAAAACATTGAGACGATTTTTGTAAAAAAGTTGTGACGGGGAAAAGGCGGACTGGAAGTCCGCCTGCAGGTTGAAACCGGTTGAACCCTGCGCCACCGCCTTATTTCGCACCCTCCGCGGCTAATGGCGGTTTGCATCGCAGAGTTTTAGTTGCCAGGCGCTGCGGCCGTGGGTGGCCGCATACAGAACGCGCTTGGTTGAATCGATGGCCAAGCTGGAAACTTCGACCATGGGCAATGCACCTGCGGCGGAGTGCCAGTGGCCTGTGCGGGAATCGCGCCGCAAGACGCCAAAATCGGTGGCCACAAACAGATCACCGGTGAGGTCGTCTCTGACCAAGCTATTAACCGGAAGGTCTCCGAGCGCGCCGTCGCCGCTGCCGTCGAGTGATGTGAAGGTGGCATGAGCGGAAACACCGTCCCACTTGACGTCGAAGACATGGCCTGGAACGGTGGAGTTTACCGAATCATAGCCGCCGTAAGAAACCCACCCGTGATTTGGGTTGGCGGGGTCAATCGCAATACCGGAGACGAAACGGACCGGAGTGGTAGGCACCGCGACCAGGGTATTGGAAACCTCATTCTCGCTCGCTGTTGACGGATCGGCGGCATCTGCGCCTTTGAAAATGTAAACTCGCCCGCTGGCGGTACCGGCCCAGAGAGTGCCGGTATCGGCGGTGGCGCGCGTTAACCATGAGATGGTACCGCCGGTCAACGGGCGGTTGCCTACATGCGTCCAGTCGCCACATTGCCCCGTGCCGGTAAACGGACCAATCTCATTGCAGTTATTGGCCAGGAACGTTGGGTCGCCGCCGTTGTCGGTGGTACGCCAGACCCACTGGAGACCAGCGAAATTGGTGCCGCCCTTGTCAGGCCGGGGATCCGCGATAATCGGCATGTAAAACCGTACCGATTCGTTGGAGGCGGCCAAGGGGTCGGCGATATACCACCATTGCGTAGGGTCGCCACCCGCCAAATTGATGTCGGTGGCGCTGCCCGTGTAAGTGTGAAAACGGTTGGTGGGATTGCTGGCGTCGAATCCTGAGACGCCACCGTCTCCGCCCACGCTTTCGTACCAGATGTTGGGGGAGCCTTCGAACTGGAAGGTTCCGTTGTCCTGCGTACCGCCTTGCAATTCACCCAAAGGCTTGTTGGGATTGATGGACAGGTGCTGAAACTGAAGGGTGGACAAGCCGGAATTCAAACTGAACAACTGAGTGGGCACCACCGAAAGAAGGCGCTGGCAGGTGGTAAGACCTGCCCCACTCAACCCGCGCAAGGCGCACGTGTTCGAAATTGAAGAATATTCGCCGCTGGAACGGATCAACCCGCCATCGGAGCCCTCAAACCAGATGTCCGGGTTAGACGGCGCGAAGACCAAGGCGTGCTGGTCTGGGTGGATGGCGGTGGTTTGGGTGAGCCAGTCGGGCGACGTGGGGTCGGGCGTTTGAGCGTCAAACGTCAAATCGGTAAATGTGACGTTGTTGTTATTCACATCGGGATCGCCGGCTGTAGTGGAACGTAAGACACCGCGGCCGTTGGAAATACCAAAGTAGACTTCGCCGTAGCTGTATGATCCGACCACATATACCGTATCCGGCTTACCTTGTGGCGTGTAGACGCCAATGTCGTACCAGCACTGTCCCGTGCAAAAATTCGAAGTCGCATAGCCGGGGTCGGCCAGCGTATCGCTGGTGAGTTTCTTCCAGAACGTCCCCGAAGCTGCTATCTCCGATGCGATCAACGTTGCCGCCGGATGCATGGCATCGTCAATGCGCCAGACCTGGCTATTGGCTGTCGACGGTGCGGGCTGACCATTCACCGCTCCGGTGGCGCCGGTGGCCACGTAAATGCGAACTTTTCCGGAAGGAAGTTTGGTGAGCGCGAAATCGGTGCGGTCGACCCCGGCATTTCCTTGGTTCTGGCTGTAGTAAATCTGGGTAAAGGCGCCGCCGTTATCGGCTTGCCAACTGCGCCAGAGACCAACGCCGGTGGCTGCCGCATAAATGATGGTGGGATCGCCGGGGTCGAGCACAACCTTGTCAACTCCCAAGAAGTGGCACATGCCTTGGCAGCGGGTGCGCAAGAAGATCCGCCGCCATTCCAAACCTGGGTGAACGTGAGTCCGCCATCCTGGGTCTTGTAAAGGCCCGGAGGCGCGAGATCCGCGGCAAGGACTGCCCCGTTTGTGGCGCTCACCCCGCGCACACCCAGCGTTGTGGCCACATAGAAGAAACCCTCATGGCGCGGATCGAAGGCGATACTCGAAATGGATAGGTTATTGAAGCCCTCGGCAATGGTGACCGGGCCACTGGCGCCGCGGTAAGTCAATGTTGAGGAAATGTGCAGCCAGTGCTCGCCGCCGTCATAGCTGCGATAAAGACCCAAGCCGGCGGCCGAGTCTGCAGAGGCATTCGGTTCGCCGGTGCCGGCGTAAATCACGTTGGTGTTGGAGGGCGCGATCGCGAGCGCGCCGATCGAATCGGCGACGAGCGGAAGTTTGCCGTCGCTGATGTTCGTCCACTCCAGCCCGTAGTCGGTGCTCTTCCAAATCCCGCCCTCGACGCCGCCGAAGTAAAACACGTTGGGCTGGGACGGGTCGGCGGCGATCGCGACGACCCGGCCGCCGATGTACGGCCCGATGTTTCGCCAAGCCAACTTGCTCATGAGCTGCTGCGCCGGTGGCGTCGCATCGGCAGCCCGGACGGCGAGCGGCAACGCGAAGGGGAGAACGGCCAGGGCCAGGGCGGTCAGCTTTTTCATGCGATTCCTTATGACGGGATTAAGCCTAGAAACGATTGGGGCCCCGCTTGCCTTTTGCCTTGCGAGCAGGCCGTTTATCGCGCGGAATCGTAAGAGGATGGCCCCCTCCGGGGCCGCGCAAACCTACTTACGGCAACCAACAGGAGCACACTCATGGCGTACGGGCCGCTCGAGTATTACATCATCGGTTTTGAAGGTCACAAGTTCACGGGCGACATCGCCCCCGCGCTCAAGAAGGCC
>PMQB01000369.1 GCA_003169195.1 Bryobacterales bacterium
CATGATCGCATTGCCGACTTCAATCCTGCTAATGGCCAGTTCATCATCGCCGGCCAGGGCGGCGGTTCTGCCGCCGGCATTCAACTCGACAAGACTGCGCTTGAACCGCGCATTGGCGTGGCGTGGAAACCGTTTGGTAGCACCAAAACAGCCATCCGTGGCGGCTACGCGATTTTCCATGATTCTTCCTGGAATCAGGGTTCGCAAGGTTTGTGGGAAAATCCTCCTTACTTTGCTCAATCCTTCGGGTTGACGTCTTTCTTTGGGGGCACCTATGGCACTGTGTCGCAGGGTTTTCCCATTTACACCGCTTCCCCCCCGATCGCCGATTTCGCCGGCACAATTTACGCACAGAATCTCAATTTTAAACAGGGCCGAGTCCAGCAGTTCAATATAAATCTCGAACGCCAGCTACCTGGTCAGATCCTGTTGACCGCCGGTTACGCGGGTTCTCGCGGTTCCCATCTCCTGAGTGACGGCAATAACCTGAATGTTGGATCGCCTTCGGCTTGCGGTACGGTTTCTGGCTATAAGCTGGGCTGCGGACCGGGTGGCGCCGCTTTCGGTGTACCGTATACTGCGTACTCCGGTTCCGATGTTTCAGCCATTGAAGACGTCGGCAGCAGTCATTACAATTCACTTCAGTTAAAGGCGGAGACGAAGAGTTCGCACGGTCTTTACGCCATCGTAGGCTATACCTACTCGCGAGCTTATGACAACGGTCTATCTGATGGTCTGGGAACGCCCATCGGCGCTACCTATTTCCCACTGCCCAATTGGCAGACGCTTGACTGGGGGCTTTCTCAGATCAACCTGAACCACAACTTCACTGCCAGCGTGATCTACGACCTGCCTTTCGGTAAAGGCAAGCGATTTGGGAGTTCAATGAGTAAGCCCGCTGACATGATTGTCGGTGGTTGGGAGTTGACCGTGATCGAAAAAGCAACTTCCGGCTTCCCGATTTTCATCCTCGATGGCGTTAACAACTCTGGTGTGAATTTCCTCAACGCTAATGGATCGGCCTATAACCGGCCGAACCAAACCTGTAATCCGACTTCGGGCAGTCAATCCCTGGCTCAGTTTTTTAATGTCTCTTGCTTCTCCCAACCGGCGGCAGGCGAGCTCGGAAACGCAAGCCGCACGCCTCTTTCTGGCCCGGACTTCGTCAATACCGATTTTTCCGCCATCAAGCACTTCCCGGTTACCGAGAAAATCAAAATCGAATTCCGCGCCGAGTTCTTTAATCTCTTCAATCACGCCCAATTTGCACTTCCCGGGCCTGGTTCGGTGTCAGATATTAGCCAGCCCGGCGCCGCGTCCATCAGTTCCACCGTGGGGACCCCCCGTGTAATTCAATTCGGTCTGAAAGCGGCGTTTTGAAGACTCTCGTAATTCTGCTTCTCATCACATCCACTCTTACGGCGGCCTTCACGGGCCGCCGTAAGGTCATCATCAACGAAGACTGTTCAGGACCCGGCGGTAGCAATATGCAGACCGTCATTCTTCTACTTCAATCTCCGAAAGTGGAAGTGCTGGGCATTACCATCGTCAGCGGAGATCAGTGGCGTGACGAAGAAGTCGCCCACACTCTCCGCCTCCTTGAGATCATGGGCCGCACCGAAGTGCCGGTCATGTTAGGCGCTGCTTCTCCGCTGGTAAACACTCGGGAACAGGCGCTTATCTGGGAAGTGCGTTACGGAAAGTTATCATATTCGGGTGCCTGGGATAAGCGCTGGTACCACGAAGCCTCTGTCGTTCCTCCCATG
Source organism: Bryobacterales bacterium (assembly GCA_003169195.1). Classification (GTDB taxonomy): domain Bacteria; phylum Acidobacteriota; class Terriglobia; order Bryobacterales; family Bryobacteraceae; genus Bog-105. The sequence goes on from PMQB01000369.1 coordinate 1,767, forward strand.
TCCGAAGGTCAGCCTACCATCAAGCCTGCGGCAGAAGACGCCATCCACTTTCTTCTCCGAATGGTCCATCAATATCCCAACGAAGTGACCATTTACGAAGGCGGCCCGATGACCAATCTCGCGTTGGCCACCACCATCGACCCACAGTTTCCGCAACTAGCTGAGGAACTTGTTTTCATGGGTGGAAGTCTCAACCCCGAAAGCGACAATCCCGAGTTCATCAATAATCCACGACATGAGTTCAACTTCTGGTTTGATCCGGAAGCCGCCTACATTGTTTTGCGCGCACCTTGGAAAAAGATTGTCTGCACGCCAACGGACATTTCCATCAAAGCTCGACTAACGCCCGAAGCGGCCAAGAAAATTGGTTCCGCTGGCACTCCCATCGCTCGTTACGTCGCTAAATATTATCAGCCTGGCGACGGCAACGATTATATGTGGGACGAACTCGCCGCCGCCGCTTGGATTGACCCTTCGATTATCACCAAAAAAGAAACCCGTTTCATGAGTGTCGATATCGACCATGGGGCGGGTTATGGCAACACGCTCACATGGCACGCTAACGACAAGCCGAAGATCACCGTACAGCCTGTCGAAATTCAGTTCGATCTCGACTTCGGAAAGTTCCTCGATATGTTCTCGAGCCTCATGACCAAGCCTTAGTGGGGCTTTTTCTGCAATTCCTGAAAAATCTTCACTTCTTTTTTTGCTTTCTCCGATTCGCCCATCGCTCGATAAACCTCCGATAAGCGATAGTGCGCTTCTCCCAAGCTTGGATCAAGCTCAATCGCTTTTTGGTAACTACCCGCGGCTTCTGTGGGTCGTCCTTCTCTTGCGGCAATGACTCCCAGCTTCACATAGGCTGGGGCAAGCTTTGGATCNNAGCCGCGCGAACCTTTCCATCCTCTCCTTGTAACCAACTGCGTCCGTAATCTGTCGAGCCTCCACTTTGGCCAGAAACAAATACGGTTTCGGATCGTGCGGCGCCACATCCGTAGCCCTATAGAACCAACGAGCTGCCTCATCAAAGGATTCTGCCGAATAATAGGCGCTGGCTAGTCCTAACAACATACGAACTGAGTTGGGAAATTCTTCCACGCCCTTGCTGAAGACTGAAATGGCGGCCTGCGTCTCTTTATGGCTGAGCAATTCTGTTCCCTTATTGAAATGCTCCATTTCTCGAGGATCGCCGGAATTATCGTGATTCTCCTCCAGATCCTTTGCCATAGCTCGACCAGACCGCAAGACCGCGTCGGATCCGTGACCTCCTTGGTACGTGTAATCGGCCACCCCCGCCGCCTTAAACTTTGGCTCGTCATAGAAGGCCGGCTGTACGATCAGATCGAGCTTGTTCGCTTGATTAACCGTCACGCGAATCGGCGCTTCTCCCTCAGCATGAATCTCGTAAATTCCAACAGGAACCGAGAATCGATACACCCCGCTTTCGTCAGTCTGCATAACTGTTTCCTGTTTGCGCGCATCCTGCAAATACACTTTGGCCGAAGGGATAACATGATGCTGCGAGTCGTAAACTGTTCCTGTTAGCACGTAAAGCACCACGGATGCGGTCTGCCATCCGTTCATAATCGACCCAACCGTTCAATCACCAAGTCGAAGTAACGATCCGCGTTCACATCACGTAAAAACTGTACATTCTTGGGATTTTCCGTGACGCCCCACCAATCCACCACGGTCATGCCCAACGTCAACGGACTGGCGCACTCCACATTCACATAAACTTTCCGCCCTGTGAAAATCTCCGGGGCTAATAAATAAGCAATCACCGTCGCGTCATGCAACGGGCCACCTTCCCACCCGTACTTTTGTTCATCGAAAATCTTGTTGAACTTTAGTAGATGGTAGAACGCTTCCGCTACCGGAGTTCCAAACGCTCTTAGCTTTTCCATTCGAGCATTTGTGGTGCGCGCCTGGTGGGTGCAATCCAGCGGAATCATCGTAATCGGAGCACCACACGATAGTACTCGCGCCGCCGCTTCTGGATCAACGAAGACATTGAACTCTGCCGCAGGCGTGATATTTCCACCCTCTGAAAATGCTCCTCCCATGAGTACGATCTCTCTCACGTGCGTCCCCAGTCGCGGCTCTTTCGCTAAAGCTAACGCGATGTTCGTTAGCGGAGCCAAGCAACAAAGCGTTACTTCTCCAGCCTTGCGCTGCATCACGAGATCCACAATCGCTTCCGGTGCAAATCCTTTGGTGAGGGCCATTGTCGGCTCGGGCAATTCGTAACCATCAAACCCAGTACGCCCGTGTACATGTTCGGCTGTGATCAGCTTACGTAGCAACGGAGCCGAAGCCCCGGCATAGACAGGCGTTTCTGTCCGTTTTGCCAGTTCCAGTGCCTTGCGAGCATTTTTTGACGTGAGGGGCAAGGGAACATTTCCCGCCACAGTCGTGATAGCTAAGACATTCAACTCCTCCGGTGATGCCAGTGCTAATAGAAAGGCCACAGCATCATCGGGCGATGGGTCGCAATCAATAATGATCTGTCTCAATGCAGTTGCTCCAATGCCTGCTGTGCTGCGGCATGATTCGGATGTTGGGCCAGTAGCGCTTGCAAAACCGCACGTGCTTTTTCCGCGTTTCCTTCAATGGCGTACACTCTAGCCAGATTTAAGTACGCTTGATCAAATGTTGGCGCAACGCGAATCGCTTGCTCGAATCGCGCGACGGCTTCATCGCGGCGTTGCGTTCGGAGATAGAGAATGCCCAAGTTATTCAAAGCTTCCGGATAGACCGGGCGCGCTTGTAAGGCCTTCTGCAAATGCTCGTAAGCTCCCCCGGTGTCGTTGTTCTGAGCTAGCACCATTGCAAGATTATAGTTTGCCTCTGCATCCTCCGGCTTGAGTGTCAACGCGCGATTCAAAGTGGCGTGCGCCTCCTCCCAACGCTTTTGTTGCCGGTAGGCGTTACCCAAATTCTCTAGCGCTATAAAGTGATCTTGATCCAGCGAGAGTGCTTTTTGAAAGTAGGTGATCGCCTTTGTCGTGTCTCCTTCTCTCGTGGCCAGAATCCCGAGATTGTTCCAAGCGTTCGGCAGTGTTTCGGGATAACCGGGTTTCAGCCGAACTGCACGTTCAAAGCAGTCTTTCGCCTGCGCGTTCTTTTCCTGTTTGAGATAAACGCTTCCCAACCCATAGAGTGACTCGGCACTTTCTGCCGCGGCTTGAAAGAAGTCTCCCGCGACCTCCAGATAACCGCGTTGAAAGAAAATAGAACCCAGTGAAAGGTAATTTCTTCCAAACTCAAAAGTCTCCGCCACGCCGGCGAAGGGAAGTGCCTTTGCNNCCACTCTCATCGAATAGGAAGGAGGTAGGGAATGGCAAGTCGCGATGAGAATCGAACAACGTTCGAAACAAAAGGTTGTACACCGCTGCTTCATCCGCAGGTACCGATGTTTCCCTCGCAACAGTGAGCAGTCCCGGTTTTCGCTTGAGGCTCGGTACAGCGATAGGTGTCAATAGCCATGTCTCGATTAGCTTCGGGAGTGCTTCTTTCGCCGCGACCTCCGAATCACTGATGGGTTTCAATGTTTGGAACGGTTCCATCCGAGAAGGCGACTCACCTTCCGTTACCCAAATTCTATAATTCGGTTGCAGATCCGTTAGCTGCTGGGTAACTCCGCTGGGCCATCGGATGGTGGCCTCAAGCTTGCCTTTCGTATCGCCCAGTCCGAAGAACAGCTCTTTGCTGTGCTGCGAAAGAAATCCAGATCCGACCTGCAGCGTCTTTGTCTGATTGCCAACCGTAACTAGAGCGCCGATCGCATCTCGATTGCTCTTCGTGCCAGTCAGACGAAAGGTAATCGCCGGCGGCAGATTCGGAATCACGTTCTTCATCAGCCGAATTTGCGGCGCGTTACGGTTCTTCAGGAATAACTCCTGCCGCCCATCCCCGTCGAAATCAGCTAATGCGAACGCTCTCCCATCCTCCAAAAAATCGAGCCCCAAAGCCCCCGAGACGTCTGTGAACGTGCCGTCTCCGTTATTCGCGAACAGCACATTGCGTTCAAAGCCGCTCCAACTGTATCCGTCTCGAATCCATTCATTGATCGCTTTCCAGCCTTGCTCGTACTCAGCCGCTGGTTTTGCTTCATTCGGAGAGTTCGCCACAACTTGCCGCCAGAAGTAGCTATTCAGGTCTTTGCGGTTTTCACCTGAAATCATCCCGTTGGTGACGTAAATGTCAGAAAGGCCGTCATGGTCAAAATCCCACCCGTCGCACGACCAGGCCCAGCGCCCCAATCCGACGTGCGACTGACGAGTGACATCTCGAAAGCCACCCTTGCCGTCGTTGCGCAGCAAAGAATTTCCCATCGCATGCTTCTTGTACTGAGCTTGTACGTTCTCTGGCGCACTCTTCTGGAATGATGGATCGCGCGTAATTCGTTCTCCTGCAGCTGTCCACATGTTCCCGACGTAGAGATCTTCCCATCCGTGGTTGTTCGCGTCGAGCCAACTCACGCTCATGCCCGCGCCCACATCCTCTACACCAACGTCGGCCGCAACATCTACAAACGTACCGTCCCCATTGTTGCGGTAAAGATTCTTCCGTCCGAAATCATTCACCACGTACAGATCCGGCCAACGGTCGTTGTTGTAGTCATTCCAGGCACAGCAAAAGCTATAGCGTGAGTTGTTCTTGTCTAAACCGCACTTCGTCGTCACGTCGCGAAACGTACCATCGCCATTGTTGTGCATCATGAAATTCGGCGGGCCGTTCTCGGCGGCAAAATAGGGGGTTGGATAATTGTATTGGTCCGCACCCTGATAGAAACTATAGAGGCAGAAATAGATATCTAGCAATCCATCCCGGTTGTAATCGGCGGCGGCCGCTCCAGTGAATGTGCCTTTGGGAGGTGTCGCGAATTGAAAGGCATCGGGCTTCATCCGAAACTTGCCGTTTCCTTGATTCAAAAACAATAGCGGACCATTCGAACGTACAACCACCACATCTTGCTTGCCATCGTTGTTGAAATCAGCAATCAGCGCGCACGCGGTGTTATCCAGCAGGCCCAAACCGGACAACTCGGTTATGTCCTCAAACGTGCCGTCGCCACGGTTCCGATAGAGCCGATTCGGCAATCCTGCGGGCTGACAGACATAGATGTCATCCAGACCATTTCCGAAGATATCTCCGACTGACACGCCGTTATGTCCATAAATATCGATGCCGCTTGCTCCATCCAGTATTGTTCTCCAGTAGTCCGTCCCATGCAGTAGTTGTTCGGAATACGAAGCGTTCCCTCCGAGCGCGTTTTGACCAATATCGATGAAGCAGGGGGTGGATGAACGGCTGCGTACTTCGTCATGGCACTTCCAGGAGACAATTTGATTCTCCTCCCAATCTATTGACCACTCTCCGCAGCGGTGTTCCCGATAAAACCCGTTTCCTGTGCCGATCAGTTCATAACGGACCCGTGTAGCAAATCCCTTGGGAGTCGTCGTAATTCGCGTGATCTGCAATTCGACGGTTCGAATGGCAGAGAATATGCCGAGGGAGTTCTGCATGTCGCTGAAAAAGCGATCCGATGGTAATGGCGGTTGATCGGGAAACTGCACACGCCGAACGTCAATAGCCTTCGACTGTCTTCGGAGTGGTTGAGAATCAATCGGTGTCCACGAGGTCCCCGCAAAGTTTGCGCTCAGCGGAAGGTGCGCATCTTCTGGTGATTGCTGCAGCAAGCGTCCCCAAGCTTCCATGATGGAGGTGAACCTCTCGCAGTGCAATTCGTTTACGAAAGCATCATGCCCAGCTTCTATCTGCAAACTTGCCGTGTCAATGGCCGTTTGTTCCCGGTAGTGCGGATGTAAATGAAACTCCGCCTTTGAAGCGGGGCGCAGGCTTCGGGGAAGCAAAAGTGCCGTGGCAGTTTTGCCGCAACGAATTAGGAAATTGCGCCTCTTCACTTCTTTGTAATCACAACTTTACCATCCAAGGATTTTGAATATTTTTCCCCTGCGAACTCGTATTCCGTCTTAACAATGCTGATTGCATTAGCCATGCTCCTTGGGAGCATCACCGCGGACGACATCATGAAGCGTGTCGCCGACAACCAGGACCGCGCCCAGACTGAGCGCCATAATTATATTTACGACCAGCACGTTAGAGTGGACGTGCGTTACAAGAGTGGCAAGTTGGGAGCTGAAGAAATTGCCGACTACACCGTAACGCCGTCTCCCAAGTCAGTTGATCGGAAGCGGACGCGTTTTCACGGCCGGTATCTAAAGAAGGGTTCCTACGCTGAAGTGGACGCGCAGCCGAAAGACGAGGGAGGCATTAACGGCCTATTAGCCGGTAGCTTTCGGGACTCAGGCTTCGACAAGGAATCTAAGGATGGTCTTGACAAAGAATTCTTTCCTCTCACGACTGAAGAACAGAAAGACCTTCGTTTCGAACTAATCGGCGAGCAGGAGATTGCGGGCCGCAAAGCTTTTCGTATCCGATTCGGCCCCAAGAAGCCTCATGATATCACCTGGGCGGGCGAAGCACTCATTGATGAAGAAGACTTTCAACCCGCCAGCGTCTACACGCGTCTTTCTCGCAAGCTGCCTCTGGCGGTGCGCACTCTGTTGGGAACTGATGTGCCCGGACTCGGCTTCAATGTTCACTATCGGCGTTTGGATAAAGATATTTGGTTCCCCGATAGCTTTGGCACAGAATTCCGCCTCAAGGCCGTCTTCTTTATCGACCGCACCATCACGGTCTCTTTAGAGAATAAGAATTTCAAGCGCACAACCGCCGAGAGTCAAATCACCTACGATCAGCCACACTAAGACTTGAGGGTGTTCGTGGCTTCATCAAAATAGACAGTGCCTTTTCGGAAATATGCCTCGTTCGCCATGTGACAAGCAATCGCGGCGTGGTTGCCAAACACCGCGTCTTCCGTTACTGGGTTGCGGGATTTTACCGCCTTGAAGAAATTCCACAAGTGCGGACGAACATCGTCCCAATCGTTGCCCCGGAACACAGTATCTTCGCTAATCGGTTCTTTGCCCGGAGTCACTTCGTGTTCGGCGTACCACTTGCTCACATATTCATGCCGCAACTTGGCCGGAAAGCCGCCAGAGTAATAGCTCGGGCTTGTGTCAACGCCCCGCTGCGGAGACAATCGTATTTCTTCGCCACTCGTCTCCATGACGCCCCTGGGGCCCATGAAGCGCGCCACTTCCGGGCTGGCTGATCCTAAATTCAGCCGTACATAGACTGGTATACCGTGATAGTCAAACAACACCAGCAGTGTGTCGGGCATATTGCGGCCGTCCTTCCAGCGGAAGATGCCACCAATTGACGTGGCCGAGCGCGGTGCTTCATTCCAGCCCAGCGTCTTCTGCATGCCGCTCAACAGATGCACCATCAAATCTCCAGCCACGCCTGTGCCGTATTCCTTCCAACAGCGCCAGCGCGCAAATCGCAGAGGATCAAAAGGAATCTTCGGAGCATCGTTCAGCCACGTGTCCCAGTCCAGATTCTGCGGCGATAGGTCGGGGGGCGGCGGGTATTGCCACGCGCCGTTCGGATCATTGCGCCCCATGCTGAGTTCCACTAACTCAACGTCACCGATCGCGCCGCCTTTATACAACTCAAAAGCCTTTTCGCAAAGCGCTGAACTGACGCGCTGCGAACCAATCTGGACAATGCGATTGTTTCGTTTCGATGCATCCACCATCTCGAATCCTTGCGAAATGGTGTGCGACATGGGCTTTTCGCAATAGATGTCTTTGCCTGCGTTGCAAGCATCCACCACCACGCGCATGTGCCAGTGATCGGGTACGGCAGCCACAATGCAATCAATATCTTTGCGGTTCAGCAGGTCGTGATAGTTTCGACTCACCGCAAGGTTCGCATTCCCGGTAATCTCTCGCGCCAGGGTATGCCGTCCGTCATAAAGATCGGCTGCGCCCACACACTCAATCCCAGGTAGACTAATGGCATTCGGCAAAAGGCCCGAGCCTTGCATGCCGATCCCGATCATGCCGAATCGAACGCGATCGCTAGGTGCGACTTGCGTTGGTTCGGGCACTGCATTTTTCAACAGAAACAAGTTGCTTGCGGCTAAAGCTCCGCCTTGCAAAAAGCGACGGCGTGGAAAAGACTTCAAGGTCTTCATGGCGAAATTGTACCGCTATCATGCGCTTGGTGCATGCGCGTCGCCGAAATTCAGAACTCGTCGCGGCTGCAAGTCGGCAATCGGTCGTGCCCGCAACGCACGTTCATTTAGAATCAGTTCGCTTGCTTGTACATTCTTGTTCGCATGGAACCAGCGTTGAAACGGATAGTCGTAGAGAACGTTGCAAATGGCTGTCAGGCTCATTCCTTGGTGGTGGGCCATAAAGCAGCGGACGAGTTCGTATTTTTGAGAACGAAAGGGCCGGCCGGAAGCCCCGGTGTAGTCTGCTGCTTCATAGAACCCATACTCGGCCAACCAACCTCTGCGCTCCATGGCGGCGAGATTGCGCGCCGCACCCACTGGATCTACCATCAGCGCTAAGCAACTTGAATAAGGCGATGTCACCAGAAATCCTGCGCGCGCCACATTCAATGCCATGCCCGGAACGCCAAAAGCAGCGTATTGGTAGTTGCCCTGTTCGTCGGTCTTCGCATGCGCGGATTCGGAGATGCCCCAAGCGATTCGCCGCCGGCGTCCATAGCTCTGTTGCGCCCGTACTGCGGCGTTTAAGGAACTCGCCAGGAGAGTTTCCGGATGAGACCGCATCCAGATCAACGGCATCAGGTATTCGAACATGGTGCCCGTCCACGAAATCAGCACCGACTCGTTTTCGCAAATCGTGTGCTGCCGGCCCAGACGGAACCAGCAGTCTTCGTCTGCCTCGTCTTTTGCAACCGCGACAAAGGTTGCAATGCGCGCCTCTGATGCCAGCAAGTCATAACAGGAGCCATTGAGTTTCTGCCCCTCAACGTCATAGCCAATGGATAGCAGCTTACGTCGTTGATCTACCAGCAGACCGAAATCCATTTCCTCTGACATCTCGCCACAATTAGCAGCAATGCGCTGAAGGCGCGCGGCGATGTCTTCCAGCCGTGAGCGCGCATCCAGCAGAGCGGCCGACAATTTGCGTGCGAGATCGGGCGAACTGACTGAGCTGTCTATCTGCAACTTGAGATCCGCGTAGAAGGTTGCTGCCGAAGCCGGCGTGGGAATTTCTTTTGGAAATGTGTCAGCAGTAAAGAGCGATTTGAACTCGGTCGCATACCAGGGAATCAAACTCAACGCGGTGCTTCGGAGCGCTTCGAATCGTTCAGAGAAATCGGTCCCGGCAGGCGGGGCGGATAGTGAAAACAAACTGGGCAGCCAGTGTAAGGGATCTTTCAAGCGCAAAAACTTCTGCCACGACTCGTCTAGCTTCGCACCTTGGGCGTAATCGCCCAGCCCTTCAATCGCTGCCTTTTCGATCACGGGCCGCTTCAGGAGTTCGCAGCAGCCCTGCCGAAGACTCCAGAGCGACGCGACCAGATTGCCATTGTCCACGCTTGAAATTGTGCGAGGGGACAGAGGCGCCAAGGTTATGGTGTCGTACCAATTCAAGAAGTGCCCGTGGAAACGAGGGAGCCTGCGTGTGGTAGCAAGCGTGTTCGCTGTCAACGTGACAAACTCGGGCAGAGTGATGTAACCGAACTCCAATGCTGCTTGACGAGCGTTCAGCAGGAAGCCTAGATTTGTGGTTGAAATTCGCTCAGCCACCCGATACGGTTCTTCCTGCACGTTGTCTGGGATGAGCCAGTGGTTGGCCGCCGTGCTGAATGTGGAAAAGTATTTCCAGGTGCGAAGCGCAGTCTCACGCAGCAAGGCTTTCGCCTTCTTCGACAGCTCCACATCTTCTTGCTTGGGTGGGCGATTCAGCCACTTTGAAAGAATTTTGCTGCTACACCAAGCTATGAGAAAGGGCGCAGCCCAAGGAGTGGATTCGGGCTGCAGAAATAATCCGCAGGCTAGCGCCACGCAAAGCAGTGGAATCCAGTCCAGATAGATGTCAACGGGTGTGCGCTTTCGAATTCCGAGTTCTGCCTCGGTCGCCGTCTCCCACTCGAGCAGACTGCGATGAGTAATATGCGTACGGATGATGGTTCGAGCAATTGCATCAAGGGAGACCAGCGTCTGGTGAGCCAGAAATGCAATGTTCAATAGAATCGCCGCATGAGAGGTGATGAAGTCCTCAAAAGAGTCGCGGACAGATCCCCAGTTGCGAGCCACAACGGCGCGAGTTAGCGCAAAGAGCAGGCGAAAGTAGATAGGTAGGAATAGTAAGCCGAGCGTGATGAGCGTCCAAAACCTGGGCCCGCCCGGCAAGATGAACCAGCCAGCAACAAGCAACAGAAAGGTGGCTGGTTCCATCAAGCTGCGTCGCAGGTTGTCGACGATTTTCCAGCGGGATACCAAAGAAATAGGATTTTTGACCAAGCGACGCGTTTCGTCAGGAACTTTGCTGAAAATCCAACGGACGATCTGCCAATCGCCGCGCAGCCAGCGGTGTTTGCGCCGGTTGTAAGCACTGTAGTGCGAAGGATAATCGTCAATCACTTCAATATCAGATGCCAGCCCAGCCCTGGCATAGGCGCCTTCGATCAGATCGTGGCTTAGCAGTGCATTGCGCGGGAAACGCTTTTCCAGCACGGCGCGCAGGGCGTCTACTTCATAGATGCCTTTCCCTGTGAAAATCCCTTCGCCGTACAGATCTTGATACACGTCGGAGACAGCGCGCGAATAAATGTCGAAGCCCGTCTGCCCCGAGTAGATTCGGGCCAGTCGCGATGTTGCAGAAGTATGGACGCTAATGCCCACGCGCGGCTGAAGAATGCCGTAGCCTTCCGTAACGATATTCTTAAACGGGTCAATCAGGGGCCGGTTCAGCGGATGGGCCATGGCTGCGATCAGGCGTTGCGCCGATCCGCGGGGAAGTTGTGTGTCGGAATCGAGCGTGATGACGTAGCGAATTTCGCTGAGCGGCAGTCGCTTGAAATTGCCAGCTTTTACCGGGAAGGGATCGAAAGCATCGCGCAAATATTGGTTCAGGTCTAGCAGCTTACCGCGTTTACGCTCCCAACCCATCCACGCTCCTTCACGCGGGTTGAAAACGCGATGGCGGTGGAATAAATAGAATCCACCATAGGGCAGGGAACTGTACTTTTCGTTCAAGCCGTTAATGAGCTGAATGGCAAGATCGATCCGCTTGTCTGTGTCTCCGGTAGGTTCGGCGGTGTCGGGGAGATCGGTGAGCAGAGCGTAATAGATGTTGGGGTCGCGATTGACCAGATAGCGAACCTCAATGTCATCCACTAACTGCCGGATCTGCTTTTCGTTGATTAAGAGTGTTGGAACGGCGACAATTGTGGCGCTGCAGGACTCGACTCCTTTGGAGTAATCGAGTTTTGCAAGTGGGTGCGGATTTAGGACCGTTGTAACGAGGTAGTTCACCAGTTCCACCGCCGCCTGCGTGGCAGGGAGAACGAGAATGAGTGCGCTCAGAATCAGGGCCCAACCACTGTGGTGCTCCACTAGACTCATCAAGATCGCAACGACGGTGAAAAGCGTGACCGCTTCGATACCGATAATGTAAACCTCGTCTGGGTAGTTACGGAAAAGCCGCGGCAACAGAGACGCTAACGCCGGCCTATAATTCACGCGGTGCAAAAACTCCCGAGACCCAGTTTTGTCGATCAGATAGTAACCGACGTGGCGCTGGCGCTCTTGCAAGGCTTCGGGGCTGGAAGGATTGATGGTCGCCTTTTGCGCGAACTCCACCGCTAAGCGGGCTACTTCCATTTCACCTACGTCGGAATGGCGCGCAATGGTGGCAACGCGATTGCGATAAGTGGCGCGGCTGGCGGGTTCCATGCGTGAATAAACGCCGGCGGGATCAAGCGACAAGGTTCGATGGACGATGGAGAGATGTTCGAGGGTATCGCGCCACTCTTCTTCACCTACGAATTTCAAGGCAGTGATAGCAGGACCCACCTCAAAAGGTGGAGCGTCTTTCCCGTTTTTCGCGACGACCCCAGTCGCCTGCTGGCCGCGCTGGGCGAGCAACTCCAGCAAGGCTAGCTTCAGGCACATCAAGAAATTGTCTATCTCGGACAAGCGTAGGGGATCGATATCCTGCACGGCCTCCAAATAGATCGCTACTTTTGCTTGCGTTAGGTGAGCTTTGGTGGCGGCCAACAAACCGCGAGCCAGTACCACACAGCGGGGAATGGCATCTTCGGTTTCGGTTCGGACAGCAGGCAGACGGTTGAGTCCCTTGACGGCTTCTCTGAGGTCCTGTAACTCGGCATGAACCAATCGCAGGTTGTCATAGAGCCAGCGCAAGTCCTCCGACGGTTCGCCGCTTCGGAGGTTGTATAGGTCGCGCTCGAGGGTTTTCAGCCGTCGCAAATTCTTGCGATAGATTTCGGCGGTGCGGCCAGCGGAATGTCCACTGAGCCAAGCGCACGATCTCGCGGCTTGCCGGGCTTGCTCCGCCAGCTGTTCACGCTCCACTGCGGCTACATCGATTTGAGGAGAAGGTTGCGGCATGAGAATCGAGTTAGCGATAACTGGCCGCCTGGAGTTCGAACATGTCAGCGTAAGTGCCGCCGCGCGCTATCAATTGGTCGTGGCTTCCTTCTTCACTGATTGAGCCATTTTCTAAAACTATAATTCGTTCTGCCATTCTTACTGTTGAAAATCGATGGGAGATGAACAATGCCATCTTCCCGGTAGTCAATTCGTTAAAGCGCTGGAACACTTCAAACTCAGCACGCGCATCGAGCGCTGCGGTGGGTTCGTCCAAAATTAAAACTTGAGCGTCGCGTAAGTATGCCCTGGCGAGTGCAAGCTTCTGCCACTCGCCGCCTGAAAGATCCACGCCGCCTTCGAAGCGGCGCCCAAGCATCTGTTCGTATTGGCCAGCCAAACGTTCAATCACGTCGTCGGCCAAGCTCTTTTCGGCGGCGGCATGAATGCGCTGGTCATCGGGCAAATATTCGATGCGGCCGACGGCAATGTTCTCACGAGCCGTCATTTCATAGCGCATGAAATCCTGGAAGATAACGCCCATCACTTTGTGCAGATCTTCGAGATCGTACTCCCGCAGGTCCATGCCATCGAGGAGGATCTGCCCATCGGTTGGATCATAGAGACGCGTGATCAACTTCACGATCGTCGTTTTCCCCTGACCGTTTTCGCCAATCAGAGCCAGCCGCTCCCGCGGATTCAGTTGGAAATTGATGTGGTCTAGAATCAACCGCGAGTTTCCCGGATAGCTAAAGCAGACATTCCGAAATTCAAAGCCCCGCGCAATTGGCCGCGGCGCCGGCAGCGCGTTGGGCTTCGATCGTATCGTCGGCTCCATCTTGAAAAATGCCAGGAGGTCGGTGAGAAACAGCGCTTGATCGCCGATAGCCGCCAGAGTCGAAAAAATCTGCTGGATATTGCTGCTGGCCTGTTGAATTGCGCCGGTTAGAAAAGTGAGTGTGCCGATACTCAACGAACCAGCGACCGTGCGCCAGATCACGAATACATAGGCTGCGTAGTAGCCCATTGTGCCGATCGCCGTCAGCAGTGATCCCGCGATGAGCTTGCGCCGGGATAAGGCGACATTCTCGTCGTAAATTTCGTCGGACAAACGAGTGAACCGCTCGCGCAGAAAATCTCTCAACCCAAAGAGCTTTAGTTCTTTTGCTGCTTCTTTGCTGCCTCCGAGCACACGCAGGTAGTCGAGTTGCCGCTGAACGGGTGTTTGCCGGAAATTCTTGGCGTAGCCCAGAAACGCGAAGTGACTCTCGCCCAGGAATGCCGGCACGACACCCACGATCAGCAGCAGCATCAGCCACGGTGAAAAGAACATGATGGAGATCGAAAGGGTCAACGTCGTGATCGCCTGCTGCACCAGCCGCCCCAAGGCTTGAATCATCACCAGCCGGTCTGTAGCCTGCACGCGAGCCCTTTCCAAGCGGTCGTAAAATACGGGATCTTCGTAGGCGAGTAAATCCAGGCTTGCGGCGTGGTTCATTACTCGGATACTGACGTAGCGCGTGTACTTGTCAGCGAGCAGCGCATCAGAGTAATCGATGGTGCGGACCAGAACGCTGTTGAGAACCGCCAGCGAAAATTCCGCCGCCACCAGCCACCACAGCCCGGGCTGCACCGCTTGATGACTCGACACGGCGTGGACTATGTCATCGATAATCAGGCGCGTAATGGCCAGGAGCGCAACCGGCAGAAGCGCAGAGAAGAGCCGGGAACCCAGACCGAAAACCACCACTTGCGGGCCGGAGTCCCATACGATCTTGAGGACAGGTGGAACGTTCCGGAGCGCGGATATGCGTTCCTGCCATCCGGTCCAGAAATTTTTCCGTTCCGCCACTCGCGGCTCCTGTGGATTTTGAAGGTCTCTGCACTCGCCGGACGAACGGAGTCAGTGGGCGAACACATGGAGCCTGGCACCGTCGCGACCTACCGTTAACCTTGCGACGGCGACTCTTATGGATGCCAAAATCCCCACTAAGGTTATCAGGAACGCAATTCCTACAGTAATCACCGTACAGGCAGGCTGGCGGCCACAAGTTTATGTTTTTCGCTAGGGGGTAAGCGATGGACCTCTGGCTCGCGACGGTCGAAGCTTTTCGACTGAAGAATGGTTCATTTCACATCGCCATCGCTCGAAGACCGAATCCTCTTGAGAAAAAGA
>PMQB01000305.1 GCA_003169195.1 Bryobacterales bacterium
ACATTCTCGATTTCTCCAAGATTGAAGCGGGCAAGATGACGCTGTTGCCCTACGAGTTCAATCTGCGCAAAGAGGTCTCGAAGGTCACGAAGACGTTGGCCCTCCGCTGCCACCAAAAAGGTTTGGAACTACTGCTCGACTTTCAGAACGATGTTCCAGAAACTGTTTTCGCAGACGGTTTGCGGCTCTCGCAAGTGCTCTTGAATCTGATGGGAAATGCCATCAAGTTTACAGAAAAAGGCGAAGTAGAACTGTCCGTATCTTTAGTAGAACGAAGAGCGGACGAATGCATGCTGGCCTTCGCCGTTCGGGACACTGGCATTGGTATTCCGACAGAACAACTGGCTTCGGTATTTGATCCATTTGTCCAAGTGGATGGGTCGGCACGGCGGCGCTATGGCGGGTCGGGACTTGGCTTGGCCATCAGCACGAATCTGGCCGCACTGCTGGGTGGCAAACTCATCGCGGAAAGCGAATTCGGGCGCGGCAGCACGTTCACCATGACCATGCTGTTCAAGGTTCCCGCGAACGCGATTCACAAACCGGTAGCCATCACGCTGCTCCGAACGCTGCGAACTCTAGTGGTTGATGATAACCACACGAACCTGCGGATTGTAACGAAAATGCTCGTGAATTGGGGCATGCAAACGCAAGAAGCGCTATCGGCCCCAATCGGGATGCAACTACTCGAGGAAGCTGGCCGCCAAGGCATACCGTTCGATTTACTGCTGCTGGACAATCAAATGCCGGACGTGGACGGCCTCACTATGGTGGAACAAATCCGCCAGAATCCGGCGCTTCAACGGCTGAAGATCATCATTCTGACTTCGGCCGATCTCCTCAACGGACCCGGCGTCTTAGAGCAATTCAACATTTCCCGCTGCTTGATCAAGCCGGTAGCGGGTCACGATTTGCGCGATGCCATCATCGCCAGTTGCGCCGGCATGGTTTCTTCCTTCTCACGCGCGCGCACCCGGCAAGCGTTTTCACCGGCCCTTAGCAAAACGCAACATTCGCTGAGAATTTTGGTGGCGGAAGACAATCTGGTCAACCAAAAGCTTGCACGAAAAATACTCGAAAAAATCGGCCATACTGTGACCATCGCAGAAAACGGCCTAGAAGCGCTCGATTACCTCGAAAAAGAAAAGTTTGATCTCGTTTTTATGGATTTGCAAATGCCGCAGATGGATGGGCTCACGGCCACCGCGGAAATTCGCAATCGGCCCCATCTGGCACATCATCGCATCTACGCCATGACAGCGCACGCCATGGCCGGCGATCGCCAGCGTTGCCTGGAAGGCGGCATGAATGGCTATCTCACGAAGCCGCTCCAAATCGAAGAGTTGCGGAAAGTCTTGAATGAAATAGAGATTGAAGTTACCAGCGATTACGGCGTTGTGGCATTAAAACCATAATCGACCCGTAGAACGCCAATGCGGCGCCAAAAATCAAGAGTAAGGCAAATTCCAGCCCGCTCAAGCCGTGAAACGAATACGGCGTAAAAAAGAATCCCCACACCAGCAGCACTAACACGGCCAAGCCCCATAGCGGGAAGACAAATTCGAAGATTCTGACCAGCGCCAGGAAAATGCAAATGAATCCGGTCAGGCTCAAGATACTCACGCGCGAGATCATGCGTTCTTGATTGAACGGCAGCATATCTAAATGCAGCGCCTGATGACCGGTCCGCGCCAGCACGGCAATGCCAAACAAAAAAGTGCTCAGCGCCAAGTGAAAACAGTAAGCATAAAACTTCAACAGCCCGTTGACGAACCTCACAGTATCTTCTTTCCCATGGCGGACATGATGAGCTCAATGCCAAGCAGAGCGGTACGATTTGCCTCGTCCAAGACAGGATTCACTTCAACCACTTCCATCGAAAGCATTTTATTCGAGTCGCAAATCATTTCCATCGAAAGATGCGCCTCACGGTAACTCATGCCGCCGCGTACGGGCGTTCCTACACCCGGCGCTTCGTCTGGATCAACAGCATCCATATCGAGTGAGAGATGAAAACCGGCAGTGCCGTCGCACGCGGCCGCGATCGATTGCTCCATAATCTTGCGCAAACCCAGCTCGTCGATATCGCGCATGGTGAACGTCACCACGCCCAACGCGCGCACCATTTCGCGTTCACGCTCGTCCACATCACGCAGGCCGATCAGCACGGTGTTCCGGCCTTCCATTTTGGGCGCATAGCCGAAAATGTCTGTGAGTTCGCGCGGGCCGCTGCCCAGACAACTCGCCAGCGGCATGCCATGCACATTTCCGCTCGGACTGATCTCTGGCGTATTCATGTCGGCGTGCGCATCAATCCAAATCACACCAATTTTCTGCTGGCGTTTCTTGTACGCGTTGGAGATGCCGGCAATCGTGCCCGCAGCCACCGAATGATCACCGCCCAGCACCAATGGGAACTGACCCTTTTCAACAATGCCGCTTACCGTTCGCGCCAATTCAGCGCAGCACTGCGCGATCGGCGCGAGATATTTCGCCGTAGCGGACCCTTCGTCAATCGTCTCTTGTTGCGCCACAGGCACATTGCCCAAGTCACGCACTTCATAGCCCATGGCGTGCAATTTGGCATTCAAGCCTGCCAGACGTAGAGCCGAAGGGCCCATATCGACACCGCGCCGCCCAGCGCCGAAATCCAGGGGTGCGCCCAAAATGGCGATTTGCGAAGAACGAGTCAAGCAGATACTCCGAGGCCGCTAGGGCCGGGTGCGGTATAGCATGCGCGGATACGGAATGGTTTCACGAAGATGCTCCACGCCGCACATCCAGGCCACAAAACGTTCGACGCCCATGCCGAATCCGCCATGCGGCACCGATCCAAAGCGGCGAACATCAAGATACCACTCGAATGCTTCGCGCGGCAGCTTGTGTTCATCTAGACGCTTTTCCAAAAGCGCCAGATCGTGAATGCGCTGGCCGCCGCCAATGATTTCGCCGTAGCCTTCCGGCGCAATCACATCCACGCCCAACGCCACTTCCGGCCGGTGCTCATCCGGTTGAAAGTAGAACGCTTTGATTTCGGTTGGATAACGGTCAACCATGATCGGTTGGTCGCTGCCTTCGGTGAGAAGAGTTTCGTCGGTATTCCCGAAATCACCGCCCCACTTGATCTCGCTGCCTTTGCCTTCCAGAACCTTCACAGCGTCGTCATAGCTCATGCGCGGAAAGGGTGCCTTGATCGCTTCAAGCTTGCGAATGTCGCGCTCCAGCACTTTCAATTCTTCCTGGCGATTTTCCAGCACACGCGCTACCAGCGAAACCACCAAATCTTCCGCTACGCGCTTCACCTCTTCGAGGTCGGCATAGGCCATCTCAGGCTCAACCATCCAGAACTCGGTCAAATGGCGGCGTGTTTTTGATTTCTCAGCGCGAAACGTCGGCCCGAAGCAATACACTTTGCCGAACGCCATGGCGTTCGCTTCGTTATACAGCTGGCCCGATTGCGTGAGATAAACTTTTTCGTCTTCGAAGTAATCCACTTCGAAAAGAGTGCTGGTGCCTTCGCAGGCGGCGGGCGTGAAGATGGGCGTGTCTACCAGCGTGAAGCCGTGCGAATCGAAGTAATCGCGAATGCCCTTCACTACTTCATGGCGGATGCGGATGGCGGCATGCTGGCGGCGGCTGCGCAGCCACAAGTGCCGGTGATCCATCAAGAAATCGACACCGTGGTCCTTCGGTGTAATCGGATACGGATGCTCTTCGGGAACACGCTGCACGACATGAACGTCTTCTACATCCAGTTCAAACCCGCCCTGTGCACGCGCTTCTGCGCGAACGGTGCCGGTGATGGTGAGCGAACTCTCCTGCGTGAGCGCTTTGAGCGCTTCGAACACCGGCTCGGCCACATTCGCTTTCACCGCGACGCACTGCATCATGCCGCTGCCATCGCGCACAACGGGAAACACAATCTTGCCGGACTTGCGCAGATTGTAAAGCCAGCCTTGAATGGTTACGCGTTCGCCGGCGTGGGCGTGTGCGTCCGCAATCTTGATGACCCTCGCTTCACTGCTGCTCATAGTAGCTCTCAAACTTATCCAGATCGTCCGCGGTGCGCTTGGCATCTTCGGCTGGATGCTCTACCGCGGCAACTGCCTTCAATTCGAGCAACATGGGATACTGATCCGGCCGTGAGCGCAATAAGCCCATCGCATGCTTCCAATCAATCGTGCCTTGGCCGGGGAAGAGATGCGAATCGGTTTTGCCATCGTTATCGTGAATATGGGTCGACCGGATGCGCTCTTTCATCAGCTCAAATTCGGCTGCCACGCCTTTCGTCATATGGGCGTGGCCGATATCGAAACAGTAATTTAAATTCAAGTGCGTCGTGGTTAGGAACTCGTTCAGCTTGGCAGCAGAAGACATGCCGTTCGGGATGTTTTCCAGCAACACTTCCACGCCGCGCTGCCCGGCAAAAACCCGGATTTCATCGAGCGACGAAAAGGCCGCATCAATGCGCCGCTCATCGTAATCTTGATCCACCACGCCCAGATGTTGAATCAAATATTTGAAGGGAACGCTTTCCGCAATCTCAATGGCGCGTTTGATTTCGTCCACAATCGCAATCCGCTTAGCTTTTTGACTCTCGGTAATATCCAAAACCGCATGCGGCCCGCTGCGGCCCCAAACGTCATCGTTGTGAATCGGCGAGTGAACGGAGTGCAGCTTCAGTGGTGAATCGCGAAACCAGTGACCCAGTTCGGCAATTTGGGCACCGTCCTGATAATCCACATGCTGGCGCGCGCAGTAGATTTCGACGCTCTCGAAGCCGGCATTGCGGATGCGTTCGAGCCCGGCCGTAGTCAGGCGCTGGCCGACAAATAAGTGAGTAGAAAGGACGTGCTGCATTTTTGTTTTAGTTTCTTGCTGTGAGAGACCGCTCGCCTGCGACGTGCGGTTTGAAGCTAATAGCCAGCGACCTTTCCATTGCGGCGAGACTCCGTGCCGCCTTCCAGAGAACCATTGTTCACAACAATAGCCTCCACAATCGCTACACCGCCTACAGGCCTAATCTCATAGCCCATAGCACGTAACTGCTCAGCCGCTTGCGGGGGAAAACCATTCTGCAAGGTGAGCACATCGGGTTTCCATTGCTCGTGGAATCTCGGCAGATCCACCGCATCCTGCGCATTCATGTGAAAGTCGAGAACGTCAAGAATTACTTCCATAACTCCGGTGGTGATGCGTGAACCGCCGGGCGCACCAGTCACCATAAAGAGTTTACCGCCCCTAGTAATAATCGTAGGCGTCATGGACGAAAGCGGGCGCTTGCCGGGCTCAATCGCATTGGCTTCGCCGCCCACTACGCCGAACATATTCGGCACACCGGGCTTCGCAGCAAAGTCATCCATCTCATCATTCAAAAGAAAGCCAAGCTTGGGCACGGTGATGCCGTTGCCGTACAAGTTATTCAGCGTATACGTCACAGCCACCGCGTTGCCCGCGCTGTCCACTACGTTGTAATGCGTGGTGTCACTGTTTTCGAATTGCGACAAATGGGCAGCCTGTGCTTTGGGAAGACCGGGACCGATCATCTCACTCGGTGTGGCGTGATTAGGGTCGATGGTCTTGCGCCGCCAGGCAATATACGCATCGTCGAGCAGCGCTTTCACGGGAACGTTATAAAAGGACGGGTCACCCAAGTATTCGCTACGATCGGCATAAAACCGGCGCATGGCTTCCGCTTCATAATGGACAGCTTTGGCGGAGTCAGCGCCATCGCTTTCATAGCCAGTGCCGTTGAGCATCCCCATCATTTGGAGAAGGCCAACGCCGCCGGCACTCGGGGGCGGCGAGGTGATGATGTGAAAGTCTTTATATTCGCCTTCGAGCGGCACTCGCTCCATCACTTTGTAAGCCTTGAGATCGGCTTCGGTAATGAGTCCACCGTGCTCTTTCATGGCAGCGGCGAATTGCTTCGCCGTGGGGCCTTCATAAAAACCCTTCGCGCCCGATTGCGCAATGCGCTGCAGCGTTTCCGCCAGTTCAGGCTGCTTTAACGTCTCACCCGCTTTATAAGGGTCACCGTCACGCAGGAAAATGCGTTTGGATTCAGGATCAGTCTTAATCGCTGCGTTGTCGGACGAAAGAGATTTAACCAGAGTGGGGCTCAATGCAAAACCGTCGGCCGCCAGTTTTACCGCCGGCGCTAACAACTGCTGCCACTTCTGCGTGCCGAATTTCTTGTGAGCGAGTGCAAAGCCCGCCACGGAGCCGGGTACCCCGGAAGAGCGCCAGCCGAAAATGCTGTCTTTGGTGGGATTGCCCTTTTCATCCAGATACATGTCGCGCGTGGCTTTCAGCGGCGCAGCCTCGCGGAAATCGAGGAATGCCGTTTTGCCATTAGCCATGCGGATGAGCATGAAACCGCCGCCGCCAATGTTGCCCGCGAGCGGATGCGTGACAGCCAACGCGAACCCAACGGCCACTGCTGCATCCACGGCGTTGCCGCCGTTCTTCAAAACTTCCAATCCAACGTCGGCGGCCAAAGGCTCTTGGGCCACCACCATACCGTGTTGAGCGCGGACTGGTTCTTTAGCGGAAACCGGGATCAGTGACAGCGAGCACACCAGTGCCGTGGCAAGCCGAAGACGACGCATGAATGCCAGTCTACCAGCTTGCAAGAAGGTTGCTATTTGCAGAAAGCTCAGCGCGCGCTGTGCGCGTTGCAGAATTACTTGACCGTGCTGATGGTACGCAAGCGCAAGGTTAAGCGGCTCTTGTAGCGGGCCGCCGTGTTCTTCTTGATGATGCCCCATTTCGCAGCGCGATCCACGATTGAAAATGTGGCCGGCACTACTTTGGATGCGCCCTCGGCGTCCTTCTTGTCCAACAGACGACGCATCGTGCGTATCTGGTGGCGGAGCTTGGTCTTGCGGAGACGGTTGATCGCGGTGCGGCGTTCTGCAATGCGCACGCGCTTCAACGAAGAGACTGTATTTGCCATTTACCTGATTTGTACCTGAACTGTGTAAATTTACTATTCCAGGATAGCTGATCGGGGAGGCCAGGAGCAAATTGGGGCCAAATTCTGGGCCGAATAAACGGCGAAACAAACCGGGNNCACCCGAGTCGTCAAACGATTAAGCCGCCTGAGTCAATTTTGCTGCACTCCCTGCTGGCGATGAATAAGTAAACACGGTTTTGCTGTTCCAATCTGCCTCGAACGTGAGCGATCCTGCCGGTGTTCCCTGCACGGGCCCGGCCAGCGCAGACATCACGCAAATGGGGAACGATTCATCAAACGCGGCATGCGTATTATGGGTCGCGCCGTCCAAGGCCAGAGCCAGCGCCTTACGCTTTTTCATAAACGTTTGGTCTGCTGAAGGATCGCCGGTCACTGACTTCGCATATGCGATCACGTCAGCGAGCAACGGACCGACTTTCGCCAGCGCGCCAGCCCACATAGTGATGTCGTACCAATCCGAATAAAAGGGCGGCAGAATCCCAGCCGGATTTTCATCCATCTCAGCCCAGCTTTGATCGCTGCCCAAGGCCTCAATACGTCGTTGATCCGTGGTGTCCTGCGGATCGAGAAGGGCGGCCAGGATTCGTCGTCCGGTCTGCTTGAGTGAAGCAGCCGTGCGCGGAATCAGATGTTGAACGTCGGAGAAGAAGAAGCGTAAGACGTCGTCATTGGAATAGTTCCGCGCCGCCGTGAACAGCGGGTGCTGAACCGGCGATCCAACGGCAGGCAAATTCGACTTGACACTGGCGGGCATCACGCCTAAAACTAAGCCGGCGTTCAGTTGCTTCAACGCATCTCGATAATCCATCGAGCTCTTGTATACGGAGTACCCTTGCGTCGCGCTAAACACCGGATTCGCGCCCGTGCCCGCCAGCATAGCCTGGTAAGTAGCCGTTGCGAGAAAGCCTTCGTAAAGAGCAGATCGCAGGCGGTCGGCCGCAGCCAGCGGCGTGGATGCGGTACTGATCCAACTGGCGGTCGCGGTATCGGTCAACGTCACCGATCCATCCGCTGCATTTCTTACGATCTTCATGCTCTTGATGAAATCGGCCACGGAGCGGTAGTTGAAGAGGCCGAGTACGTTCAAGGTGAGGGAGAACTCCTTCTCGACAGTATCGACGACGACGTTCCGCAACTGCTTGGCATTCGGGAGTTGCGCAAGCGCAGTCCAGTCTCCGTGCAAAGCATCGCTTAGGGCATTCTTGGTCGCCTGGTTCAGATTTGAAAGATCAACGGAATAGGCAAACGCAGCCTCATCGGATTTGGCTGCCGAACAGGCGGCATTCAGTGAAACAGCCAAGCTGTGATCGATGCCATCGTTCAGCACTTGAGTAATCTCTGCAGCCTGGTCCGCTGGCAAGGCTGTAGTATCGATACCAGGCGCAAACGCTTCGAAGAACTTACTAATGAGTTCGTTGTTGCCTAAGCCGGCACTCAATCCCGCCGCGGCGGTGAAAGAGGCCTCCAGGGTTGAGCCCTTCTTTTTGTAGATGCCGAGGTAGAGAGTATTCGGGCCGGTGCGACGCATGCGGACGCTGAACTCCTTACCAAAGGCAATGTCCCCGGCCACTTGCAGAGTAACGGAAGGCGTCACCGAAACGCTGGCGTTGAACGGCAGGTTGGCATCGGCCAGGCTTAACTGGTTGACCGCGAGTGGCAACGCCCACGATCCGCCGATCTTGACGTTCCCTGAGATATCAGTCGTGTAGATCAGGTCTTGGGGGATGGCTAGCAAATCATCGGATGAGCTGATTATTTTGAAGGCTTCCAGCGTTTGCGCAATGGCTTGCGAGAGATTCGTTGTAGGCGCCTGGGCAGCGGGAATCCGCACATAGGTTGCGAATTCGGGAGCAGTGGATCCTTCGAAACTAACGCCGAATCCCTCGGGCAGCGGCACCGCTACGCTTGCATCAAGCAGAGTATCGAGTTCGAAAGAAACCCAGCAATCGTCGCCATCAATTTCGATTGGGTCGTAATCGTCTGACCCAAACAGAGGCGAATCCGCCGAACGCGCAACGGCCATGGTGGAGTTAATGCTGGCGTTCACATCCAGCAGGTTGCCTGCTGCGGTGATCGACGGTTTGTCGAACGTGGCCGCGAAGGTGGCGTCTTGAAAAGTAGGATCTAGTACTGGTTTCGACAGTGCGGCGAAGAAGCCGGACTCTGACGTAATCAGCTGGCTCAGTTCACTCTGCGCCGCCGATGAATTATTCGAGACGTCGATCTGCACCGAACCGGTGAGATCTCCGATGGAGATTTGTGGCAATGGGTCCTCGCGGGCGGCGTGGTTTACTCCTCCGAGCGGCCGCCTAATGATCTAAGCGAAAAGTTCGGGGAGAGAAAGCCACCGAATTCAAAAAAATATTTTCTTCTTTTTATTGGGCAAGCATTGCAACGAAATACACCGCTTCTCGACTGAGGGAAAATGGCCTGACGTTTCTAAACTTACAAGCTGCCGGATTGGCGCATCATGCCGCCATCGATGAAGTAAGTCGATCCGGTGACATAACCCGCTTCATCGGATGCCAGATAGGTTGCCAAGCCGGCAATCTCCTCCGGTTTGCCCCAACGGCTGAGGGGGATCTCCGCCATCAGCGCTTTTTCCAATTCGGGGTTCGCTTGAATGTCGGCGTCAATGGGTGTATACACAGCGCCGGGCCCGATGTTGTTCACGGTGATTTTGTCTTTCGCCAATTCCACGGCGATGGTACGGGCCAACATGCGCAGTCCGCCCTTGCTGGCACAGTAAGGCGCGTTCGTCGGCATTGGCAGGTCTTCATGCACCGAGGAAATATTGATTAGCCGCCCACCGTCGCCTTGCTTAATCATCTGCCGGGCCGCCGCCTGGCTCACCAGAAAAGGTCCAATCAGATTCACGGCTAAGATCTTCTGCATTTCGTCAAAGGGAAAATCCACGAACGCGTGCTTTGTTTCAATGCCGGCGTTGTTCACCACGATGTCGAGACGTCCGAAGGCCTTTACCGTGCTGTCAATTAAGTTCTGCACCTGATCCGGCTTCGACACATCCGCAGCAAGCGCGATGCTCTTTCCTCCGAAGCTTTTGATCTCATTCATGGTTTGATCGGCGGCGCTGGAATTACCAACATAATCGATCACCACGGAAGCGCCTTCGCGGGCAAAGCGAATCGCAATCGCCTGGCCAATGCCCGTGGCCGCTCCGGTGACAATCGCGACTTTGTTTTGTAGTTTCATCTGGATACCCAATTGGTGATGGGACGCGAGTGGGACGGATTTGTTTCGAGAGAACTGCTGGCGAATCCGCCCATTGAACCGCGCGTGACCCTGGAGGTAAGTCAGGGCTATTGTCTCGACGGGCTGACTCTGCCGGTTATTCCCGCCGAGGGCGATCCGCCACACCGGCATGTTAGGGGCGGGTTCTGCCACGTCAATCAGCCCAGCACGACGAAAGAGAGACGTCTGTATTTATCGTGCCGCCTTAACGTCACTGTACTAATGTAGTTGTATATGCAACTACCACTCTTACGCTCCATCCTCATCAGTGCCCTCGTCGCCACTTCACTACTCGCGCAAGCGCCCGCTCAGCCTAAAGTCACCCGAGTGCTGGCTACGCTCACCGTGAAGCCGGGCATCACCCGTGACCAAATCATGAAAGTGATGCAAGACGAAGTCCGCCAAACAGTAGGACTTTATCTCGATGGCAAAATTCAGGAGTGGTACGCGCGCGGTGATGGCAAAGGCGTCGTGTTCCTCCTCGATTGCAAGTCGGTCGAAGAAGCAAAGGAGACGCTCGAAGCGCTACCGCTGATCAGGGCAAATTTTGCATCGTTCGAATATATGCCGCTGGGACCGCTCACTCCGCTTCGTCTGCTTTTGGCTCCTCCCACGCCGGCTCAATAACAAGCAACATGGCAGATACCACTGAAGTAAACGCGCTTCCGGAATTAGCGTGTGCCTGCGCCACCGTGCGAAGAACCGCCCGGCTCGTGACGCAAATGTACAGTCACGAAATGGCGCCTTTGGAACCCGGGCAATTTGCGTTGCTCTCCGCCTTTGAGAGTCATCCGGGTGTAAGTCAGATGACGATTGGGCGGGCACTGGGCATCGATAAAACTACGCTGTCTAGAAACTTGCGGCTGCTCGAAAGAAGCAGTTGGATCATCGCCGGCCCAACCAGCGACCAGCGCGAACGTGGGTATCGCCTTACCAATGCTGGAAAGAAAGTTCTCGCATCCAGCAGAGCTGGATGGTCGCGCGCACAGAAAAAACTCCGCAGCGCCTTGCAGCCTGGGGAATGGGAAAGCATGATGAACGTCTTCGGCCGCGTTGCACTCGCGGTGCAGCAACAATCTGGATCAGAACGAAAAGGAAGAAACGCATGAAACTATTTACCATCGTACTCTTGTTGAGCATGCTCCTGGCCGCACAGGACACGGCCACACACAATCACGACGCCAAAGGCGGCCCCGTGATCATGTTGTCGCGCGATTTGGAAATGCGACTGGCGGTAGATGCCCTGCCTCCCCATTTGCGAGACGGCGCTGGCATCATGATTCTCACCAGCACCGGCTATGTGAAAGCGAAAGATGCCACCAATGCGTTCACCTGCATCGTAAGCCGGCGCGGCGGCAATTTCTATCCCGTCTGTTTCGACCAGGAAGGGACGCGCACGATTTTGCCTGCATATATGGATGACGCCACTTTGCGATTGAAGGGCGAAAGTTCGGAAAGTGTCGAGCGGCATATGGCCGAAGGTTTCGCGCAAGGCTTGTATCGCCCGCCTGCGCGGCCTGGCATTGCCTATATGTTGTCGCCAGCGACTTATCTCCTGAATAATGGCAAGCTAACACGCACGATTGCGCATGTCATGTTTTACGCGCCTTATCTCACCGATGCCGACATTGGAGGTGCTATGGGCAAGAGTCCGTTCGTTGATCGACCGGGTCCGCACGGCATGATCATCGTGCCAGCCGGGTCGAAGGAACGGGAGACGAACATAACGCAGTCGCACGATTTGATAGTGGAGGTGGAGCGCGCGATTGGGCTGGCGCCCTAAGGGCCTTAGGCGGCTAATCCAATTTCGTCAAATATCGCAAGTCAACATAAGTGACGCCGGAAGTTGAATCTTCTCCAAGCAAATTGGATTGTAAAACGGTAAGCTATTAAGTCAGAGGAATTCTCCAATCCGGAGAATTTTTCAAAAATTCAAAGACTTCGTTAAATAGTTACTTTGTTCGAACAATGACACGACGCCAACTTTTTCCCATCATTTTAAGCAGTTCTCTGATTGCATTTTCTATCGCCGCTGCGTTCGACGCACCGGCACCCGACTGGCACATTGCTGGTCCATATGGCGGCACGGCTACTAGTCTGGCTCTCGATCCCGAAAAACCGAACTTCCTCTTGGCCGGCGGCATGAACTCGCTGCTTTTCCGGAGTGAAGATTCCGGCGAAAGCTGGTCGCTGCTGGATTTCCCGAAGCGCAACCTCACGGAAGTGACTTCGGTGCTGGTTGATCCAAATGACTCAAACCATTTTTTTGCCGGTATCATCTCTGCTGATGGCGGCGCGATGTTTTCCAGCCATGATCAAGGCCATACGTGGACGCCTGTTCCCGACATTAAGGATTTCGGCGTGCGTTCTATCGTGGCAGCGCCGAGCAAACCAACGCGCTTTATCGCAGGAACCTTGCGCGGCGTTTGGATGAGCGACGACTCCGGCACAAGCTGGACGCGCATTTCCGACCCCAAGAACCTGGAGATGGGCGGCATCACGGCGACGGCCATCGATCCGAAAGATCCCGACATTATGTATGCCGGCACCTCACACTTGCCCTGGAAATCGACGGACGGCGGCAAGACCTGGAAGACGATTCATACCGGGATGACAGATGATTCCGACGTTTTCTCGATCTACATCAACCCGGCCGATCCGAACAACATCTTCGCCAGCGCGTGCAGCGGCATCTACAAAAGCGTGAACGCGGCTAAACTGTTCAAGAAGATCGAGGGCATTCCCGACACTGCGCGCAGGACGCGCGTGCTGAAGCAGGACCCGGGAAATCGCGACGTGGTGTATGCCGGAACCAC
>PMQB01000443.1 GCA_003169195.1 Bryobacterales bacterium
ATGATGATCAAGGAAGTGGCCGAAGAGATCGGGGTGCACCCTTCGACGGTGAGCCGCGCCGTGGCCAATAAATACGCGCACACACCGCAGGGCGTGCTGGAATTGCGGTTCTTTTTCTCGGAAGGCTCGAATGGCCCCGAAGGCGCCGACACCCCGCTGCTGGTGCTGAAGCGCAAAGTGAAAAAATTCATCGAAGACGAAGACCCGCGCCACCCGCTCACCGACGATCAGCTCGCGGCGATGCTGCAATCGCAGGGCATCCAGCTCACGCGGCGCACCGTGGCCAAGTACCGCGAGGATATGAATATTCCGTCGACGCATCAGCGAAGGAAGCGGGAGTAAGAACAGCTTCTAGCTTCTAGCTGCTAGCACGGGACGGCTGAGTTCACTCGGGCCGAAGGAACTGGCTCGCAGTGAGCGGCAAGAGCCGACCAGAAGGTGCTGAGATGTACGTCGTCACAGTCGTTCTCTTCCTGATCCCCTGCATCTTGATTTGCGTCGGCTGGGGACGTCGCGCCCTCCACCAGAAACCAGCCGATGCGCCAACTTGGAGAGATCGCTGCATCTCAGTTTCGTTTGTCTCCGGAATCCTCGGGGCGCTGATCGGCATGGCCGCAGATCTTTTTTGGTTGCACGGCGGAGGAAACCCCCACGGAATGGGTTCCGCTCCGGGCGTCTGGCAGCAACTACTGACCGGTTCCCGGTTCGCATTTCTGCTCACCCTTGTTCTCGCGATCACCGGGAAAGGAAGAGGCCGATTTTTCGTCTTCGGTGCGCTGGCTGCCACAGTCTTTGCGGATGTAATGGTGCAGCTTCTGCAATTTGATTAGAGATTTCCCTCCATCCGCCATCGTACTCAGCCTGACGAGCTGCTAACGGCAACTGCTGAAACACAGATTCTGGCTGAAGAACGGCAGCACGTGATTTTGAAAACGGTCGGCTACGGCGCTGGTGTGCGTGCCTTGATAGATTTCGAATCCGTGCGTGATCCCGTACTCGTCGAGAATGTCGTGAAGTTTGCCGGTATCGTGACGCAAGCCATCCTGGTCTCCTACATCAATGGAGATGGCGCGGTACTGCCGTAGATTGGCGATGTATTGATCAATGAACGCAAGCGGCGCATTGGCCGCCCATTTCGCGAGAATGTTCGGCTGCGGAACGCCATCTTTGGTGGGCAAATCAAGGAAGAGCGGAGGGTTCTTGGGGTTAGGCGACCAAGCCGCCGCGGTGGCCAGTTGTGCACGCGCAAAAAACGATAACTTGGCGGACTCTTCTGGCGTTTTGACAGCCTCCAAGGACTTCGCCATGTCCGTTGGCCCGGCCTCACGCGCCGACAGGCAGCAAGGGCTCATAATGTACAAGCTTCCAAACACATCGGAATGTTTCATGCCGATGCGGGTTGCGCCGTAACCGCCCATCGAGTGACCCACCAGGCCGCGGCTCACGCGGTTCGGAATGGTGCGGTAGTGCGCGTCGATGTAGGCAACCAAATCGTGAGCGATGAAGTTTTCGAAGTCCCCCGTGGTGACGGAACTCGAATACATAGATCCGTTGTGAACGGTTTTCGAATCGGGCAGAACGACAATCATTTCCTTGGCGCCCTGGGAGAACGCGCCTTCGATGGTTTGCGGCACATGGATCTCGTGAGTCCACTGTTCAGCTCCGATTGAATAGCCGTGCAGCGCATAAACAACGGGATATTTGCGACGCTTCTCTTTGGCATAGCTGGGTGGGAGAAATACGAAGACGTCCCGGTCGACGGCATCTTTCTCGAGATTTCCTTCGAGGGCGACGCCGTGGACTTTGATGTGTTCGACTGCAACGGGCTTGGCACCGGGGATCACCGGAGGGACGATGGTCTGTACTTGTGCAAAGAGAATGCTGGATTGGCAGACAAGCTCGAGTGCGGCGAGAAGAGAAAGGAATCGAGGCATTTTTAAATTGGCAACACCGAGTATATATCGATGAATCAGCGTATCCTTGCATTTAGAGTGCTGAAAGAAGGCCGTGCTCTATTCCCCCGGCTGCGCACTGCAACTGATTCGAGTCGAAGACCTTCAAACCGGCCCGCGTGGAGTCGATTTCGTTTGCCTAGTGCGAAGCTAACTCGCGCTAATCAAAATAATGCGGAACAAACCGGCTTAAATTATCCGTCACACCCGCCGCCTCCCGTATACCCACACCCGCCGCACCCATATCAGTGATATACCAACTTCCAAACACCGGCGTCATCCCCTCCCATGACCGTTCCGGCGCCAAATCTTGAAACACAAATCCTTCTTCGCCATACGGCCCCGCCGTGCTCGCCTCGCTCCCACCCTTATGAACAGTGATGTTGGCCCCTTCCCTCGAAAGTAATGGCTTGCGCACAAACTCGCTCAAGCCATGCGGCCCATCCAAATAACTGGCCAGTAGATTGGGATGATTCGGAAACATCTCCCACAAAATCGCCAGCAGCGCCTTATTAGACCAGAGCATCTTCCAGATAGGCTCGATCCAATCCATTTGCCCGCAACTGGAAAGCACCGGCTTAGCCATATCGCGCAGCAGCCACTCCCACGGATACAACGCGAAAATACTTTGGATCGGCCTATCCTGTAAATCACGAAAGGTCCCGGTCTTTTCATTCCAGCCGATTTCGCGAACAAACAAATGTTCCGTGGCAAGGCCAGCCAGTTGAGCGGTATCGCGCAGATAGGAAACCGTCAGCAGATCTTCGTCATCTCGCATGCTGGTGAAGTAGACAGTCCTGTTGCCGCGCCAATACCTTCGCAGATCCGTCCATTTCGCAACAAGCTTGTCGTGAATGGAATTGAACTGGTCGGTAGCCGGAAACACTTCTTGCCGCCACTCCCACTGAATGACAGAAGCCTCCAGCAGTCCCGTGGGCGTGTTCGCGTTGTATTCCAGAAGCTTGGGTGGGTGTTCGCCGTCATAGGCGAAATCAAATCTCCCATAGATGGATGGAGGTTCCGCTTCCCACGCCGCTCGAATGGCAGGCCGCGCCGCTTCCGGTATAGAAAATTGATCGAACCGATTCTGATCGATGACAAACTGCGCAGCCGCAAGGCAGAGCTTTTGCACCTCCTCCGTCGCAGCTTCCAATTCATTAATTTCGCGTGAAGAAAAGTGGTAACAGACAGACTCATCCCAGTACGGCCGGCCGTTGGGCGTGTGATACACAAGTCCCGATTTCTCAACTTTCTGCTGCCAGTTCTCACGCGGGGTTAGGTGGATGCGGTTCATTCTCCCGCACCGCCAGAGGCATGGCCGGCCGCCGCCTCACCCGATGCACCGATGCCGCCGCGCACCGTCCCACCCTCCGCGCTGACACTATTGGAGGTGAACCCCTCGCTCGGTGTCTGAAACGATCCGCCCGAAATTCGCGTTCCCGTTGGCACGTAGCCGCTTCGTCCGTAATACCAAACGTGGCCGCCGCTCGTCGTTTGCTGACACTCTCTGTCATCCAGAACACGCTGCTGTTGGTCGACGCAATAGCGGGTCGGTGGTGGTGTTCCCTCGCAACTCAGAAGCGTTGCGGCTACCGACGCCACAATGCTGGTTTGGATTGCTTTGGATCGCTTCATTGGCCTCCTCCATTCAGCGATGAGCTTCCCCGCTTCCCACCGCCAGGTTCTATCACCACAGAGTGACACAGGGGTTGAACCCGCAGCACGGGGGCAACAGCTTCGCTTTCGGAGCTAGGGGACTGGATTTTCATTCCGTAAAGCCAGTAGCCTCTCGGCCTTTCCAAGCCGCAAATACCAACGATCAAAGATCCACAAGTGAAGCGCTCCCGCTAACAAACCAACCAGACAGAGTGCAAAACCCACTAGGTACCTACGAATGGAAGCGCGGTAACGTACGGCCATCACGGGCCACTTTCCTAGCAACGCCGTCAGAACTGCAGCGGTTACTGCAATCACCACTGAGCGAAGAGTCAGCAATTCAATGGGCGGCCCCAGCAGCGCGAACGCGATCAAGCCGATCACCGCTATCAACAATACAATCGAACCGCTCCACAGGAGCACAGGCACCAAGCGCCAAACCTTGAGTGCATTAACGCTTGAAACGGTAAGAAGCTCCTTCAATCGGCCATAGGCATCCTCAAAGCCTTTCGCACGATTCATCGGCCCTTCGATGGCCAGAAACATCCAATCCGGCGAAATGGCCGGAACCTTCGGAAAGCCGCGGATGTCGCGCGTGAATGCCGTTTCGGTCATGCGGTACCCGCTCGTCATAAGCGAATACGCTTCCACTTCATGGAAAGAATCCAAATCCGTCCTGATATCGGCAATCAGTCTCTGCACATCTTTTCGAATACTGTAGGTCGTCAACACGCCACGACGAAAACCCGGCCGCGCCTCCTCCGAACTTTCCACCGGGTCGTCACAACCAATCCAATTCTTAGGATCCGATTCTAGATCTTGCTTTAAGTGGATGAACATCAGCCCGCGCAGTTGGGACGACCTCCGGCGGCTCTCCAGGTCGCGATACTCGGCGCCCCGGATGCGCGCCCC
Source organism: Bryobacterales bacterium (assembly GCA_003169195.1). GTDB lineage: Bacteria > Acidobacteriota > Terriglobia > Bryobacterales > Bryobacteraceae > Bog-105. The sequence continues at coordinate 4,521 of PMQB01000443.1, forward strand.
CATCACGCTGCTAGACCGTAGCAGCGAACTGAGACTGGAATTCCCAGGCGTATCCTCAACACCCATCTGTCCGCTCGCATCGCTGACAAGAAGTACCGAACACCCTTGCTCCAGCAGAGCGCTGATCCCTTGATTGTCGTGCACTCCACCATCCACCAGGCGCACAATCGTGTCCGGATAGAGGTCTTTCAAAGTAATCGGATCGAACAACCCCGGCACGCTGGCAGAGGCCGCCACGGCGCGCCCTAACCGCATGTCCGCGTAGCCCTTTGGAGCTTCGCTATAGTACATGCGTCGCAGCCGGCAATTTCCATCTATCTCCGAATCAATTGCACCCGGCGGCTCACCCATGTACGTCGCCGTGAACTGCCAGTTATGACCGGTGTTTAAGCTGGTCGCGTTCAAAACAATCATCGGCACCTTCGTTCGCCGCCGCCAATTATCATGCTTTGGAGAGAAAGATCCAGAATGCCCCTTTGGCGCCACCATTAATTGGCGCAAGCAGCGAGGCTTTTTGCCTTTGCCATCGCGAACTCTGCTGAAGAATTCCTTTTCGTAAAGCTCCGCTACTCGTTCGCTGCGCGAGAAGTTCGGGAACAACAGCATCTTCAAATTCGTAATAGGGTTTATCACTACACGGGTTCTGATGTTCCGTTTTACCCCAGCAAGAAAGTCCCGTTCAATACGACGCACCACGGCGATGTAGTCTTCGCGTGAAATTTCGTCGTCCGTCTTGCTTTGTAATAAGTGCTGTAACTCCAGAAAATAGTGTGTGCCAATGACGGAACCGCCCGAGACACACGAAAGTACTTCCACATGCCGTAGCGCGTCCAACTCAGCCAGCTTGGCCAGTACTCCGATGTGATACAAAGACGCGCGAAACCCCCCGCCCGATAAAGCGAGCCCCACGCGCCCAATCAAAGCCGATTCCACGGCGGCCGAGTTACCCACAAAAGTCCGCAGTAACCGCGCAGCCTCTGTTTCTTCCACCGGCTCAATCGGCAAGTGTGCTTCTGCCAGAATGCGCGCCACATTCGCCAATTGACGAACGGTTGATTCAAATTCCCAGTCATCTACTACGGCTGACTGGTTCTTGGCTCGCTCCAGCCAAACTCGGGCTTCCTCTAAGTGTTCCTCTCCGAGCCCAAAGTACGCCTCCGCAACCGTGACCAGAAACCACCATGTGTTGGATAGATACTCATTTCCAGGCGACGAGACAAGCCCCGGTAGGGTCTGCACAAGACGCTGCCGAATTTCGCGCGCCAGCCGTCGCCTTTGCTCCCCTAGAAGGGAAACACCTCCCGCTTGCCGCGCGAAAGACTCTTCTTTGTTCGCCAGCAGGTCAAGCACGTAGGCGGCATTTATGCTGGTGTAGCCAAGATCTGTCTCGGGTCCCAAGGCATAGCCGCGCAAATAATACACAGACGATAGCTCAAGATCGGAGAGTTGCCCTAGGGCCTCCCAACGGTACTTGTGAATCGCTCCTGCCAATCCGAGCGTTTCCTGATTGTTAGATGTAAGAAGGTCGTCTGCCCCGTTGAGGATAGATATCGCTTGATCGAATTTTTTGTCATCCGATAAATGCGGATCCTTGTAAGTGCACNNTAGTACCGTCGGCCCGCGCACGGGCAAGAAGCTGCCGAGCGACTCCCATCTCCTTCAGCGCTTTCAGTTGTCGAACCAGCGCTATCACGGTGTCCAACTCGACATACTCACCGCGAATAATGTTTAGGCTTTGCTCCACCGCACTGCTTTTATTGACCCCCGGCTCCGGTTTAGCAATAGGAGCGGCAGCTACGCCTTTCCTCTCCGCCTTTTGTGTCAGCCCCTTTAAGAAGTGAAGAATGCCCCTAGGGGCGTTCGTTTGCTGCGTCGTACCGATCGCCTGTCCGCCTGCTGTCGTTATCAAACGATTCAACTGTTCAAGCAACAAAGTGTCGTCGTCGAAACTGAGGTCCACTGCGGCGTAAGCGGCTAAAGTCGTCGGCACGTGTGCCCCGGATAGCAGGACGGGGATCAACCGCAATCCGCCCGCGATCCCCGCCTGCACTTCGCGATCCGCCCAATCGCTGCTTGACTGCCCACTTAAGAACACTGCCATTGCTTTGCAACTGGCGATAGCAGATTTCAAAGCCACCTCCGAATTGGCGCCCGGCACCACTTCCCACACATCCAGCCAAACTCGTACCCCGGCGGCGCGAATTTGCTGAGCAAGCGCCAAAACGATTGCTCTGTCGCGCGGCGAGTAGGTCAGCAGCAGATCGAATTTATCTCCCATAGCTATACAAGTCCTTGAGGGCCTCGATTTGTAAGTCCTTGCTCACGTCCGGGTCAACCAAGCCGCCGTCTCGCAAGCTCTTCAACGCCCTTAGGAACTTCTCAGTGTTTTGAAGTTTGACGTCCGGCGCAGTTTCCTGTACTGGTGGGATGACCGGCGGCAAGCCCTTAGCCGCCGAGTAGAGAAGATCCACCGCATTCGCCAATTCCGCCCATGTGGCGATTTGCGGAAACAAACGCCGCACCGACATGTCTCCGCCCGGGACGAACACCGGCAGAAAGCTCGCTATCTGCCCCTTGTCTCGCAGTTGAAGGCCGCCTGTCAAATGATCGTTCGCCCAACCCGCAAGCGATCCCGGTCCCACGCACGGAGCTAAGCATTTTGCCCGCAGGTAAGCCGGCGGCGGCGAGTCCGCGATCGCTGCCGCACCGATAACTCTCCAGCGCGAACAATACACTGACAGTCCTTTGGCTTCTAACCCCGAGGCGAGGAATTCCGCCCGTGGGGAATCGTCCGCACAGTACTCAATCAGTACATCCACTTTTAGAAAAGGAAAATTAGGCTTAGTCGGCCCCCAACGCGTGTCTCCAGTAAGCGGTGCTCCCAGCCTCAAACCCATTCCTCTCAACTGATCCGCCAGCACGGTTACCGATTTTATTTCGTCGGCATCGGCAAGATCGATGTAAACCAATGGGGTCCAGAGCTTTGGAACCTGCACCTCCCTAACTCGCACCGGCACAAGAAGGCCTTGAGTACCGTCGGGATCTTGCGTAAACACCGATGTCCATTCAGCGGTCGTATACAGCGCGCTCACATACTCAGGAGAAAGGACGGCCATCATTCGGTGCGAATCCTGCAGCGATTTCTCCATATTGACGACAAAGTTCTGGGCGGCAGGAAAGTCTTTGAACTGCGCAATAGTAGAGAAGCCCATCTCTTCGAGATGCCACACCAGCCACTTGGCCCACTCCAAATCCGCTCTGTTGTAGCTGACGAAGAAATCCTTCATGCCTGGTCCCCCGTTGTGCACGCGACCCAGGGAGTGTCTCCCATGATACTTGAAAGCGGCTTCATCACTTGCCCATCAAAACCCCGGCTCAACCTTATCCAATCTTCGATACACTATCTCCCAGCCGGAACACTATGAAAACCAACCGACGCAATTTCGTACGAACCCTCGGGACGAGTTCTGCAGGAATCGCCCTCAGCACCACACTTGCTCCTACCGAAGCACAAGCCGTGACCTTTGAAGGCCACGATGGCCCCGTCCTGCTTGTCGGCGACAATATCGCCCTCGCACAGACCGAATACGGCAAGGTCAGAGGTTATATGCTCCGGGGCATTTATCATTTTCTGGGCATGCCCTATGGTGCCGACACCTCTGGCGTCAATCGCTTCATGCCGCCGCAGAAACCCAAACCTTGGGCCGATGTCTACCCTGCACTCTGGTGGGGCAACTCCGCGCCGCAGATCATGGAGAACCGCTATGAAAACAAATTCGCTTCCTTCCGCGACCATTGGAATTACGACGACGTGAGCGAAGACTGCCTTCGCGTCAACGTCTTTACTCCCGGCATCAACGACGGCAAAAAGCGACCGGTCCTCTTCTGGATTCACGGCGGCGGCTACGTGAACGGCAACGGCATCGAACAAGATGGCTACAACGGTGAGAACTTCGCACGCCTGGGCGACGTCGTCTTTTGCTCCATAAACCACCGGCTCGGTCCGCTGGGGTACTGTAATCTGGCATCGGTAGGCGGCCAAAAGTTCGCCGAATCCGGAAACGTCGGCATGCTCGATATCGTCGCGGCTCTCGAATGGGTTCGCGACAACATCGCCAACTTCGGCGGCGATCCCGGCAAC
>PMQB01000153.1 GCA_003169195.1 Bryobacterales bacterium
CTAGGGATTAAGCACAGCCTATAGAAATTGAAAACGTTGGCAGAGCATTCAAAGTGTTCAAGGTAGATTGACGAATCTCTTGACGGTCCATGCAGCCATTAAGTCAGAAAAGCGAGCGGCTCGTGACTGCGTTTATCCAACCAATCTCTGCTTAGTCTTTTGGGATGTGGCGTTTGAGGTTCAGCGCCAGGGTTTTGGGCACATTGGAAAGGCGATCAAGATTTCGTCGCACTGGCCCGCGGACAAGTGCGGCGAAACGGCGGAATATTTCCATAACATGTTGTCTCGAGTGGAGTGAGTCTAATACGCCGTCGATATCGGTGTAAGGCGAGAGAACCCTCGCTGCACGTCCGTCGAATGACATCCAAGTACCGCATGGCCATCGCAGGCGAGATGTGGCCATGCAGCATCATGAAAATATGACAAGAGACCGAAACTGGCCCCTTCGCACATTTTTGTCTCGGTTGGCGCGCCGATGCGCGAGGAGATGCCGGCATGGCTTCGTGAACGTAGTCACGGAGTCGATTGATCAGTCTCAGCCGATTGCCGTGACTGGCCAGGAGACGCTCACCAGGGAGGGAGAAGCGGAGACGGTGAACCGGTTAACAGACGAACGGAGCGACGTAGGCGATGGAGGACGCGAAATATTTTCATCGCGGCAGAGATGGACTATCTGAGACAACTCCCTGTGTAGCAGTTCCCGAGGCATATTGGGCACCTGAATAACACGTTGGATCTAGAAGTCCGTCGCCGAAGGTGGGCTCCGGGCTTGCGGCGCGGTCGGTCGTCGGAGCATCTGTGGATGTCGGCGCAGCTGAGCAAGAGCGAGAATATCGGGTTCCTCCTTTTGGAGGTAGATCAGAAAGTGGATGCCAGGTAATGACGCAGAGCCTGGGTCCATGCCGATCGACCCGAAGCATTCTTTCGGCAGGGGCCAACATGGTTTACACCCACTCCACACTTCGTCGAGAATATAACCGCCGTATCCTCCGATATTGTCCAAGCGGCATTCCTAAAGGATTAGATTCGAATACCGCGCTATTGCCCTGTGCGGTCCTGGTTGCGTGCATAATTAGGCACAGCCGGCCTTCGACCATCGAGCTGCTCTAAGCGCAAATGTGTCTACGAGATCGTAAACCGGACCCTCTATTGACCTACCATTCGACGTTCTGCCATTCGCCCTGGCGAGAAAGTCTGTAGTCCTTGCCATCGTCTAGATTGTGAATCACGACACCGTCGGCAACGACGGCAATCGGCTGAACTCTCGCAAGTTCCTTGAATGCACCGCGAGCCACCAACCAGTAGTCGATGGAGCCGTCATCGCTTTTGTGAGGAATAGCAGAATCGGTAGGTTTTATGGAAAGAACAGGCGCCGTTGTATTCGGCAACGCTTGAACGCTAGGAGCACTGGGAAGGGGGCTGGGAGCCGGAGCAGCGGCTTGATTTGCAACCGGTGCGGCCGGACTGTTTTGATTTGATTTCCCAATGGGTGCCAAAAGACTATTGGCAGCTTCCCTTTTACTTTCGAGGGGTACGGCTTCAGTCTCCCGGCTAATAGGCTTAGTCGCCTCTCGACCCACTCTTGTTTTGAGCTGCAGGAAATCTTGATCGGATCTCTGAAGAGCCGCTTCAATTCGATCGAGCCGACTTGAAGAATTCTCCAATGCCTCGGTCAAATTATTTACTGATTCGGATGTTTTCAGGTCTTGCTGATCAGATGCCGCCGATATTACACGTGGCCTCGTCGGCACGTCCCGTTCGGAAACCTGCGATGAGTGTCTAGAGGAAAGATACACGACGGCCAGCGCTAGGCTCGAAAGCCAAAGGCAGCCGAGTAGTGCGGCAATTAACCATTCACTAGATCTCTTTACTTGAGGTTGCGACTGATTCCAATAGCCGTAAGGTACAAGGGCGAGCGATTGTGTTTCCAGTTTCGCAATCAACTGCTCCACGCGATCTACTTGGTTCAAGGCGGTATGGTTAGCGTCAGCGGCCTGATGCTCCGTTGCTGGCGTTTCAGGATTGCCCACTCTCTGTAGTGCGTCTTTTGCTTCCGCCCCGCTACGCTTGGGGGATATACCAATTGAACCCATAAAGATGATTCCTTTTCTTAAGAGATGGACCGTCTTCGGCATTTGTTTTAAGCCCAGTCAGCCGTTTCTGTAAACAAAGGTGGGCCCTAAGAGGCAGAATTCTATGATGTTTTTTGGCCTGACGGTTTCGGCTACTTATCTGCCTAAATTTGATCGTTTACAACTCCTCTGCCTATGAGGGCGACATGAGTAAGTTCACAACTAGCAAATGAGCTTGGGGCTTCTCGTTCCAGATATCAACTTGCCACTTCCAGCGATTGTGTTTATCGAGCCGGAATACAACCTATTCACTCAATCTGTGCCTACGCGCTAGCCGCCGGTTTACGTATCGCGCTCCGCTATAAGATTAGCCTGACAACCTTAGGACAGATTGAGAATTTATCGGATTATTCAGCACTTCGCTGTCAAGGGCCGAGATCACTAAAGAAGAGTCACGATGTTCATCCATGGTGCTCCTTTGGCATCGCGTATCTCGGCCCGTCTGTCTCATTCTCCGAGCTGCCGCAACCCGGGATTTATCCGCAAAACTAACATATTTGCGTTTTTCAGAACGCACGAGTGTCTATGGAAGATCTACCCCCGATTCCACAGCCCTTTAATAAGGTGTTGGTGGTCATCTTGCAATTGCATATGCGACGACGGCAAGCTCTTGGCGTCCGCTGATGGAACCGTGAAAATATGGGAGTCGAGATCCGGGAGAGAGGCGGCGCGGATTGCGGATTTCGGAAGTGTCGGCGACACCGCGCTTTCACCGGACGGCCGCCTCATAGGAACCGTGATCGCCGACAGTTCTTTCCGAAAGCGCTCAGTGCGCTTGCAACTCTGGCGCAATGGCGACCTGATCCACTACGCCTGCGAAATAATTATTCTTCCCCTTACGCGGGACGAGTGGAACCATTACCTTCCCGAGCATATTTATTCAGCCAATGAAAGGTGTCCTCAGTTCAAATCAGTTCGACGGAGATAAAATCTACGCGATCCCTCGCGATTGCGCCGTTGGCGGTCACGCTGTGGATAGGCTCGGAATCGTTCGGCGGTCGAACTGCATTGAAGGCGACAACCATTGCGCATCCCACGACACCAGTAACTCCGGATGCTCTGGGCAGCGGTAAAGATCGATAAATGCGCTTTGGTGCTTCCCGGCTGATTCCCGAAACATCGGCGCAACCTGAACTTGGCACGGCGAAGCCCACTTCAAAAGCCAATACGCGCCTGTGGCGCATGCCGACAACTTNNGTCCGTTGCGACCGGGGCCAGCGCTACTGCAGTCCGAAATGCCGTTCGGAAGTGCGGCGGCGGCAGCGACAGGACGCTATCCGTCGCTAGCAGCAAAGCGAGCCGGGCCGGAAGTCCATCGCCGCTGTCAGAAGCGCTATCGGGACCGGGTGTTACGACCTCCCGTGACAGATCAAGGTGCGGCGGCGATCACTTTGCCGGCACCTCCCCGACGGCCGACCATGTGCCAGTGCACGCACTGCGGTCGACACAGCCTCTGGATCGATCCATTTCCGGCCGTCCCTTGGCGATACCCGTCGGCACGCCGCTCAAAAACTACGTTTTTCGATGAGTGCTAACAGCCCGAATCGCAAAGTGGGCTAACCATGCCATCCAAGCGAACGGTCTTCGCAGTAGTTGAGCGCAATTCGTCGCGACCGCCCGGCTATTGTGACGATGCCGCGAGACTTGAACGATAAGGTCGACAGTGGGCGGCAATAGCGTCGCGTGAGACTGTAAATGTGGAGTTTTCGGATGTAAAACCGACTGTATCGCCAGGCTCGTCGAGCGTCGCGAATATCCGAAGCCCGGGCGTGAACCACATTATAGACCGCTCTGTCTCACTGACAGCTTCGAACGTTTCAACGACTATCATACAGGTGGGGTTTGCCGACTGATTAAGTTGCTTTTCCATTGGCGTCCAATATTCCAGTAATGAGGAGTGTCTCGCCTTTGCCGCAAAATGATTAATCCACTTCGCAAGCGATTCTGGCGATCTCCAAAAAACAAGTGCGAGTCAACTGTCTTTTTTCTCCAAGCACTCGAACTCCCTTTGGGTAAAACGATAGGCTAGCTAGCGTCAGGTTCGCCGGCTTGGGCATTCGCTGTACGAGTTGATCAACCGACCCGCTCTCTTTCACGGAACAGAAGCGGTCCATGCCCCTTGGAAAGTTGGGCGAAGTATGGGTTCTAATAACAAGTGCGCCAGTGGGCGATACACGCTAGTACTGTATCGGAGGCGTGACGGCGGAGAGAGTTGGGGGAGGTGGCGGAAACTGAGTCCGGCACGGTTTCGATACAGCCGTGTGAAGGAAGCCGGTGGCGCGGTAGACGCGGCTGTGGGCGATCAATGCCGCTGCAGGCGATAGGGGTCGGCGTGATGTCGGTCGCTGCTGATAACAGAACCGAGGGTTGGAACGGAAAGTGGGTTGCGAAGCGGCTGGCGAAGCCGGCGACGATTTGTATGGTGAGTCTCAGTGAGTCTGACAGCCTAAAGAAGATCCTGGGGACGTGGTAAGAGCGTGAACGCCGAGGCGCTTGAATGGTTTGAGTTGTTTGTGGAATGCTCATATGCTGACAGGCATGAAAGGTGGCGGGCGAATCCCGAATTGCAGAGCGGTGAAGCGTTCGACGATCACCATCGGGCCGTCGCAAAGCGGACACTTCCAGAGAGAAGGCGCGGGCGATAGCGCGGACTCCGCTGGCGCGGCCGAAGGAAGCGGCTGCCGTCCGAGCAAGGAGAAACACAACGGCAACAGGGCCGCCCGGCGGCGCGTGGCGAGAAAGCCAAAATAGCGAATACGCACAAACCCGCGCGGCAGCAAGTGGAGTAGGAAACGGCGCAGGAACTCGTCCACGGACAAGGTCAGCAGGGCTGCTTGTTGTGACTGGCCGAGTCGCGCCAACGAAAGGTAACTTGGCCCCGATCCAGGGAAACGAGTCGATGGTTCGAGAGGGCCACTCGATGCGTGTAACCGCCGAGATACTTCAATACATGCTCGGCTCCTCCGAACGGACGTTTCGCGTAGACCACCCAGTCTTGCCGGTAGGCCCTGCGCACCAAGGCGCGAAAGTTTTTTTCCTTTGCTAATCCCTTCAGCTGTCCGTGAAAGTGAAGCTGGCCGTTACATATCACATTGGGTTGGACGAGGATTTGAGTACACCAAAAGCACGTGGGTCTACTGGAGCAAGGATATAACTCACTAGAACCCAGAGCCACGGGCAGTTGTTTTGGATCAAAATGATCGCAAATGGAGCAAGCGTGCATAGGAATGCCATCGGTGGTCCAGATCGGCCGGCGATTGGCGCTCTTTTATGTTGCGTCTACGACGAGGATCGGCAATATGGGACGCGATGTAGGCATGGCTTCGTTGAGTTTGCCTCCGAAGATTCCGCGCTAACGTTTCTGGATCTACCATTCGGCGTTGCGCCATTCGCCTTGGCGAGTCAGTGTGTAGTTCTTGCCATCCCCTAGATTGTGAATCACTACACCCTCCGCAGTAATCGCAATGGGTTGAACCCTTGACAACTCCTTGAACACGCCGCGTGCCACTAGCCAGTAGTCGATGGTGCCGTCATCGGTTTTGTGCGGAATGGCAGTATCGGTAGGCTTTACTGAAAGAATTTC
>PMQB01000144.1 GCA_003169195.1 Bryobacterales bacterium
AGCGAGACACGGAAGCCAACCGCCGCAAGCGCGAAGAGTTTGTCGATCGCATCCGCTCGACGCCGCCGGAACACCTGATTTTCTTGGACGAAAGCGGGGTCACTACCTCGATGACGCGACTCTACGCACGCTGTCTTGGAGGCCGCCGCATCCACGAAGCTACGCCCGGCGGTCACTGGAAGATACTGACCATCCTGGGGGCGATGCGGCTGAGCGGAATTGCGGCGGCGATGACCATTGAAGAGGCGACCGGCCACGAGTCGCTCGGGCGGGTGATCCAGGCGCCGTCGGGCGGTCCGCTGAAAGCCGGCGACCTGGTGGTGGGGATCGTGCGGCGGCCCGATCCGGTTCCCTGCCCCGCCTGCGCCGCCGGCGAGTGGGACATGTGCCGCAATGGACGATACACCGAGCGCGGCATCAAGGAGAAACATGGCTTTGGCGCGGAGCGGTGGCGCATTGAACCCGAATACGCGATCAAAGTAGAACCAGCGCTGCACGACGTCGCCATCCTCGTGGAACCCGGCAGCGTACTGGCGAAGGCGTGGGAGCATATTGAGCACATAGGAAAGCGCGCCTACTGGCGTCCGAAAACCTTGCTCATCACCGGTGCCGGTCCCATTGGTCTTTTAGCAGCTCTTATGGGCCAGCAGCGCGGCTTGGCAGTCCATGTTCTCGATCAGGTCACCGACGGTCCAAAACCGAAATTGGTGGAGGCCTTGGGCGCGCAGTACCACACCGGCAGCGTCCAGAAATTAGGGTTTCGACCAGACATCGTCATTGAGTGCAGTGGCGCGGCGGCCGCGATGCGCGATGGCATGTTAATTCTCGAAAATGACGGCATCTTTTGTATGGTGGGTTCGTCTGCCCACGCGCAAGACGCGGTTTTGAATGTGAGCGACTTGAACCGAGGCATGGTACTGGGTAATACCGTGACGTTTGGGGTAGTCAATGCGAATAAGCGGCACTATGAGAATGCGGCCGATGCCCTGCGACGCGCAGACCGCACTTGGTTGCAAGGACTCATCACTCGGCGCGAACCCTTGTCCAATTGGCAGGCGGCCTTCCATAGACAGCCAAACGACGTCAAAGTGCTGATCGACTTCGCCGCTTAGCTGAGTTCTAGACTCCACGGTTTCCGCATTGGCCGCGAGAGCATCCGTTGCGCAGTGTCATCGCCAATAATTTTCTCTTCCTTCGGATCCCAGCGAATGTCTCTTCCGAGCCGCAAACTGATGTTGCCCAGATGGGCGATGCTGATCGAGCGGTGCGCTTGCTCAATGGGGGCGATGGGTTCACTCCTCGAGATCACGCAATCGATAAAATTACGCTGGTGATTGTCTGACTTATATAAGTGGATTTCGTTGGGCCCCGGTTCGTAATCCAGCAGCGAAGCGGTACTAGCTTCAATGGCGCCGCGATTCACCCAGATCCAACCATCACTGCCTTCGAACGTTACGCCTTGGCGTAGGCGGCTCGACACAACAAGTTTGACGCCGGTTTCGTAATGCGCTTCAAAGTAGTAATCGACGGCGGTATTCCACAGCTTCTCGCGCGCCCATTCAGCTTGGCCGTTCTTGATGGCAATCGGACCAGTGAGTTCGGTGCCCATACCCCATTGCGCGATGTCCGGATGATGCCCGCCCCAGTCGGTGATCTGGCCGCCAGAATAATCCAGAATCCAGCGAAAATTGACGAAGCAGCGCGCCGGCGCGTACGGCGCTTCAGGCGCAGGGCCTAGCCAAAAATCGTAATTGAACCCTTCCGGCACCGGCTCTGGATCTTGCCGGTCGGCATCTTTGCCAAAATCGGGCGTGCCGCCGGGCAGCCCACACAACACACGCTGCAGCTTGCCAATGCGCCCGTTGCGCACGATTTCACAAGCCTTCCGAAAGCGCGAATCTGACCGTTGCTGGCTCCCGCACTGAAAAACACGGTTGTTCGCCTTGACGGCATTGCTCATCGCGCGGCCTTCGGCGATGGTAAGTGAGAGAGGCTTTTCTCCATAGATATCCTTCCCCGCCCTGGCGGCCATCACGACCGGAATCGAATGCCAGTGATCCGGCACAGCAATCAGCAGCGCGTCTATATCTTTGCGTGCGGTAACCTGCCGGAAATCGTCGTAAGCAGTACACCCGTGGTAGATCCCCGAAGGTTTGTCGCGAGCGTAGTGCCATTCCACCCACGCCCGCGCCGGCTCCCGACCGGCAATCGCTCCATCCCAATAGCCCGGCGTTTCCTTATTCACGTCGCAAACCGCAACTACCTGCACCCGTTCGTCGCGCAGGAACCCTTTCATGTCGCCCGTGCCCTGATTACCTGTGCCGATCACTCCCATGGTGATACGGTTGCTCGGCGCCACATGGCCATCCCGCCCCAGTGCAGCCGCCGGAATGAACATTGGAGCCACACCAGTCGTCGTTAGAAAATCGCGGCGTTTCATAGTCGTCCATCTTATCAATTACTTATGGCTGCCGCCTCCCCCACCACAAGCACCCCCTCCACCACCTCCCGCATGGCCACCTCCGCCGCCGCCACCAGTAAACCCACCTCCCGCAGAGTGCATACTCCCGCCACCGCTATTCACGTGGCCACCGCCAGCACCCGAAGTGCTGTGCCCTCCACTACTAGCCGCTCGGTTTCCACCACTGTTGCCACCGCCGCCCACCCTCACGGAATTCCCACGCGACCCACCACCCACCGCCGTCACGAAGCCCCTNNACCCCCCAACCGCGCTTCCCGATTCGCCTGAGGTGACCCCGTGACCACATTCCCAGCCGGCGGATGCTCTGGATCAATCGCTACCACCCGCGTCGTTCCCATCCCCACCCAATGCCGGTGAATATTCACCACCCCATCAATCGGGGGATGGGGTCCCTTAAACCAAGAGCCTCCGCGCAACACCGAGCACCGCACAATCGTCGCACTCCCCACCGTTACGGGCGAATAAAACCCCCAACCGAATTGGCTGAAGAACGAACCAAATGGCAGCCAAGCCCAGGAATCTAAGACATCATTGAAATACCACCCCACCGCCCCGTACAAGCCACCTTGCGCCAAGCGCGTGGCTAAGTCATAGCTCGCCGCCGCCTCATACTGAGCGCGCACGCTGCTCCACGCATATAAGTCGTCGTCCAACGCCGCTTCAAACTTCTCCGACCGCAAAACCCCGACCAGCCCAGTTTGCCGCCCCTTCCCCAGTTTGATGTTCTCGTTCAACACCATCACTTCGGCCGACCCCTGAATCACCGCGGCGGTGGCCGGCGCCCCCGCCGTCAGCCGGTAAAGTCCGTCCTTTGCAATCACAATCAGTGCGCCCTGATCCACAATCTCAATCTGGTTCCCGCGCATCAAACCCATCACCTCTAAAATCGCCTCCCCCTGCAGCAAATCCAGTCTCGGATTCACCAACGAAGGCGAAACCATATGAATCTCGCTGTTATTGCCCACCCGCACAAACGTGCCTGGCATCAGCAAAATCTCGCCTTTACCTGCCTTCATCCAGAACTTGTCGTTAGCGTTCAGATACTTGGGCTCCTTCGCTCCCACAACCAACGAATTGCCGTTCAGAAACGCTTCGCCCTCGAAATAGTTCACCAAACCCGGCCGCGCTGAGATTGTCAGTCCCTGCCCGAACGACAAACCCGCACAAGCGAACACCGCCAACGTAACCTTACTTACTGTCTGCGAAAAGAGAAACATGCAAAACCTCCAATCTCACCCTCATATGCGGAACGCGGCCGAAAACTCTTCAACCCGAATTTGCGATTTATGTTACTTTTTTGATTAGCCGAGCGCGGCTGACAACCAATGAGCAGCACGTCCTGTTCAAACGAAGTAACGGAACTGGTGCAAGCGTGGAGCCGGGGCGAGCCGCAAGCACTGGATCAGCTAGTGCCCATAGTCTATTCAGAACTCCACCGGCTGGCCCATCACTACATGAAGGGCGAGCGCCCCGGCCACGGTCTGCAAACTACTGCGTTAATCAATGAAGCCTACCTGCGTTTAGCAGAGGCGCGCCTCGAAGCATGTCCAGGCCGCACGTATTTCTTCGGAGTCTGTGCCCGTTTAATGCGCCAGATCCTAGTCGATTGGGCGCGCACGCATCAATCGCTCAAGCGGCAAGGCGATCACAATCCCGTTGCTTTGAATGAAGCACGGTTGGCTTCGTCCCACCCGGATCCCGACCTGCTCGCGGTGAACGATGCACTCAACGAACTCGCCGCTCTTGATCCACGCAAAGCCGAGATCGTCGAACTGCGCTTCTTCGGCGGATTGAGCATTGAAGAAACAGCCCAGGCATTAAACATCTCCGTTGGCACCGTCTCGCGCGACTGGGGCATCGCCCGCACCTTTCTGCACCGGCACCTAAGCGGAAAGACAAACTAGCGGCTATGGAACAGGCGCGTTGGACAGAGATCGAACGGATTTTGCGGTCCACGTTGGATCAACCCGCAGCCGCGCGTCAGGAGTTCTTGCGCCACGCATGCGCGGGCAATCTCAGTTTGCAGCAAGAGGTTCAGTCGTTTCTGGATTCACACGACGCCACCGATGGCTTTCTGGAAGTCCCCGGACTCACCGTGGCAGCTCGCGCCTTAGCTGCGGAGAAACAGATGGTGGTCGGATCCATGGTCGGCCCCTACCGCATCGTTAGAGCGATCGGCGCCGGCGGCATGGGCGAAGTCTTCTTGGCTCAGGACACGCGCCTCCGCCGCCAAATCGCCCTGAAAATTCTGCCAATGGAGTTTGCTGCCGACTCCCAGCGCGTCCTCCGCTTCGAACAGGAAGCGCGCGCCGCTTCCGCTTTGGACCATCCGAACGTTCTGATCATTCATGACGCGGGTGTGCACAACGGCATACCTTATATAGCGTCGGAATTCCTACAAAGCGAAACTTTGCGCGATCGCCTCAACCGCGGAAAGATTCCGTTAACCAAAGCGCTCGACTACGCCCAGCAGATGGCGCGCGCACTGGCAGCGGCACATGACAGCGGAATTATCCATCGCGACTTGAAGCCCGAAAATCTTTTCATCACCGTCGAAGGGCGATTGAAGATTCTGGATTTCTTTGTCGCCAAACTGATCGAACCATCACCCGACCAAACCAGCACTCTGACTGTACCGGGCGTAGTCATCGGCACCGCCGGCTATTTGTCGCCCGAACAAGTGCGCGGCCAGACCGCCGTCCCCAGTTCCGATCTTTTCTCCTTCGGTTGCGTGCTCCTGGAAATGCTCACCGGGCAGCGCGCTTTTTCAAAAGACTCCGCAGCCGAAACCATGACCGCCATTCTCCGTGAGGAACCGGCCGGTTCCGAAAGCCTCCAAACTCTGCCTCCGGCGTTGGTGCGTACAGTCCGCCACTGTTTGGAGAAATCGCCCACGGAGAGGTTCAATCCGCCCGCGACCTGGCGTTTACCTTAGCAGAAATACCTCAACCGGGCAAGCCCGCTCAACCAAAGTGGAGTCTCGCATGGCTCCTCGCCGGCATCTTCGGCGTCTTAGCCTTGACGCTGTTGGCGGTGCTACTCACGCGCAAAGCTCCCCAAAGCACCCAACTGCGATTTGAAATTCCAATCCCCGGCGACCCCGTGACTGGCAGCCCCGCCTTATCTATTTCGCCAGACGGCAAGCAAGTCGCTTTTATGGCCATGGGATCCAAAGGGAAGCCCATCGTTTGGACCCGCGCCATGGACGCCATTGCGCCACTCCCGGTTGTAGGGAGTGAGGATGCCCGCTATCCATTCTGGTCGGCAGACAGCCGCTTCCTCGCCTTTCAAGTGGGCGATAAGCTCAAGACCATCGAGATCGCCAACGGCGGCCAGCGAACCATCTGCACTATTCGCGGCATTCTGAACGGTGCGTGGAATGCCGACGGCGTAATCGTGGCTGGCACCGGCAGCGGTCCTTTGCTCCGCATTCCTCTCGATGGCGGCCCTTTTGTTCCGGTCACTACTCTCGATACGGCGAACGGACAGCGCTCGCACTGGTGGCCCAGTTTTCTGCCCGACAACCGCCACTTCCTTTACACGGTGAATGCCAGCACTTTGAAGAAGAGCGGCGTCTTCGTAGGGTCGTTGGACAGTGCCGACGTCAAGGAGCTAGTGCCCGGCGTAATCACCAACGCGGCCTATGTAGCGCCCGGCTATCTCTTGTATTCGCGCGAGGGCAATTTATTCGCGAGACCGTTTGAGGCCAAGCGGCTAACGGTCACAGGCGACGAATTTCCGGTCGTCGAAAAGTTGCGCGCCTACTACGGCTACACCGCCTTCTCGGCTTCGCAAACAGGCACACTCATCTTTCGCGCCGGCGACCAAAGCCGTTACCAGCTGGCATGGTTCAGCCGCGCGGGCAAGCCGTTGGGTCCACTAGAAGAGGCGCCGAGAAGAAATGGTCGGAAGGGATTTTGCCCTTGGCGCCATCCCTGTCTCCCGACGGCACCCAATTGGCCACCGTGCAATACCAGCCATCGAACGGCGCCTATGGCATTTGGGTCAGTGCACTGACGCGCTCGAATTTGGAGTTCCCCGTCACCGAGACGCGCAATGCGGAATCGGCCGTCTGGTCGCCCGATGGAACCCGGATCGCCTATTCCGCTTCGCCCAGCGGAGGCGCGCGCGACCTCTTAGTGAAACGCCTCGATGAGGCAGGCAACGGAAACTTGGTCTACCATTCCGCCACCGACAAGTGGCCGCTCGACTGGTCCTCCAACCGCGGCACTTTACTTTTTCTGATGAACGACACGCAAGGCCGCGCTGGCTTGTGGACGAAATCGATCACCGATACCGCCGCACCACCAATCGCCATTCCCGGCTCGCCGCCTGATGTCAAGCAAGCCCGCTTTTCACCCGACGGCCATTGGCTCGCCTACGCGTCGGAGCAATCGGGCACATCCATCATCTATGTACAGGATTTTCCAAAAGGCACGATGCGCGTGCCCGTTTCCGGCAAAGGCGCAACTGACCCTCAGTGGAGCCACGACGGGAGCGAACTGTTCTACTTGTCCCCGCAGAAGGAGTTGATGTCCGTCCCAATTCAGCAGAACCAGGGCGGGCTTTTAGGCGGAACACCAAAGCTCTTATTCCGCGCCCGCAGCGCCGGCGTGAATCCTTACGCCGTAACTCCGGACGGGCAGAAATTCCTCCTGCAAATGCCCACCGAGGACGCAGCGCCCCCAGTGATTAGCGTCATCGTCAACCGCTTCCGCTAAGCCCCACCCCTCCCGACGACATAGGCAATCTTTTTACCCGCAAATACCTCAAGGTGGTATCGCGTTCACCGATAAGCCCCTTATCGGAGGAAGTACCCTTTGTTTTTCAACCCCAGATCGCTCGCAACCACTCTAGCCTTAATCAGCTTCTCTGCCCTCGCGCACGCAACAGTGGCGGCAGTATCGATTTCTATTGACCCAACCGCAACCACTCTAAACGCCGGCCAGACCAAAGCTTTCCACGCGGCAGTCACCAACACAAAGACCACATCCCTGACCTGGCGCGTTAATCAAGTGGCGGGCGGAAGCGCTGCCAATGGCACCATCGACCAAAGTGGCAACTATACCGCGCCTGTCTCGATTCCTACGGTCAATATAGTGACCGTCGACGCGGTCAGCACGGCTGACCCCACCAAAATCGCGGCCGCGAAAGTGACTCTTCTCAACCCAGTCCCAGCCATCACCGCCCTCAGTCTTCCCGAACTGAATACGGCAACCCCATTTACACTAACCATTACGGGCACCGGCTTCCTCCCGACCGCTCTAGTCGCCTTCGATGACAAAACGGCACTGACCATCACCGCGCAGTCAACTACGAACATCACCGTAAAAGGCACTTCGTCCTCCACATCCGGATCACAGATCCATGTCACGGTGACGAACCCGGGCGCAGGCTCTACCATTTCGAGTGCCAAGACGCTCGCAGTTGCCAGCCCGGTGGCCGTCGTCGTGTCGCCCAACACCAAAACAATGCGCGGCTTAACAACCTTCAAGTTCAGCGCTCAGGTCAGCAACACTGACACAAAGACAGTCACTTGGGCAGTGAATGGAATTGCGGGCGGCAACGCAACAGTCGGCACCATCGCCAGCGACGGTACTTATGCCGCGCCAGCCGTGGTTCCCGCCTCTGTCAATGTCACCGCGAAAAGCACTGCCGATCCCACTAAATCCAACACGGTTCAAGTCACGTTGCAAAATCCTCTCCCCCTGATCACCTCGGCCACTTCGCCAGTCACCGCCGGAACGAACGCATCGATCACCATCGCGGGCGCAGGTTTCGCTCAAGGCGCCCAGGTGCTCTTCGGCAATGTTCCACTCAACGTCCGCTGGGTGAGCAGTTCGCAATTAGTCGCCAGCGGCACCATCCAAACTCCGCCTGGCGGCGTCTCGGCCGTGATTGTCCAAAATCCGAACCCTGGTGCCGCGTCATCCAATACCTTTGCTATCACGGTGCAAAACAATGGCACGGCACTCAGCTACGCCGCCGCCAAGCGCTTCCTGCAACACGCTACCTGGGGCCCGACGCCAGATAGCATCACGCACCTGCAAGCGATTGGTATCACCGCATGGCTCATGGAGCAGTACAGCGAGCCAACGTCAACCTACAATCTGCCCGTTGACACCACATCGAACATCTCCACCTTGCAAGAGCAATTCTTCAAGAATGCGGTGGTTGGACCCGATCAATTGCGCCAGCGTGTGGCGTTTGCCCTGGGCCAGATCACGGTGGTTTCCGGCCTCAAACTTCCGCAATATCAAGAAATGATGCCGTATCAGCAAATGGTGCTGAATGACGCCTTTGGAACCTACGACAATTTGCTGAAAGATGTGACCCTCAGTCCCGCCATGGGCTACTACCTGGACATGGTGAATAATAATGCCCCCACCGCCACCCAAGCGCCGAATGAAAACTATGCGCGCGAACTCATGCAATTGTTCACCGTTGGCTTGACGGAATTAAATGCCGATGGCAGCTCGACCACCACGCCGCCAACCGCCCCGTATTCCGAAAACGATGTGCGTGCCTTGGCCCGAGTCTTAACAGGCTGGACCTATGCCGCTTGCACGGGCGCCTCAAAATGGCCCAACCCGCCGTGTTTCCAATCGCCCATGATCGCCGTTGAAGCGCATCACGATAACACTGCCAAGCTTTTTTTGGGCAACACAATTCAGACCGGTTCGGCCGAAGGAGATCTGAATCTCGCGCTGCAAACCATCGAAGCCAACAAAAACATTGCCCCTTTCGTTTCGATGCGCTTGATCCAACATCTGGTCACCAGCAATCCAACGCCCGCCTATCTCAGCCGGGTGGCCACCGTCTTCGCACAGTCGGGTGGCGACCTCAAACAAACCGTAACGGCTATTCTTACAGACCCCGCAGCCGGTAATGATGGTTCGACCCTCGCTATTGACCAAGGTCATCTCACGGAGCCCGTCCTTTTCAGCGTCGCCCTGCTCAGAGCCTTGAATGCCAATGTCGTCTATTCGCCGCCGCTGGCCGGTTACACCGCCAACATGGGGCAAGATCTTTTCACTTCGCCGAGTGTGTTTAATTACTATTCGCCGTTTTATCGGCTGCCGGGCACAGCCACCGTTGCGCCCGAGTTTCAGATCCTCAGCCAATCCACATCTTTGTATCGGGCAAACTACGCCTACCGCGCTGTTCACAACGAGATCAGCAGCGATATCGTTGTCGATCTAAGCAACTTCGCCCAACTCGCGTCCGATACGAATACAGCCACACAAACAGCGAGCTTAACGACTATGCTGAATGCCGTCAGCCAAGCTCTGCTCGGAGCACCGATGTCTGCTGACCTGCTCAACGCGATCATGCCCGCCATGCTGGCCACTACCGATGCCACTACCCGCGCACGCAACGCGGTCTACCTAGTCGCCGTTTCGCCGCAGTACCAAGTGCAACATTAACCAAAAGCACAGTGAACAGAAAGAGACCAACCAATGACAACACCGAAGCTTTCCCGACGCTTTCTCTTAAAGACCGGTTTTAAACTCGCCACTACAGTAGGCACCGCCGCGAGCCTGGGGCACCTGGGCAAAATCTCTGCTTTTGCGCAAGGCTCGCCCGCCGATTACAAAGCACTCGTGTGCGTCTTCCTGTTCGGCGGCAACGATTCCAATAACATGGTGATTCCCATGAGCGGCCAAGCGGCTTCGCAGTATACAGCGTTGCGCGCGAACTTGGCGATTAAGAATCCTGTGGCGCTGGGCAGTACCGGTTTCGGACTGCATCCGAGTATGACTGGGCTGGCAAGTCTCTATAGCCGCGGGAATGTGGCGCTGAACTTTAACGTTGGCACCTTGGTCACGCCGCTGACACGGAGCCAGTATCAGAATGGATCGGGCAAAGCTCCCTCAAATCTGTTCTCGCATTCCGATCAGCAGCAGGAATGGCAGACCGCGGCACCGCTGGAAAATCTAACCTCGGGTTGGGGCGTCCGCGTGGCCGATTTGTTTCCACCCGCTAACGCGCAAAGCTGCGCGACTGGCATTTCGGTGGCCGGCAACAGTACGCTTCTGGTGGGACAGAGTTCGCAGCAAGCCTCGATTAGCAGCGATGGCTTTGGTCTGCTGGGAGAAGACGGCTCGGCGGCCACCACCGCGCGCGATGCGGCGCTGCAGCAGATTCTCAAGCTGGATAGCGGCGTCACTTTGGTCCAGGCTTCGGGAACGGTCATGCAAGGCGCACTCGAAATGGCGGCGCTGGTGAAGAACGCCATCAGCACGGCAGCGCTTCCGGTCACGTTTCCGGCTACGTCGCTCGGGCAGCAACTGGCGCAGGTGGCGCAGGTCATTCGATCGCGCACGCAACTTGGCGCAAAGCGTCAGATTTTCTTTGCCTCTCTGGGCGGCTTCGATACGCATACCGATCAACTCAATTCGCAGACGGCTTTATACCAGCAACTCAGCGACGCGATTTCGGCGTTCTCGACGGCGATGGCGGAGTCGAGCATTGCGGCCGGTAATGACGTGACGTTATTCACTGAATCCGAATTCAACCGGACTTTCCAGCCCAACACCAACGGCGGCACTGACCATGCTTGGGGCGGGCATCATATGGTGGTCGGCGGCGCGGTCAAAGGTGGACTCTATGGCCAGTTCCCCAATCTAGCGCTTGGCGGCGAAAGCGATTCCGAAAGCCGCGGCAACTGGATTCCCACGACCTCTCTGGACCAATATGGCGCTACGTTGGCGCAATGGTTTGGCGTGACGAACTTGCTGGGAGTGTTTCCGAACCTGAGCAATTTCAATGCGAATCAGTACAACCTTGGGTTTGTTTAAACGGGTTCGAGAGAGCAGCCAGTTTCGAAAAACGAACCCAACGTGGACGGAGCATTTGGGATTTGGAAAAAACGGACCCAACGGCGAAGGCGGGAAGCGCGGTAAAAAGGAAAAAATTGGGTGAATAAAGGGCGAAAGCGGGGGTAATTTTTGGAGTCTATTAATAATAAGTGGCTAT
>PMQB01000262.1 GCA_003169195.1 Bryobacterales bacterium
AGACGACTGGTTCGGCTCGCAGTTTATCAGCATCATGGCCGTGCTCGCCGTCTCCGGTTTTGTGGTCTTTGTCTGGCGCGAATTGCGCGCCGAGAAGCCCATGGTCGACCTGCGCCTGTTTGCGATACGCAATTTCTCCGTCGCCACCGTTCTCATCTTTCTCACCTGTGTGCTCATTTACAGTATTGGCCTGCTCACGCCGCAGTTTCTGCAGTTGCTCCTCGGCTATTCCTCTCTGGCGTCGGGCATCGCCACCGCGCCGCTTGGCCTGGGCGCCGTAATCTCCATGGTCCTGGTCGGCGTCATGGTGCGCAAAATCGATGGACGCCTGATCATAATATTCGGCTTCCTGGTTCTCGCCGCGGCTTCATTCCGCCTCTCGCAAGTCAACCTCTCCATCAACGCATGGACGGTCTTTTGGCCGCAGATTCTCGCCGGGTCGGCGATGGGCTTCCTCTTCGTTCCCGTCAATATCCTGGGCACCGCGCCTTTGCGCCGCGATCAGATCGGCTCCGCCACCGGCGCCCTGAGCCTGATGCGCAATGTGGGCGGCAGCGTGGGCATCTCTTTGGTTATTACGATTTTGAGCCATCGCACGCAGTTTCATCAAGCACGATTAACGGAGCAGACATCGCTGCTAAATCCGCAATTCAATACAGCGTTGAAAGCAGCGAGCGGTGTGTTTGCACACAGCGCCGGAGCGGGTGGCAACGGGGGGTATGGCCTGCTGCTTGGGCAAATCCAGCGACAGGCAGCAACCCTGGCGTACATCGATTGCTTCTGGCTGTTTGGCATTGCGTTCACCGTGCTGGTGCCCTTCGTATTCGTGATGAAGAAGGTGGCGCCGGGGCGCGGACCGGGCGGACACTAAGCAAACGCTAGCACTGGATGGGTATCCATAGTTCGATACCGCCTGGGGCCTTGGGCCTGAAAGACTCGCTGTACCATTCAATGCGCGCGGTAGGCGCAATTCTCAAGCCCGATTGGGGCAGCCATTTACACCAAATGTATTGCCAAGTTTCGCGCAGCGTCGCAAGATAACCAGTGTGTGAAAAGACCGCGTACTTTTGTTTGGGTATCGTGAACGAGGTTAATGCGGGCGGCAGTTGGGCCGCATCGGAAATCTGAACGCCACAGACGTAGTCCCATTCGTCGGGCGGAGCGCTGGGATAAACCAAGCCGTAAGCGACTCCGCCAACTTGCCCTGGCACTTGACCAAGAAAGGGTTCGAAGCGCTGCCACTGGGCGGGAATGGCTGTGCTGGTGGCATCCGTATACGATTCACGCAGACCCGCAATTAACAAAGGGCCAAATTCTTCAAAGCGCGGCGAATCCAGGCTGTCCATGATTGAGATAGTATAACCGTTGCTTCCTTACACGATAAAGTTGCGGTTGTTACGGGAGCCGGACGCGGCATTGGTCGTGCGATTGCGCTGGGGTTAGCGCGGGGGGGTGCGCACGTGGTGGTGAGCGACATCAATCCGGCTATCGCGCAGTTAGTGGCGGCAGAGGTGACGTCCCTAGGGTGCCGCAGTTTGGCGCTGCAGATTGATGTTTCCTCCGAAGAGGACGCAAAGCGATTAATAGGCGCCGCGTTGGGAGAGTTCGCGAAGATTGACATTTTGGTGAACAATGCAGGAATCCTCGCGACCGGGCCGCTGCTGGAAACGACGGTGGAGGTTTGGGAACGCACGCACGCGGTGAATCTTAAAGGCGTCTTCCTGTGTACGAAAGCTGTCTTGCCGAGTATGATGGCGCAACGCAGCGGACGGATTATCAACATTGCATCGGTAGCGGGCAAACGCGGCGGCGGTTTTTTCGGTAACACTTGCTACTCGTCATCGAAAGGCGGCGTAATTGCGTTTACGAAAGGCGCCGCGCGTGAAGCAGGGCCTTACAACATCACCGTAAATGCCGTGGCGCCCGCGATGATCGAGACGGAAATGATCAGCGCTATGCCGGCCGATAAGCGCGAGAGCTTGCTGCGATCCATTCCATTGGGCCGCACGGGGAGCGCCGATGACGTAGCGGCGGCGGTGTGCTTTCTTGCGTCGGATGGTGCGGGATTCATGACGGGCGAGATCATGGACGTGGACGGCGGCTTGATGATGGACTAACGAATTTGCGCGCTTACGCCGGCAAACTCTTCGCTGAGCCACCTTTTGAAGGCTTCGATGTTTTGCGGACGGCCTAAAAACGTTCTGACGAGATCATTCGCCGATTCTGAGCCGCCCGGCTGGAGAACCTGCCGCCGGTAACGCATGGATGTGTCTCCGGATAAAAGGTTGGCGGCATCGAACTGGCCGAAGAAGTCTTCGGCAATCACTTTGTCCCACATATAGGTGTAATAGGCCGACGAATAACCAGAGAGGTGACCAAAGGCGGCGTATCCTTGTTCGCCATCAATGGGCACGAAGAACGTATAATGGCGTTCGTCTGTGTCCCAAACCGCCGAAAGATCTACATCTTGCGGTTTGGTTTTGTATATATCGTAGGATACGGCGGAGAAATAGTTTTGGCGCATGACATCGTTGCCGCGATTGAAAGCGGAGGCGCGATTCATGTGCGCCACGAGTTCCGCGGGAATCGGCTCGCCGGTCCGGTAGTTCTTGGCAAAGCCGGCCAGGACTTGCGGGCTGCGCATCCACTCTTCCAACATCTGTGACGGCGCTTCGACGAAATCGCCTTCCATGCTAATGCCACTAATGCCGGTCCACTGCTGGCGTCCACTGACCATCCAATGCACCAAGTGGCCGAACTCGTGGAAGAAGGTGACGACGTCGGAATATTCCATGAGGCCGGGATCGTCAGCAGTTGGCTTGGCAAAGTTGCAGATCAGTGCGGCTTCAGGCAACTGGATGTCGAGTACTCCGTCCAGGACCGGCATCATCTCGGCATGAGTGAATTTCCCTTTGCGCGGATGCATGTCCAGATAGAAGCGGCCGATCATCTTGCCGTCTTCGAACGCATCCCAGGTTTCCACGGACTGATCCCAGGCAGGCGCGCCCTCTTCTCGTTTGAAAGACAAGTGAAAAACGCGGGCTGCGGTGTCGAGAATGCCTTGCTTGACCCGGTTGTATGCAAAGTACGGACGGACTGATTGCGAGTCGAAATCGTAGGAGGAGCGGCGAACGAGTTCGGTTAAATAAGACCCTTCGAAATCATAGACCTCGGCGGCGTTGGGTTCAGACTTGCGTTTTTCCGCCAAAAGCAGAGCAAGTTCACGCTTCGCGACAGGGCGGGACGCATCGTCAATCTGCTGAATGAATTCCGCAATGCGTGCGCCGTTCCGGGCCATTTTATCGGCCGCGTTGTAATCGGCCCACGAAGGGTAGCCGATAATCTGCGCAATGCCGTAGCGCGATTCCATCAACTGGCGCAACACGTCCCGGTTCTTCGGATACGCGCGTGTACTGAAGGCAAGCGACAAGCGGCGGCGGACATCGGTGCTGCGGGCGAATTTCATGACCGGAAAATAGTCGGGATAGTCTGTACTGATTTCGATGAGGCCATTTGCGGCGGGCTTGTGATGTTCCAGATAGTCGGCCGGGACGCCCGCCAATTCCGCCGCTGTTGCCGTAATAGTGTTGCGGCCATCGGAGACGTTTCTTTCAAACGCAGATTGCTGGCTCGTGAGTCGGCTATTCAGCTCGCGCAAGCGGGCTCGCTCAGCTTCACTCTTGTCGACGCCCGCCAAGTGAAATTCCAGCAATTGGCGATGCAGGTAATATTTGGTGGCGCTATCGGCCGAAGACGCCTCTAGCGATTTCAATGCCGTGTAAACACTTTGTTTCAGGGACAGTGCGGTTTGCGCGGCACTGACTTTGTCGACCATAGCCGTGGCGCGATGGCGAAAGGCTGAATCGGGATGAACGGATTGCACCAGGCTAGCCAGGTAATTTGCTGAATTGAGGTAACGAATGGCGTCGTCGTAGGGGCGCAAGGTATTCTCAATCGTGCGTGGACTGTGAACGGCTAAAAGCTTCTCGATCAATTGCTGCGCCTGGGAAAGTTGCCGGTTTTCGTTTCTCTCAAAAGCCTCGGAATCCGGCTTCGCTATCCATATCGAGTGCTGTGTCGCGGATAGGTCGGCGGCGAATTGAATGGGGATAAAAACGAAAAGAAGGGCTACACCCGCACGGACAAAACACTGCATAATTTGACGGTACACTGTGCGAGCTAAGCGCCCAACTCCGCAATCAGCCGTTTATACGTTTCGAACGCAGGTTTCGGCGAGTAGTCGTCGCGCAATATTCCGAACTGGTGATTCGGGTCAGGGTTGGCGGTGTCAGCGTCACGCAACGAAAACAATTCGTAATGAGTGATATTCAGTTGGCTTCGCAGTTCATATGCGGTTTGCACCATCTGTTCGATCAAATCGGCTTGACGAGTGTAGTACCGATACGGGCCAGTGGGCCAGCCGTTCTCACAAATGTGAATAGGCACCGAACCGGGAATGCCCGCCTGGCGCAAAGTTCGTTCGCGAAACTCTGTGAGGGTCTTTTTCACTTCGCAAGGCATTTCCCCCACTAAAGGTATGGCCACATCTGGATAGAAATTCAAACCGACGTAATCCAGGCAATTGACGAACGAGTGATCCGCACGTTCTGCCAATTGACGCCAGAAACCGTCATTCGGATCGGAACAAGGCACGGCGTTGAATCCGACGTTGCCCGAGAGCGCCCGGTGTTTCAACGCTTGCCGCGCAACCTTTACACCGACAAGGACGTTTTCCACCGCAAAACCAAAGCGGCCATCGCCTGGATACTCATACAAATTCGGCTCTTCGCAGATCTGCAAACAGCCAATGTAGGGTCCATAGCGCGCGATTACATTTTCGATGAACTCAACCCAGCCTGCCATATTGCCGCGCCTGTCCCAATTCGAAAGCACGAGATCCAGTTTGCGACCGCGCCAAGTGTAGCGCGCCAAGTCCGGCATTGACGGCATGTCGATAAGTTCGGTGTCTTCCTCTGTGCCTGTGTAGCCCAGATAGGTCCGCACCAGGAATTGTTTGTCCCCTTGCAGGATGTCCAGAACGCGATTGATTTCTTCCGGGACGTCTGGCTTACCGGAGGCCATTTCATGATGCGCTTCGGACACTCCTCCCATATAGACGCCAAAGCGCAGACCAGCGCGTGGGGCAAAGGGAATGATCTTAGCTCCGCTCATGTTCAGTTCACCTGCAGATCGATAAGCACCGATCCCTCGGAACGATCACGAAATACGGCCTGACCGCGCAGATTCTGGCATGGCAGTTCACCGAGCAACTGGGCCCACTCCTCTTCATCGCGATAGATGGGCCACCAGTCTAAACGCCCTTCCAGATAAGCGGCGTCTTCCAGGTCAGGGCAGAAATTCGCGGATAGGAGCCGCCCTCCTCGCCGCAGGAGAGGAAGCAGACCTTCTAACAATGCCTTCAATCTCAAATCTTCTAGAATGTCGGACAAATTGGGCAAGTAGATGAGATCAAACCTGCCCAGCGCCGGATCGTGGATTAGCTGGCGCAACGATCCCGAGAAAGTGCATAACCCCGGATAATCGTACTCGCTCTCAATAAGATCAATACAAGCGGGATCACGGTCAAACGCCACCAACTCACCGCCAGACATATTGTTCAGGCAAAGCGCCGAAGAAGCCTCCCGCAAATGACCGGCGCCCAGTGCCAGTATACGGGGGCGTGGGACGCTATCGCCTAATTCATTCAGCTCTCGAATCAAGAACTGATGCCGCGCGCGGAGACTTTCGCAAAAACCTAAGGCAAGTTCCCATTCCTGCAAGAGATTTGCCCCGCAGGTCAAATCCTGCGGTACCGCGTCGAGCCCATAAATGGAGTCTAGGACGTGAGGATCATGAATCAATGTGGGAGTTGCGCCGTGACAACTTCCGGCCAATGGGCCATTCTTGAGAAGGTTGGATAAAGGACGACGGCAAAATTTGTCGCCCGACAGAGTATTGGCACAAAACGCTCGCCACTGCCTTGGCGAACTGCTACTGCGAATTTCGGTCAAGCCTCGGCGCAGCGAATCGAGGGCAGCCAGATCTTTCCCTGATTCGAGCAGGGTGTCAAGATCCTCGAGAAACGATGTGCTACTTAGCAAAAGCGCGTTCACGGAAGTACCCGAAGGAGGTATCGTCTGTAACGCGACCAGGCTTTAGGGTGGTGGAAGCGAGTCAGTCCTAGCGACTTTGCGCGAAAGACTCGGATGCGGCTGCCGTGGAAAACCGCAGACCTTCAAGGGTAACGGGAAGGCTGAAGAAAAACGTAGCGCCTTCCCCTTCTCTGGATTCGGCCCAGATGCGGCCCCCGTGGCGCTCCACAATTTTGCGAGAAATGGAAAGCCCCATGCCCGTGCCTTCCACCTCGCGGCCATGGAGCCGCTGGAAAAGTCCAAAGATGCGTTCCGCAAATTCCTGATCGAAGCCGCAGCCATTGTCGGTGACGGAGAAAATCCAGTTGCCGCGATCGCGTCGTGCCTGAATCTCAATGTAGGGCGGTTCAGTCGAACGGTAGCGAATAGCATTCGAAATCAGATTCTGGAGCACCTGCGAAAACTGCACAGGATCGACCACCAACGCGGGCAGCGGGCCGTGTTCGATGCGCGCACCGCTCTCGCGAATAGCCGCCTGCAAGCTAACCTCAGCATCTTCCAACAGCCGTTCGAACGATACCGCCGCAATCGGCTGACTGTTCTTGCGCAAACGTACGAGTTGCAGCAAACCGTTGATGAGATCCGTCATGCGGCGCGACGCGGTGACGATATAACCGATAAACTCATCGCCATCGGCATCCAACTGCCCTTTGTAGCGCGACGCCAGCAACTGCGAAAAACTGGTAATGGTGCGCAGCGGTTCCTGCAAATCGTGACTCGCCACATAGGCGAATTGCTGCAGTTCCGAATTCATTTCTTCTAATTCGCGCGTTCGGTTATCGATGCGGTTTTGCAGATCTGAATTCACTTTCTCCAACTGTTCGCGGGCATCATCGCGCGCGTAGAGATAAGAGAGCAGTGCGTTATAGAGCCACACCATCACCGCAATCATCACCATGGTGCCCACAGAGAAGAATATAAACGTCCAACGGTTCAGGTTCCGTTCGCGGTCTATGTTGTTCTGCTCAATTTGGCGCACATCTTTCAGCAAGCTGTTGACAGAATTCTCCAGCTTGTCCATGGTGCGGTCGGGGTCGCCCGCCTTTTCCATGTCGATCGCAGCCGCAAAACTCTTTTCGGTTTGCGCATCCAGCAATTGCTTCGCCCGGTTAAAACGCTTTTGTACTAATGCGGCGACGTTTTCAATGCTGGGCAGCAGTTCAGTATGGTTCGCCGAGTAAGCCTTGCAACTTTCAATCCGCGGCCTTAGCCAATACGAAGCCTCGTTCAAAGGCCGGAGGTAACTACGGTCTCCCGTTAGCAAGAACCCACGTTCCGCTGACTCGGCATCCTTTGCCAGTTGGCTCAAATCAGTGATACTGGTTTGCAGATTTTGAATTTCGAGCAGGTGAATGTCGGTCCGCTCGGACAGCAGTTCGACGCCGAAGAAGACCAGGCTGAAAGCGGCGGGTAGTGAGAAGAGGAATGCCAACCGGCGGCGAGTTTTTAGGGGAACGGGGAGCGGCATCGAAACTTATCCTCAATAACAGCTAGGCAGCCCAATCACGGTTGGACTTTTCGCCTCGGAAACGGTTTCAAATTTCTAGTGGCGATGTCACTATAACATCACACTTACAAAGTCAGCGGGACGAGGCGGACTCGAGCGCTTTGCGGCCAGCTTTACTTTGCAGTCGATCGAGAAGCGTCCGCTCGTAGTGGAAGTAAGGATTGGCGGCAGGAAGATAGCTCTGTGCGCGCGCGATGTGCGCCTCGGCCCTATGCGGCAAACCGCAGGCGATCAGCCGTGCGGCCCAGGAGCGCTCTGCCAGCATAGGTGGAAATAATTCGTCGAACTCCACCTTGGCGAACTTGTGAACGGCGGCGCGCAGATCTTCACGGAACACTACGTCGAAACTGGCGGATTCGGCGAGCGCGACATTTGCCAAGCGAGGGCTGCAATTCACACTCGCCGCCAGCGCGCAGTCATCCCATTCACCGGCTAATTCCAGATCGCCAGAATCAGCAGCCCATTCCACGATGCGGCGCGCCACCATCAAGCGCGTGTGCGGGTGCGCCTCAAAGTTCGCCAATTCGCGCAGCAGCGGTTGTGGATAGTCTTCCGGGCGGATGCGCCGCAGCGCCAGTTCCATGGCCTTGTGGCAGACGAACATATCGACGGCATCGGCGTTGTTCTTCCAAACACGCAGGAACAAGGCGGCATCATTCGGTACGGCGCTGGCGCGCCCATTCGGCACAAGTCCCAAGATAAACAGAAAGAAGTTAACTTCGGCGCAGCCACTCCAGAAAGACGTGATCCAACTGGCTGCCCAATTCGCTCCTGCGGGACTGCGCAACGCAAGCCCCGCGGCGGCCAGCAGAAAAAGAAGCGAAACAACGGGACCGGAACTGACCACGAGCAACATCCTTGGCCGCCAACAATTGTGTATTTCCCGAGGCACTGCGGAAATGGAACAGCGAGACCAGCCGACGGTGGTTTCCCGCACGTAAATTCGCTTATTCCACCACTCGAAACGGAACGGGCCAAAGGCTCCGCCCAAGATCTCGTAATTCAAAAAGAGCGCCGCTAATAGATGTCCCAGTTCGTGCGCCAGGATGGAGGCAAATAACGCTACGAGGAGAGCGCTTATTCCTAAAAAAGAATCGAGCCGCACCTTTTCAAAGATCGTCTGCGCCCAGGAAGGACCCAGCAATTGCATGAAGCTTCCAATGAGAACGGCGGCCGCTAGCAAGATCAAGTGGAAGTGGAGACCACCCGGCCTGTCCTTTTTGAGGACCTCCACCGGCGCGGGCGTCAACTTATCCGAAAGCGCGATCGCCATTCATCGTAAGTATGTGTCTTATCGGGGACTGCTGGAAAGTCCAACCAGTACTCTGGCACACCCAGTTACCAACAGTACTGAGTACTACTCGCTTGCTAAACTTGGAACCGAACACCTGATAAATGGCCATTCAAACGCTTTTTGGCTCTGTTGCCTCCGAACCGAACCTGCTCGACAAATTGAAGGCCGGCATTCAAAAGACCCGCTCGGGCTTGGTTGACAAGCTTGAAGATGTTTTGTCCGGCAAGAAGGAAATCGACGCGGATCTGCTGGAGGAACTGGAATATACGCTGATCACCGCCGACATCGGCGTGCGCACGACCCAAGATATTCTGGAACGCATCCGCACCCGGGTGGACCGCAAACTGACGGCCGATCCGCATGAGATCCGCAACCTGATCCGCGAACAGATCCTGGAAGTGCTCGCGGCTTCGGAGACACCTGTTCATATAGTGCCCACGCCGCCGGCTGTGGTGATGGTGGTGGGCATAAACGGCGCGGGAAAGACGACGACTATCGGGAAACTCGCGCATCGGTTTCTGGGCGAAGGGCGTACAGTTCTGTTGTGCGCGGCGGATACGTTTCGCGCGGCGGCTATTGAGCAATTGGAAATTTGGGCCGAGCGGGCGGGCGTGAAGATGATCCGGCAGAAGACCGGAGCGGACCCCAGCGCCGTGGTGTTCGATGGTCTGCAGGCGGCGAAATCGCAGGGCGTGGATTACGTGATTGTGGATACCGCCGGGCGTCTGCATACTAAAGAGAATTTGATGGCCGAATTAGAGAAGATGCGTCGCACCTGCCAGCGCGTGATTCCCGGCGCGCCGCATGAGGTGTGGTTGGTGATGGATGCCACCACCGGGCAGAACGGTTTGGAGCAAGCACGCAAGTTTACCGAAGCGGCAGGGGTGACCGGCATTGTGTTGACCAAACTGGACGGGACCGCGAAGGGCGGCGTGGTGGTGGCCATTGCAAGTGAACTGAACCTGCCGATTCGCTATGTGGGTATAGGCGAGAAGATCGAAGATCTACTGCCATTCGAACCAGAGAAGTTCGTCGCGTCGCTGTTTGACTAGGAACCGTTCATGAGCGCCTACCTGATACAAGCGCTGGAACTGGCCAACAAGGGACGCGGGCGCACGAGCCCAAATCCGGCGGTGGGCGCAGTCTTGGTGCGCGATAGCGAAGTAGTGGGCCGCGGGTTCCACACGTGGAGCGGCAAAGATCACGCGGAAATTGTGGCCATACGCGAGGCAGGCGACCGTGCGCGTGGCGCCACCCTCTACGTTTCGCTAGAACCTTGTTCACATCATGGCCGGACTGGACCTTGCGTAGACGCTCTCATCGCGGCCGGCGTTAAGCGAGTGGAAGCGGCCATGAAAGATCCGAATCCGTTAGTAGCAGGCAAAGGGTTTGAAAAACTGCGCCAGGCGGGGATTGAGGTTTTCTTGAATGCGGAACACACGGCCTCGGCTGAGAAGCTGAATGAGCCGTTTATCCACTTCATGCGAACGGGGAAGCCGCTGGTGACCATTAAGGCCGCACTTACGTTGGATGGAAAGATTGCCGCGCCGCAAGATAACTTTGGCTGGATCACCAGCGAAGTAGCGCGAGCGGATGTCCAACTGGTGCGCCACTATTCCGATGCCATTCTAACCGGTTTGGGAACGGTGCTGGAAGACGATTGCTTGCTCACCGACAGGTCAGGCATGGAGCGCAGCCGTCCTTTGCTGCGCATCGTGCTGGATTCGCAACTGCGCGTGCCGCTGACGGCGAAGATCATTACGAGCGCGAAAAATGATGTGTTGGTAGTGGGTACTTCGGTGGCGCCGGTGGATCGGCGGAAAGCATTGGAGGCTGCGGGCATTCAAGTGTTGATTGCCGACGGGCAGGGTGGACGCACCGATCCGAAAGTTGTGATTGATCA
Source organism: Bryobacterales bacterium (assembly GCA_003169195.1). Classification (GTDB taxonomy): domain Bacteria; phylum Acidobacteriota; class Terriglobia; order Bryobacterales; family Bryobacteraceae; genus Bog-105. Next base: position 10,857 of record PMQB01000262.1, read on the forward strand.
TCTGGCGCAGCAGCGGTATCTTTCGCTGATGGTGGAAGCGGGCAGCCACGTGAATTGGACGATGCTTGATTCGCAGATTGCGGATAAGGTTTTCTTTTACTACGCGCCGAAGATTTTAGGCGGGATGAAGAGCATTCCGGTGGCGGGTGGGCCGGGCCGCCTGCGGCGGGTGGACGCGATTATGCTGGAGCGTGTTTCGGTTCACCCGGTTTCTACGGATGAGTTTGCGGTGGAAGCGTATGTGACGAAAGAGGCGGCTCACTAGTGTTTACAGGAATTATTGAAGAGTTGGGCCGTGTTATTTCGATGGACAGCGCGGGCACCGGAGCTCGGCTGGTAGTGGGCTGCGCGAATGTTTTGAAGGATGCCACGGTTGGGGCGAGCATTGCGGTGAATGGAACCTGCTTGACCGCGGTAGAGTTGGCGGGAGACCGTTTCGCTGCGGACTTGGCGCCGGAGACTTTGGCGAGAACCAATTTGGGGAATCTGCGGGCGGGTGCAGCGGTGAATCTGGAGCGGCCGTTGCGAGCGAATGCGCGTTTGGATGGGCATTTTGTGCTGGGGCATGTGGATGGGACGGCGGAGTTGATTTCGCTTGAAGCGCTGGGGAATGATAACTGGTGGTTACGAATTCGGGTGCCGGATGATTTGTCGCGCTACATAGTGGAAAAGGGATCGCTGGCAGTGGATGGGATGAGTTTAACGGTGGCGGAGATCAAAGATGCGGAGGTGGTGTTTACGATTATTCCTCATACCTATAGGAACACGACACTTCACGGCTATCAAGCGGGGGCGAGGATCAATATTGAAGTCGATATTTTAGCGAAGCATCTGGAGAAGTTGACCGCGCGGGCCACGTAGTAGCGTTTACAACTCGTCTCCCTCTCGAGGCGGTACGCCACCCTTGCGGTTCAAAATTCGGCGAAACGCTTTAAGATCCGCTTTTCCGCGCCGCTCTTCGAAGAACTCTGCCGTATTAAGAGCTGAGATTTTCTCGGCAACCGCAGTCACCACAAATTGATTGATACTGGTGCCATCTTGTTTGCTCAGCTTTTCCAACGCCGCTTTGAGCGAAGCAGGAAGGCGAAGTGGATAGGTGCTTGTCTTAGTCGTCATTGTCTTGTCCTTTTTAGTGCCTCACCAGGCAGAAGTACCGCGATCCCGAAAGATTTCGGCGCCGAACCAAAATCGCGCCGGTTGAAGGTAACAATCGCTGCAGCCTGACCACTTACAGCAGTCTCCAACACCATTTCGTCTCCCGGGTCACGCAATTGCGGACGCCATAAAAAATGGATGTCCACCGGAGCGGCTAGACTAATCAAGGTGTTTATAAAATCATCAACGTCACTCTCGCGCAAACCGCTTGCTAGCCTGTGTTCCGGCAAATGACAAGTCGCCTGGTACTCAAGCGCCAGCGCAACGCTCACTAGTGGCTTAGCAAATCCTTGACTGATGCGTAATAACAAAGCTGCGGACGCTCCNNCAACTAGAATGGCAACGAGTTCCGTTAGCGAAACCAAGCTTCCAATTCACGCACCAATCGCGCCAATTCCCACTGAATCTGCTGTGGCAGAGTCGGAGGGGGAGAAGGCGGCGGCCCGGGCAGATTTTTGACTTTCGTATAACCGCTTGGCACTTCAAACAAACTCTTATCCAACGGCTCGGAGGAAAGCTCCACAATTTCTGTCTTAAACGAACCATCGTTGGCGATCACCGCCATACCTCCGGGCCTTCGCCCATGGACGACGATTTTATCCAGGCACAAGCCTCCGCCACGCATTCCACGACCAGCCGCGAGGAATGTACCGAAGTGCTGCTTCGTTTCTTCTGGTTCTGGGAAATACCAACCGTCGGTTTCGCTTGTGTAACTCATACCACAGGCTCCGGGCTCTGCCACGCGCCGCTCGCTCCAAATCAGGTGTTTGGCTGTCTCGCCGAAAAACTCTTTCGATTCTCCCGTGCCCTTTATTTCGTAGTAGATGTCTAGCGTCTTACCAGACGAATAAGTGCTTGGGCCGAGGGATCTCATACTCAACGTACTGCCGAGCGGTCGGGTCGATTTGGTACTCAAGTTTCTTACCAAGCGTAATGACGAGTATCGGGCGCGCACGAGAATCTCCGCTAAACGTCTCGGACTCATTACGGCTGTTATCGCCTTGCCGGTATTCCGTTCGAGTGGTTATGCGACCACCACCGTGTGGTCCGAGGAAGGTCATCTTCGTGACCGTCTTAGTATCCGCCATCAGAGTTATCGCCGATACCAACAAAGCCAATCCGAAACGTCGCATAGAGTGAGAATACTCTTAACTTGCTCCGTCGTTCAGCCCGTGGGATCTCCATGAATCTCCACCTCAGCATCATCCTCCGAGACCGCCGGTTCCGGCAACTTACCTGTCCAATTTGCCCAACCCCAGAAAATCGCCGTCGAGGAACTAAGTAACCCCGAAACTGCTCCTATAATGCGCGCACTGTGATTCTGAGAGGCTAAGCCGGCGGCCAACATCGAGATCATCATTGTCGACCAGTTCATCGTTTCAATCGTTGAGAATACACGTCCGCGATACCGGTCGTCCACATGCTTCAACAAGTTCGACCAGTTCAACAACGAACTCACCGCCACGGCGCCGCGCGAAACAGCCATGAAGAATAGCGCCCAACCCCAATACTGCATCTGGCTGAAAACCACATACGCGCCGCCATGAAGCAGGTAGCAGAAAAACACCGTTCTCTTATACGCTTCGAAACTGATCCACTTGCCAATCTGGTTCCCGATGAAACCTCCAATAAGAAGGCCCACCCCGGCCATGCCCCACAGTTGCCCTAACCCCTGCGCGCCCTTTTTAAACACTTGCTCACTGAACAAAGTGAACAACACCTGCGCCGCACCTCCACCACTAGCCCAACCTACAGCGATCAAGGCAATCCCTAAAATCAGCGGCGCCTTCGACATGTAATTCAAGCCTTCGCGATATTCATGCCAGGGCCGCGCTACTTTCGTTTCGTTCAAGCCGCGATCTTCCGCACGAAAATGCCCGCTAGCCTTCCGCAGTTGAAAAATGCAATAGGCTGAGATGAAGAATGAAAGCGAGTTAAATAGAAATGCCTGCGTGGAACCGAACGCGGCAACCATTGTTCCGCCAAAGTAAGCGCCCACCGTCAGCGTCAGCCAACCCGTTGTTTGCGTCAGCGAATTCGCGGTATGAATCTCATCCTTCGTCGCAATGGACGGCAAGATGGCGGAGCGTCCACTGGTGAAAAACGGCGAGGCCCCCATTAGCAGGGCGCTCAACACATAGACGAGCCAAAGCTGATGCTGCCCAATCGCGTAAATGAATCCGAGCGCCACCACTCCCCGAATCAAGTCGCTGGTGATCATGATGCGCCGCCGGTCGAAGCGGTCTAACATCACGCCTGCCAACGGGCCAGCCAGAACGGCAGGAATCGCGCGAGACATCATCAGCGCCGCCACGGCAAAGCCGCTGTGAGTAGCTTCATTTACCAGGCTCAGCACCGCAATGTTATTGAAGTGATCTCCCACCTCACTCACAATCTGGCCAAGCCACGTGTAACGGTAGTTGCGATTGCGCGCGAGAAGGGCGCCGAAACCAGCCATCAGCCGGTCTGCCGCAGGAGTTTAGCAATCAAGATGGCTTGCCCCAGATGGCGCTGGGTATGCTCGGCAAGATGAACTATCAAGCCGATCACGGTAGTGGGTAAAGCGCGGCGGCCCACGGTGCGAGGTGCGTATAACGAATCTGCGTCCACGTTCTTCAACTGGCTCTCCGAGTAAGTGAGACTGTGCTCCACCAGAGCGAGTAACTCAGGCAGACTGCCTGGAGGCTGTAACTCCTGCTTGAGAAATGCCAGTTGCTCATCGCTTAACGGGCGAACCATCAGATAACTCGTAATTCGGTCAACACTGCCGGCAATATGCTTCAACTGAAAGCCGAGCGACTGTCCGGCGCACCGCTGCCAAACCTGCTCATCGGAAAGACCCACCGTATGTTTATGCAGGTCTTCCCGAACTTGCGCGTAGCTGAAGAATACAGGCATCACTAGCGGGTGAACCCCCGCGATTGGACCCCGCAACCATGGTTCGTCGTTCACGTTTATTTAGCGCATGTTGCCCGTGTGGCCGAGCGAATAGCGTCCCGGCTGTGGGTAGTAGCACAAACCGTGGGGCCCATCTCCCACTTTGATGCGGGCTCGCAGCTTGCCGGTCGTAGTATCGAACACATACACTTCACCGTTATAGCGGCCCGACAGCCACAGAGTCTTGCCATCAGCCGAGACACCTCCCATATCAGGACTGCCACCTCCAGGAATGGTCCACTTCCTGTCAAGCTTGAGAGTCTCGGTGTTGATGAGAGAGACAGAGCCTTCTCCGCGATTCGAGACATAGGCATACTTCGAATCGCGGCTGAAGTAAATACCGTGAGCGCCTTTGCCCGTCTTGATGAAATCCACTTGGCGGAAAGGTTCAGCATCCACCACGTGAACGCCATCTGCTTCCATGTTGGCAATCAAAAAGTGCTTGCCATCGGGCGTGAGGCGGCAATCCTGCGGCATCCCTTTTGGAGTTAAAGGCAGATGCGCCAGAACCTTTTTCGCCACGACATCCACTTTGATCAACTCGCTCGAAAATTCACAGGTCGCGATCATGATGCGTCCGTCGGGCGTGAAATCGGCGTGGTTCACGCCCTTGCAATCCACCGGCAAGCGGGCAACCACCTTCATGGTTTGGGGATCGCGAAAATCCATGCGCTTTTCGCGCTCTGCCATCACGATAACGTATTTTCCATCGGGCGTGGAGTACATATTGTACGGATCGTCAACATTAATCGTCTCGCCCATCTTTCCGGTGGCGGGATCAATCAGCGTCAGTTGATCACCCAAATCCTGTGCTACCCACAGCTTCTTCAAATCCCACGAAGGAATGATGTGCTGCGGCTCCATCAGCCGGCCACCTTTCTTCGGCAGCGCAAAATGGTCCACGATTTTGAACGTTTCCGGATCGATCACATCAACGGTATCGCTCTTGGTGTTGGGAACGTAGACACGCGTCGGAAAACCTGCGACCGCGGGCGAAAACATACCCGGGGCGGTTGCGGAATAAACATTCTTGGGATCTAGAACAGGCGGCATGCCGGGCAGTGCATTCTGCGCGAAGGCGAGCGCCACCACGCTTGCGCCGCCAACCAGGGCAGCGAAGACGTATCGAAAGTTGGTTTTCATAGCTTACTTAAGTACTGTAGCGCGCGTCATAGTTTTTAGACGATGATTAGTTCAGTACAATTTTAGGTAGAAATGTCGTCAACCAGCGAAAACGAAACAGAGATCTTGCTTGGCAACAGGCATCTGCTGGCTATTTTCTTCGTGCTAGCCGTTTTGCTAGGCATCGCGTTCACCGGCGGCTACATGGTGGGCCGCAACTCGTCCGAAAAGAAACCTGCCGTGATATCGGCATCAGCCACAGATCCCGCCGCCAGCACAGCCACCAGCCTTGAGACGCATGCCTTGCCGCCGGCAAGCGATAACGGCGACCAACCTGCCGCCAACGAGCAAACGCGCACAGTGCAACCGCCCCCTCCAGAGCCGGTGATGACTCCATCCGCGGCCAAGGACGAAACAGTGCTGGGCGCTCCCAAGAAAGAGCCCGTTCCTGAAGAGCAGGCGGCTCCAGTTAGACCGCCGACTCCAGGCCCGAAGGTTACGCCAACGCCGGCCGCTACGCACACCAAACCGACAAACAGCTTCGCTGGACCGCAAAGCGGACAAACCTTTTTGCAAGTAGCCGCCGTAGGTCACACAGAAGCAAAGGCGTTAGCGGATGTTTTGAGCAAGAAAGGGTTTCACGCCCATGCCGTGGCCAAGCCAGGTGCCAGCGATGTATACCGCGTGTTGATTGGACCGATGCGCGACACTAGCGAACTCTCCACTACGCGCGATTCACTTCGCAATGCGGGCTTTACCAAGATTTTTGTGCAGCGCTACTAACGTACTGCGAACTAGGAAACGTCGCTAGTACTGCGAACGTAAGATTCTTTACTCTTCCCTTGCGTGCCTGCCGGCTTTTTGGGAGTGAGCAGCTTCTTCGTATACCGCACAAGATTAGCCACTTCATTGGAACTCTTCTGAATCACCACGTCGGCGCCGGTGTTTTCAGAACGCATGCCTAGCGTTTCGGCAAAACCGCTCAGCAGAATAATCGGCTTTTGAAACCCACGCTGCCGCAGGTGTGCGATCAACTCAAGACCATCCATAGGAGACATGCGATAGTCGGTGATGACCAAGTCGGGATTGCGCTGCTCATGTAAATGCAGGGCGTCTAAGCCACAGCAGGCTGTGACGACCTGATAGCCCAACTCTTCCAGGACGGATCGGCGTGCAATCACACCGTCGCGATTGTCATCGACCAGGAGAATTAGAGCGTCTGAGGGGGCGCGTTGAGAAGAAACGGATCGCATCGAACTTCATGAAGGTAACAGTCTTCTCATTAAGTGTCAATCACCCTCTATCGAATTCAAAGCAAGACACATCTAGTGCTTGACAACGAATTCATTGAGATTTTTCGCAGGCGTTATTCCACTTCGCGCGGCGCTTTGTAGCCGGTCTTCGCAATCACTTGATATTTAATGGGCTTGTTCTTCCCATCCACAATGCGAAAAGGCTCGTTGGTTTCTGGATTGACAAGTTCCACCTTGATGCGGCGGAACTTGCCATCGCGCGCCACGTTGGTTGGGTGGTATGACAACGAGTACTGTTGCCGCAACGCAGTCTCAATCTGGCGGAACACTTGCGGATACTCACCCGGAAAGCGCGGAAAGAAACTCAACCCTCCCGTTTCTTTCGAAAACGTCTTCATCTCGTTATCTGCTTGCAGGAAATCCATATTCATCATTTGCGCGCCCATGCCGCCGCGGCCTTCCAAACCTATGCGGGCAATCTGCAAGATGCTAACCGTATAAATTGGCACGCCGGATTCCTGCAAAGACTTGCGCGCCTTGTCGAATGTCAGTTTGCTGAACGTATCCAAACCAGTCGCAATCAGCAGAATCGCTTTACGGCTCTCAATGCCCGACATGCGGTCGGCCATATCGGTCAACGCGTCAAACACGTTCGATTCACTAAAACCCGGTATCCGCAAGCGAGCCATAGCTTCTTCGGCCTGGCGTTTATCCGGTGAAAAATCCGAAAGGATGGTGGTACGCAAATCGTACGTTGCCACTGCGACATTATCGTCAGGCTTCAGCGTTTCAAGAAAACCATAAGATGCGTTGAGTGTCTCGGCCCAACCTTGGCTCCAGTACGCTTGAAAGCGTCCGCTAAATTCAATCAACATGCAAATGGTCATGGGCGCTTCGCTCTGGCCGAACGTGGTGACCTTTTGCGGAACGCCGTCTTCTGAAATGCGAAAGGCCCCCTGCGGGATCTTGGGAATAAAGTTGTTGTGGTCATCCATCACGGCCACATCCACCACCACGGTATTGGCAGTTGTGCGATACGTCGGGATATCTCCGGCTGCAGCGGGATCTTTGGGCTTCTTGAACTCTGAAGGGATGGGAGCTTTCTCGGCGGGAGGCGCTTCATCTGGCGTGGCCGCGGGCTTTTTGGGCTTCGCTACAGAATCGGTGCTTTGCGATTGCGGGCCTTCCTGCGCCGGCAACTGCTTCGGTGAAAAACTGATGATCGCGAGGCTCAACGCCCCTAGTAATAATGGATGCCTCATGGTTATTCTTCCTATTATGGACGGATCAAACCGCAGAGAGGCTACCAGAATCTCTCAATTAACCCAGCGGTCGGAACCGGAATCGCGTCTTTTCAAATAGACCTCAAACTTCTTGCGCGCCCGCCGCAGTTTCCAATCCTTGTAGCCAGCCATCAGCGGTTGGCGAATCTGACTCTGCAGTTTGCTGCCGCGTAGAAGCAGATAGCCCGCAACCATACCAGTCAGCAAACCAACATCAACGAGCGACGGCGGGAACTGCCGGAAAAACACCAATGCGCCGATAATCAGCACAAAGTATTTCGACTTCATCGGAATCAGGAATCCGAAAAGTAGCGTGGCATCCGGAAAGACGATGGCGTACGCCGCCAGCAACCCATAAATCGCGCCATTTGACCCAAAGGCGATGGCTCTAGATTCCTGGCCGAAGGCGTACGTCAAAATAATGACCGCTAGCCCGGCGATCACGCCACATGTCAGGTAGAAACGGACAAATTTTTGTGTGCCCCAGGTTCGCTCCAGTTCGGCGCCGAACATCCAGAGCGCTAGCATGTTCCACACTAAGTTCCACACGTCCGCGTGGATGAACATGTAGGTGAACACCTGCCAAACACGCAACCCCATCAGGGCCTGCGCCGGAATTAAAGCAAATTGCCTTAAAATCAGACTGAGCGGTGGCCCCAGCCAGTGCAGCACAAAAAGAACGCTGTTGACGATCAGCAACCACTTAACGCCCACGGGAAAGCGGTTGGAGGGCGTATACCGATTCACGTAGGAACGCGAACTGAGTGACATTGAACTGCTCTCGGTTTCCTTGTTCTTGAGGATAACAAAGAAAAACGGCACGCCCGCAAAGACGTGCCGTTTTTCAAAATTAATTTGTTTCCGTTATTGTTCGTCCGTCCGGGAACGCTTGCGCAGGACACCCGCAGCCAAACTTACCAGCACGGCCAATCCCATCCAAATCATCCAATTCGACAGTGGTCCGGTCTTGAAGACAAACGTATCGGTCCAACCTAAATTTGCGGCTAAACTCCAGGCCACAAAGGCATACACGGACAACACCGCAGGTCCCATTAGAGCCGCCACCATTGCACCAAATTGCTGTGCAGTGTCGGCAGCCCATACGCCAACGCGTTCTAAAATAAATACACTACCTTGTAGTACTGCTGTGGGCCAGGAACGTGAGTTCTCTGCCCGAATCGCAACCGCAGTAGATCTTGGCTCAACAGTCATCGAGATTAACCTTCTGACATGTAGATGCATGTCAGAGGCCAAAAGTTCTCCGGTAAGGAAATCTTTTGGTCTATCAACATCTTAGCAAAACATACTAGCCGCCGTTTAGATGAAAGCTCATAGCGAATATGGATAACCAGATGTTCGGCGGTGGCACAAATTGTGTCTGTCATGAGAGTGCAACAGAGCAAAGAGAAACTGACCGTACCCGTAGTACTTTCATTCGCTTTCGTCGACGCACTGCGACAGCAGACGCGACACCAAGAGCAACAGCGCAGACGCCAGCAACCAACTTTGCCAATGCGAAAAAATTCCGCGCGAGACGAAGAAGCCAGACGTCCATTGCATATCAGCCGCCACGCACCAACAGGTGACAGTAAACGCTACCAGCGCGCAAGGCGTAAGCAATGCGGCGGCCGCCAGCGCAATATTTTGTGGCGTGGCCGGCGCCCGTCGCGCGCGCCTTTCGAAACGAATTCGTTTACCACGAAAAACCACGGTCACCAAAAGCTACCTTCGAATTAGACTACCAAGAAAGTTCTTTCGCATATACTAACGTTCGGAACCAAGATGAAGAAGATAAAAACAGCGATCATCGGAACAGGCTTTATGGGCAAGGTGCATACCGAGAATGTGCGCCGCCTGGGGAACGTGGAGGTCGCGGCTGTCGTTGGCAGCCGCCCCGAAACGGCACAGAAATTCGCCGACACCAATTACATTCCCTTCGCCACCGCCAATCTGAAGGACGTGCTGGACAACAAAGAAATTGCCGCAGTGCACATCTGCACGCCCAACGTGGACCACTGCCCCATGGCCCTCGCGGCCATCGACGCCGGCAAAGCGGTGCTGTGCGAGAAGCCTCTCACCATGACATCGGACGAAGCGCGCCAACTCGTCGCCGCCGCTAAAGCGAGGAATGCCGTCAATTGCGTTCAACACAATTTGCGCTATTACCCGGTGGTGCAGCAGATGCGACAGATGATTGCGCACGGCGACCTTGGCGAAATTTTGGTTGTGCAAGGAACATACTCACAAGACTGGCTGCTCTATGACACCGACTGGAACTGGCGTCTGGATGCCAAGTTCAACGGCAAGCTGCGCGTCATGGGCGACATCGGTTCACACTGGATGGACATGATTCAGCACTTGACCGGCCTCGCCATCACCGAAGTCTGCGCCGATCTGATGATATTTCATAAGACCCGCAAAAAGCCCAAGGGTTCAGTGGAAACGTTCTCGGGCAAGAAGTTGGCGCCCAGCGATTACGAATCGTTCCCCATCAATACCGAAGACTTCGGCATGGTGATGCTGCACATGGGCGAGCGCGCCCGCGGTGCCTTCACCGTGAGCCAGATGTCTGCCGGTTCGAAGAATCATTTCGCTTTCGAGATTTTCGGCACCAAAGCGGGCGTTGCCTGGAACCAGGAACAACCCGACACGCTCTGGATAGGTCATCGCAACGAACCGAACGAAACTGTTCTTAAAGACGCGTCGCTCTTCTATCCCGAAGCTGCCGGCTTTGCGGATCTCCCCGGTGGCCACAGCGAAGGCTATGACGATTCGCACAAACAAATCTTCAAACGGTTCTATGCAAAGGTTGCCGATGCTTCAGCGCCTGTAGACTATCCCACATTCGAAGATGGCTTGCGCGGCATGATCCTTCTTGAGAAGGTGAGCGAAAGTTCCGACAAACGTGCCTGGGTCAAGGTGTAGCTTCTTTCATTAACTTCCTTAGCCATAATTCGCTTATCCACGTGATGGCGCCGCCGGGCAATTCCAGGCAAAGTAGGATTGTGAGCGGGCAAACAACGATCCGCCACACACAGGAGAAACGAAAATGAAAAAGATCATCAGCATCGCTTTACTGTCGGCAGTGGCCATTCTGGCTGCCCCGAAGGCCCCCAAAGCGCAGAACACCACTGCGCCCGCTACAACATCAACCAAGAAAGTCACAAAAAAGCATCATGTGAAGAAAGTGAAAACGGCCGTGACGCCCGTCCCGGCTGCCACGCCCAGCAAGTAACTCTTCACAAAACCGCAAAATGGCCCGACTCTCGCAAGAGAATTCGGGCCATTTGCATTTTGTCTTCGATATTCTGTCTCTTATGCTCAAAGACATAGAACGCCCGTTGGGCTTCAACACTCGTTCTCTTCACGCCGGCTACGACCCCGACGCCACCACGCACGCAAGGGCTGTACCCATCTATCAATCCACGTCGTTCACCTTCGACGATACCGACCATGCCGCGCGCCTCTTCGCCCTTCAGCAATTTGGCAACATCTACACGCGCATCATGAATCCCACCACGGCTGTCTTAGAGGAGCGCGTCGCTTCTCTCGAAAACGGTGTCGCCGCTCTCGCCCTCGCCAGCGGTCAAGCCGCACAATTTCTCGCGCTTACCACGATCGCCGCGCCCGGCGATCACATCGTCGCCTCCAGCACGCTCTACGGCGGCACCTTCACGCAGTTCGACTGCACCATGCGCCGCCTCGGCTACGACTTCACCTTTGTCGAACCAGACGATCCCGAAAACTTCCGCAAAGCCATCACGCCCAAAACCAAAGCACTGTACGGCGAGACCATCAGTAATCCACGCTGCAACGTGCTCGACATTGAAGCAGTCGCCAAAATCGCCCACGACAACGGCGTGCCCCTCGTCATCGATAATACCTTCGCCACTCCCTATGTCACGCGGCCCATCGATTACGGCGCAGACATTGTTGTCCACTCGCTAACGAAATTCATGGGAGGTCACGGCAACTCCATCGGCGGCATCATTGTCGATAGCGGCAAATTCCCTTGGAACAACGGCAAGTTCCCCGACTTCACTGAACCGGCCCGCGCTTATCACGGCATGAAGTTCTGGGACACTTTTGGCACCATCAGCTTCATCATCAAAACGCGCGTCGAAGGCCTGCGCGATCTCGGCCCTTGCGTGAGTCCTTTCAACTCATTCCTGTTTCTACAAGGTATCGAGACGCTCGGCATGCGCATGGATCGCCACTTGCAAAACGCACTCGCCGTCGCGCAACACCTGAAGGGTCACGCTCAGGTGGATTGGGTCAAGTACGCTTCCCTGCCCGACAGTCCCTACAATGCCACGGCTAAGAAATACACGCCCAAGGGATCAGGCGCTGTCTTCTCGTTCGGCGTGAAAGGCGGCTATGAAGCGGGCAAGCGCTTTATCAACAAGCTCAAACTCTTCTCGCATCTGGCGAACGTTGGCGATGCGCGCAGCCTTGTCATTCACCCGGCTTCTACCACGCACCAACAACTCGGCTTGGCCGAACAACAAGCGGCCGGTGTCACTCCTGAACTGGTACGTTTGTCCGTCGGTCTTGAAGATATCGAAGATCTGATCTGGGATCTCGATCAGGCATTAAGCTAGCCAAAGAAAAGGGGACGGCCTGAACGTCCCCTTTCCCTGAAACCTATATCCCCGCACCTCCGTCCACACCACATCCCTATCCCAAAGGAGCCCCGCCTTGCTTCGACCGCTAATCTCCCTACTGCTTGCCACCTCTCTCGTCTTGACAGCCCAAGACAAACTACCCATCAAACGCGTCGTCTTATTCAAGAACGGCGTCGGTTATTTCGAGCACGTCGGTAGTGTCCGCGGCAATGAATCGGTCTCCGTCTCTTTCACCTCCAGCCAACTCAACGACGTCCTCAAGTCGCTTACGGTTCTCGATCTGAATGGCGGCCGCATCTCGGGCGTCGCCTACGGAACAGCCAATCCCATAAACCGCCAACTTGGCGATCTCCGCTTGCCTCTAGGTGAAAAGCCTTCACTCCTCGACGTTCTCTCCAACCTCCGCGGCACCAAGATCGAGGTTCGAAACGGCGGCGCAGTCATGTCAGGCCGACTGCTTAGCACCGAACGAAAAACGCGCGTCTCCGCCGGCCTCAGCACCGAACTTGACTACCTCACACTCATCTCCGATTCCGGCGAAATCCGCACCTCCGAAATTTCTCCGTCCTTCTCCGTCCGTCTCCTAGAACCGGGCCTCACCGGCAAGATCGACCACTATCTCGATCTTGTCTCCTCCGAACGTCAACCTGATGTAAGAAACATGTTGATCTCGACCGAGGGCACCGGCGACCGCTCCCTTTATGTGAGTTATATCAGCGAAGTTCCCGTTTGGAAATCGACTTACCGGCTTGTCTTGAACTCCCAACCCACAAAATCGCCGCTCCTCCAAGGCTGGGCCATCGTCGATAACGTCGTCGGTGAAGACTGGAACAATGTTTCCCTCTCCCTCGTCGCCGGAGCGCCTCAGTCGTTCATCCAGAATCTGTCGCAGCCCTACTACGCCCAACGACCTACCATCGCTCTTCCCGATACCGTCTCCACCACTCCACAGACCTACGAATCCACGCTCAACGCCGGGCAGGCACAGCTCAGTGGCTTGATCACCGACCCCTCAGGCTCGCCAATCGCCGGAGCGGTCGTCAAAGCTTTGGATACGAACGGAACACAGCTCGCCGTAACGACCGCCGATAGCAACGGTAACTACCAACTCTCATCCATACCCAACGGCACCATCCGCCTCACTGTCGAAGCGCCGGGGTTCAGCCGCTCCGAAGTTCAGGGCATTACGGTGTTGCCAGGCAACCCTGTGCAACAGAACCTTTCCCTTCAAGTGGGCAGTGCCACGCAAACCGTGGTGGTTCAAGAACAACTGTCCAACGCTCTGATGAGCTCAACTAATTCTTCTCTAACCGTCGGCACCGGCCGTGCTCTTGGCCGAGGCGCCGCACTCGGATCCGTGGGCCGCGGCACTGGGAATGGCTACGGTACCGGTGCGGGCGGAGGCATGGGAGCGGGCTCTTACCACATCGGCGATGCCCGCGCCGCCGCCGAGGCTGCCGCTCTCAGCCAAGCAATCGGCGATCTCTTCGAATACAAACTCAAAGACCCCATCACCATCCTCAAAAATCGCTCGGCCCTCGTCCCCATCGTCCAATCCGCCATCAACGCCGAAAAGGTTTCCATCTGGAATGAACGCAACCGCCTCCCACGCCCTGAACGTGCAGTTTGGCTAACCAACACCACCGGCCTCACTCTCGATGGCGGCAGCGTCAGCATTCTCGAAGACGAAACATTCTCCGGCGAAGGCATTTTCGATCCCATCCGCCCGGGTGAGAAACGTCTCCTCTCCTACGCCACCGATCTAGCGGTCAACGCCAGTTCACGCATCGGCTCAGAAAATCGGCGCGTCTCGCGTGTCGTCATCAGCAAAGGAAATATGGTGCAAACCAGCGAAGTCCGCGAAAAGAAAACCTACACCTTCCGCAACGAAGACTCTGCGCCGCGCAGCATCATCATTGAGCACCCCGTCCGCAACGGCTTTGAACTGAAGAGTGAGCCGCTGCCCGTCGAAACCACCGTTGACTATTTACGCTTCCGCCTCGAAGTGCCTTCGAAACAGACCGCCTCCCTCGTCGTCGAAGAAGCGCGGCCCATCAACGCAAACTACGCGCTTACCAATCTTTCGCATGAGCAAGTCGCACAGTTCGCCACCGGCCGCACCATCACGCCAGCCATCCAGAGTGCTTTCGAAGAGGTCTTGGCGCAGAAAAATGTTGTCATCGCCCTGACCGGCCAGAAAAACACCCGAGACGAAGAAACCCAAAAAATCTTCGACGACCAGCAACGCCTCCGCGAGAACATCAAGGCTCTTAAAGGCACGCCCGAAGAGAAACAACTTTTGCAGCGCTACACCCAACAACTCAACGACCAGGAAACTCGCCTGGCCACACTGCAAAAAGAAACCGCCCAACTCGATTCCCAAATCGAGGCTGAAAACGCCAAGCTCGATGCCATGATTCAGAAGCTATCGTTCGACGTAAAGCTCTAGTCCCGAATGCCGAAGCGGAACCCTGAGCAAACGAGGGGCACCCGCTACAAATGTAGGCTTCCAGAAGCGACAGAACACCTGCTTATGTAAGCGCCGGACGCATCAAGCCGTTCGCAAGTTTTGCAAAATATTTCGAAACCGCTAACCCAGCCGCAGCCAGTGACTTACGGCCGTCCACCCAAACGCAAGCCGCATCAGGCAAATATTCAGCGAACGCAATGCGCTCGTCGGGCCTCCCCATCGCACATTTTTCCCGCTCTCCGAGTGGGAAATATTTAATGGACGGAAAAAGTCTGGTAGTCCCAGGCAATTTTTTCCTTTTGAACCCGCAGTAAAATCGCCATCGAATCGCCGAGGGAGCGGGCCCCTTGGACACAACTCCTAACTCCCGGCTCCCCTTATATTCCGCCAGGCGAGGCGAGGCTCCTACCGGCTCGGACCGCCTGCCCAAATTCTCCCCCCGAAAAGTGAGTCACAAGTTTTGCAAAATCTATATTTCGATTGTTATCAACCACTTAACTGAAAATTACCCAATAGCCTCGCACGCGCGTTCGCCAAACTTCTTTCAGAAGCGATGCTTCGTCCGGTTTCTTTGGCGGGCTGGCGCGCTAGTTAACAAAAGGAATTTTAGTTTTGTGAAGACACACCAATTAGCTGCTCTCCTGTGGCTGGTCTCCTCGTTACACGGCCAGACCATGGTGGACGTGCGGACGCAAACCAAAAACGTTGATTTTTCTGGTGCCGCCTCTACCATTCCAGCGAAGTCTGGAACCGCGTTGCCCGCAAGTTGCAAGGTGGGCGAATTTTTCTTTAACACCAACAATGCCCCGGGCCAGAATTTGTACCTCTGCTCGCCGGCCAACACCTGGACGGTACTCGCGGGCGGCGGTGGCTCTACCGTCGGCACAGTCTTAACCGCCAATAACGGACAATTTGCTTTTTACAACGGCAACGGATCTACCGTCAGCGGCCACACCTTGGTGGCCGGGGATATTCCCACTTTGAATTACCAATCGCCGCTTACATTCACCGGCACCGGTACGAAAACAGCCAGTTC
>PMQB01000568.1 GCA_003169195.1 Bryobacterales bacterium
TCCGGCAGCCCCGACAAACTCTGCGCATCGTTCACATCCAACCGTAGCGCGCTAGCGGCATGGCCCTCTTTCACGAGCGCCGCCGCCTCCGTTTCGAGCGCTTCTAAATTCCGCGACGCCAGAATTGTAGTCGCGCCGGAGCGTGCCATCTCTTTCGCAATCGCAAGCCCAATCCCCCGGCTCGCCCCTACAATCAGCGCTGTCTTTGTTTTCAAATTTTCCATATACAAGCACTGTATTCTAAACCCGGGTTTGTGGAGTCTCGTCATGCTCAATAAAAATGAAGGCCGACCTATGCCGTTCACGCTATTTGAGCTGACATGCCTCTCAAAACGAAAGCGCCTCTGATCCTACTGCTGATCTTCTCGGCCACAGCCATCGCGGCGCCTCTGAATGGCCTTTACTTTGGACTCGACAACATGCGCGGCTTCGCGGAAGTGTATTGGTGGTTCCTGCCGGATGGCCGCGTTTTGCGCGACACGCTGCCAGCGGCCCTGAGTGCCGACAAATTCGACGCCGCTTGCCAGCAGCATTCGGGATTCTGCGGCACTTACACGCTTAGCGGCAACAAGCTCGCGATTCAGTACAAGACCGGCAATTCAGAGACTTGGACCTATAAGCCACTCAACAGCGGAATCCAGTTGAACTACCTCATTCTGACGCCCGTTGAAAAATATCCGGTGGGCTCCCGGTTGAACGGCACATGGGAGCGGGCCTTTGCAGCGAACGTCCACGTTTCGCAGGGTTCGAGCGCAACCATCGTGTCTCCTTCTATCTACTCTTTTAAGCAAGACGGCACCTTCACTTTTAGAAACATCACGGGAATCGACAGCGCCAAGATCACCAGCTCTCAGCAGACCCAATCGTCCGGCACATACACCCTCCGAGACAACGCTCTCACGCTGATCAAAAGCGGCGCGAGCGAACAGCATATGGTGTTTCCGGTGGCGGGCGGCAATCTCAACATTGATGGCATGGTCTACAAAAAGCGCTAGTTCATCCGAAAGAAAACAAAATGAAAAAACAGCTGACACTTTTGACGCTGGCTTCGAGCCTTCACGCGGCTACCACCGCTGCAGATGCGGGAGGCGGCGCGGGCAGTGCCATCGCCATCTTCGCCGGACTTTTCATAGGCGGCTTTATGATTTACATGTCCATCGTAAATGGCCGCAAGGCGAAAGCGAGCTTGACATGGACATCTGTCCCGGGCGAGGTTCTGTTCTCGGGAATGATTACCGATGGAAGCGAGCCAGACAAGTTATACCCCGCGGTGACCTTTAAGTACAGCGTCAACGGCCAGACGTTTGAATCTTCGCGCGTGAATTTCAACGGCGTGAAAAGCAAGAAGTGGTTGACGAAGTATCCAAAAGGCAGTCGCGTTGCGGTCTTCTTTGACCCCAGCAAGCCAGCAGAGGCGGTCTTGGAAAACGGAGGGTCCACGAAGGTCGGCATGTTGGTGGGCGTCGCCGTCATTTTAGGCTCGCTGGTGATCGGAAGCGTCTTGAAATAGCGAATAGAAATGAAGGTCAGCGGCACTCCTTTACGCCTACTTCAGCAAATCAGAAACTTTATGCAACTAACACCACAGGCTCGTTCCGCTCTTTTTCTTGCAAGCATGATCATAGGGGCGGCCCTCTCGCCTCAGGGGCTGAAGGCGCAGGCATTTTCGGCGCAAATTAACGGCTCGCCGACGTGGCAAAAAGGCACGTCTGCCGTTACATGGAGCTACGCGGGCACTCCGCCCGCCCTTGTGTCGCAATATGGCGTAAAAGTGGTCGCGGTGTCGTTGGCCGGAGCACAGACCACATACGTGCTCACTCCACAGTTTGTCGCTTTGAGCGCGCGGCAGGCCACCATTGCCACAAACTTCACCTACACCCAAAACACGGCTCTGCAGATTGTCCTGGAAGACGTCAATGGAAACAAACTCACGGCTCCGTATAGCGTGACGTTCAAAGCTCCAACCATGACCACTGCTCCAGTTTCCGCTCCGGCAGTGGCAGGCAATCCAGCGGTAGCCACAGCAGCCTGCACCTATGTATTCGGCCAAGGCTGTAGCGGAGGCTATGTACAATTTGGCAGCTACCTCATTGCGCCAGGCAACGCCCAGATGTTCCCCACGCAGGCAGCCATGCAGTCTTACCTGATCAATTTCGTCGGCACCAGCCCGGGCGCCAAGTCGGATATCGTCAGTCGCGCCGCTGGCAGCCAAGCCTGCACACAAGCTGTGGGCGCATTGACCGGCGCGTTCACGGCCAACCCCAATAACCCGCAAGGCAACGGCTTGTGGAATTCGTACGCGCAACTCGCTACCATGGCGGCCAGCGTAGTGAAAAGCAGGTGCACCGTAACAGCCGCACCTGTTGCCACCGCGTCGGCGGCGCAATTGGCCACAGCCCTGAACGCCGCATTTGCAAAGCTCGCTCTGCAAGCGGCCACACCAGCGCAAACTTCGGCCTTGTCAACAGTTACTAATCCTAATGCCATGGAACCTGCAGTGCGCGGTTACATTGGCACCGACGCGACGCTACGAGGCCAGATTGTCGTCAACGTTTACGACAAAGTGTTCGCCACGGCATTGGCTCCGGCAGCTAATACGCAGAGCCAATTGCTGAGCGCTTACGGCAGTAGGTGGACCGCCGCGGACGATCTTTATACATTCCTGAATGCGAATAAAGCCGCTTACACAGTTGCCCCGGCTTCGCTGAGCGTCAAGTCCTTCTCAATGATCAGCGGCATGGGTTCGCGTTGCCTCGCCGTACAAAACGGCTCAACCGCACAAGGAGCGCTGTTAGTGCTATGGGCATGCAACGCATCGGCGGCCGAGCAGCAGTTCAGCTTTATGGGAGACGGATCTATCCGGCCCTTTGGAAATCGCTACGGCACAGGATTGTGCTTGGACATTCTGGATCCGGCGCGCGACGGCAAGACGATGGTGTCCGGCGATCACCCACAGATCTTCCCCTGCAACGGCCAACAAAATCAGAAATTCAATTTCAGCAATGGCACGATTCAAACCCCGAATGGCTGGTGCTTTGATCTTTGGGGCGGCAATGCGGTCAGCTTCCTTTCGGGAGCGATTAACGTTCAGCTTTACCATTGCACGCCGGGTGCAAACAATCAGCGGTTCGTAGCGGGTGTGGTTCTGCCTGCCGGCCAATCCTCATCTCCCATCCCGCCGAACGTGCAAACCAACATCGCGGCTTTGAGCGGAACGGCTTTGACGTCTGTCAACGGGTCGGCCACAATCGTCGCGCAAGGCGGCGGGAACATTGTCGCGCAAGGCGGTGGCAATATCGTTGCACAAGGTGGCGGCAATATTGTCGCGCAAGGCGGTGGCAACATTACGTCCGCGGGCAATGACGGCATGGTCATTGTACCGCTGGCATCCGGTATAGTCGCGCAGGGCGGGGGCAATTAGTTGCCGGTTTCACGTGTGAGCGCAGAGAGCAGCCTAAGAAACATGAGAGTGCGATGGCTGCTCCTCGCCATAACATGGGTACCGTTCATCCACGCGCAGGTGCCTGCTGCTCCAAATGATGCGGCCAAGGCTGTACTCCTTGCCCGAGGCAAGGTGCTGCTCACCCAATTGCAAGGCGATCCGGCAGGCGATGGAGTCGTCTTTCGCCAGGTGGGCGCCGACATCGCGCAACAGTTGCTGCAAGAAGTCGCGATTCAGGGCTTACAAACAACCGCCACAATCGACGATTGGGCCGACATGCATCGCGCCTACCATGGCCTGACCGCGCTTGAAGTATTCCGCAGTAATCCCGCGAAAGCGGCTGCTTACGCCTTCATCAATAACGCCTTTGGGCGGACTCGCGATCGCGATTATGAGGCGGGCCTAGCTTGCTTGCGGCAAGCGTTGGAACTCGATAAACAGGCTGGCCAGCCGCTCTACCTTGTTTACCAGGCGATGGGTGAAGACCTACGCTCACTCGGACGATGGCAGCAAGCGATGGACGCGTTCCGCCAAGCTGAGCTGATCCTGCCTGATCCAGTAGACAAGACCGCCGCCAACATGGGACGCGACATGGTGGGAACACTCCTCTCGCAAGGCAAACGCGAAGAGGCCGAACAATTGGCAGGGCAGATGCGTCAACGATCAGCGGCAGCACCGCCTATCTACCAGGCTCAAACCTGGCTGGCCCAAGCGGACTTGTTATTCGACGCCGCGAAGTACCCGGACGGTATCCAAGCGGTGAAGAACGCGTTAGCGGCTGTGGCGAACAGTCCGGACGCACTGGTTCTTTCCTACGAAGCGACGGCGCAACTTTCGGTGGCCGTGCTGGACGGTATCAGCCGCTTGCCGTACCCGGAGGCACTCGAACTGGCTCGCTTGGCTGATACGCAGATTCCCGAGCTGCCTATCCAGTTGGCGCCATTTGCACAAACGGCTATCCGTGATCGGCGACGTTTGGCAGGCGATCTGGACGGACTGCTGCGGGAAGATGTCTCACGCGTCGAACAAGCGCGTCAGAGTGGCGATGCGGCGGAACTGATCGCGAGTCTCAAGTTGATTGCCAACAGCTACGCGTCCGTCAATGAGATGCGCCAGCGTGCGCTTGCCCTCGAAGAAGCTGTGGAGGTTCAAAAGAAGACGTTTCCTGCGAGCGGCTTGCCAGACAACGTCGTTGTGCAGCGTTCGTACCTAAACCTGTTGAACAGTCTCGGCCAAGCCTATCTAAACCTGCGCGAAGCAGGGCCGGCTCGCCGCAACTTCGATGTAGTCCTAAAAACCATCGCCTCGCTGAGCACGGCTGGCCCCTTGGCAAGCCTGCGTCCGCTGCAGGAACAAGCACTGATGGGCAAGGCTGATGCGCTCGCACTGGATGATGATCCGGACGGCGCCCGCGCCATGCTGCAAAAGCTGCTGCTCACCGCAAGCGTTGATAGCCGGCCGTACATACTGCTTGAACTGGGACGTCTGGAAAGAACGCTGAATGAGAAGCCGGAAGCGGCAGTCGAATACTATGAGGAGGCCATTACGGCATTACGCGCCGCGCGGGATTACTCTCAGGAACTCGCAAGCCGGCTCACGTTGGTTCGCTACCTTTTGATTAAGGCTGCGGGGCACGTCTCTGGCGCACACCAGAAAGCCCTCAACCAATTGGCGGCAAGCGAGGCACTGACGCATGGGATGCAATACGCGGACGCTGAGTGGCGGCTTGATTATCTCAATGGCGTTCTGGCGGAAACTGACAACGCGAAGCTGGCGATCGAACTCTATCAACGCGCCATCGCCAAGCTCGACGAGTTACGTTCTGGCCTGAGCCAGCAGGAACAGCGGCAGACATTTCTCGATAACGAGTCAGTGCAGGATCTATACAGCCGGTTGACTGCGTTGTTGTCGCACGCTGGTCTGCAGGCCGACGCGTGGCGATACATGGAGCGTGCTAAGGCCCGAGGTTTTCTTGATGCGCTGCAGGGTCGACACTTTGCGCTTGACACCACCAGCGCTTCTCCTGCCGTCGATGAACTGCAGACACTTGAGAAGCGGATCGCCGATGTGCGCTTTCAGCTCTTGCCGCAGAACGAAGAAATGATGCGGACGGCGGGGCGGGAACCGGCAATCCTGAGGCGCGGTTTGACCGACCTGGAAGCCAAGTTTACGCTGGCGCGCGAGCAGGCCAGTCTCACTCAATCACGCAGCGGGCAAGTCTTATCTCTACAGCCTGTACCACTCACCCGGATTCAGAAATCGCTAGGGCCGCACACCGTGCTGCTGGAATACGCGCTGCTCGACAGTGAATTGACAGCGTTCGTGGTGACTCAAACGGCTGCGGACCAGCTCATCTGGAAAGGCGACATTACCAAGCTCCGCCGTGACGTTCTGCGGCTGCGCGCGTTGCTGGCCGACCCGCAGTCCACCGAGTGGCCGGCCTTGCTAGAACAGGTTTCGAAAACCGTGATCGCCCCCGTTGCGGCTAAGATCCCGCAGGGCACCCAACAAATTCTGATTGTGCCTGCCGGGTATTTGAATTACTTGCCGTTCCCCGTTCTTTCTCTGCCTGATGGGCGTGCGCTGGTGGAGGCTTACGCGGTGAGTTACTTGCCGAACGCCTCCGCGCTGGTCTACCTCGGGAACAGCAAGCAAACAGGCAGAGAATTGTTCTTAGGAGCGCTGGGGGCGGTGGCGGTAGATGGAATGCCGCCGCTTCCCGGGACGTTAATCGAAACGGCGGGAATCGCTGCGACCTATCCAAATGCCCAGCGCGTTTCGGGCGAAGCTTTTACCCATGATGTGGCACAGCACGCTCTGTTGACTGCCGACACTGTGCATTTTGCAACGCATGGATTGTTGGAAGAAGAAGCGCCGCTGTTCAGCGCGGTTTTGACAAGTCCCGCACCGGGCAAATCGTCACGGCTTTCTCTTTATGAAATCGCGGGCATGAGGATTCGCGCCCGGCTTGTAGTGCTGAGCGCGTGCGAAACAGGCCTGGGAACACTGCAGCGCGGCGACGAAATCACTGGGTTGACGCGCACTTTTCTTACAGCGGGCGCAGATACGGTGGTGGCCAGTCTTTGGAAAGTAAGCGATGAATCAACAGCGATGTTGATGCAGCAGTTTTATCTGGGTCTGTCGCATGACCTGACACCGGCTGCGGCGCTTCGGGCGTCCGCGCTCAGCGTGCGGGCAAAATACCCGCATCCTTTTTATTGGGCGGCGTTTGTAGTGACAGGCAAAGACTGAAGACCAAACGAAATTGGAGGGAATGAGAATGATCACGAAGATGAAAGTAATCGCCACGGCGGTGGTACTGCCCTGCACTCTGTTGGCTATGGCGCAGTTCCATGTGCCAGTAGATGCGGAAGCACGGAAGCAGGCTGAAATAGCCGTACGCGAAGTGCAGCAGGATCATGATGCAGCAGCGTCGATTCGGGCGTACCGGCGATGGCTCGAATTTTATCCGAACGAGCCTTCGATCCAAGCCGGGATTTATCGCGCGATGGCCGTGACATTCGCGCAAGACGGCAACGAAGAGCAGGCCATCATCTGGAATCGCGCTGCCGACAATCTGGACACACCGCATGAGGGGAGCCAAGCGGCTGAGCACTCAACCACTCGCGGTGCAATGGACAAGATGGCCGCCATTCTTGCCGCCGTCAACCAAACGGCCCAAACTGTTCAAACGATGCGCCAAGCTTTCAACGCGGCCAATCCGAATCCCGCCGTCGCCGTTCCGGCTCAGCCGTTCCCGCAGCAGCCCGTCGGATCTGCGGGTTACCAACCAGTGCCGGTGACTCAGCCGATGCCCGGTTATGCACCGCCCCAGCCGCAGTTTGCTCCGGCCACAAGCACGAGCCAACCGCAGCCCATTGCCTTGGACGCGCAGGGAAATCCAATTCAACAACCGCTGCCGCAGCAGCCCATGCAACCAGTTCCGGTGGACGCGCAGGGAAATCCGATTCCCCAACCAGTCCCGCAGCCGATAGCAGCAGTACAGCCGCAGATACAACAAATGCAGCCCGCCCCACAGCAGCCACAGCAGTATCAACAACCAACGCAGTATCCACAGCAATCGCGCTACGCCCAACCAGCGCAGTACCAGCAGCAACAGCCCTATGCCGCGATGGCGCCGCAAGCGTCCCAATACAGGCAGCCGATGCAGTATGCCCAGCCCAGAACGCCGTACGGAGCGCCTTCCGGTTACGCGCGTCCGCAACAAGCCAGACGAGGGGATGCTGGGCTGCCAATCAAAGTTTTCCACGACCATTCGAGACTCGGCGATTCAAACTACTTCGATCCAACGTGCGGAGCTTTGCTTTTGGTGGAGAATGGCAGTCTGACGTTCACACCAGCGGGTGGTGAAAAACCGCTGCTCATCCCGGCATCGGAGATCATCGAAATCCGTATGAACACGGTTGTGGCGAAGGACGCCGGCGCGTTTCACATCATCACCAAGAGCGGGCTCTATCTAGCACTAGCACCGGTGGGTGTCACCGCCGAAGAAGGGCGCGCCGATATGGAGGAATTGCGCAAACAGCTTGGGCTGGATCAATAAGGCAAGCCTAATGCATCCTCAGCGCGTGTTTGCAATCGCTGCCAGACCGCGCGTCGCCGACTCGGCGCGATGCGCATCTTCGGCGGTCAGCGAATTCGTCTGCCGCAGAAGAGACCAATTGCTCAAGGCAGCGTCATACATAGCTCTGGCATTTGGATAATCGGCGAGTTCCGCAAGACCAGCGGCCAGCGCCACTTCCGACCGCGCCCAATCGGAACGAAAGATGGCATTGAGCGGCTCCAACTGCGACCGTGTAGACGCTATTCTCTCGGCTTCCCGGAAAGACTGCACCGCATCCGAAGGCTCGCTCAACGCCAGTTGTGCGTTTCCAGCAGTTACCAGAGAGCGGCCGCAAGTCGCCTGCGTGAAAGGATCGTTGGCGGCGGGAAGATTCTCACATAAAATCGCTTCCGCGTGCTTCGCATGGCGCAGCGCCGCGGCCGCATCGCCCGCCAGAAGCAGACCTTCGGAAACGCTGCGCTCAATCACTCCCACGTCGATTCGGTACTCAGCGCTGCCCGGCGCATCCTTGTGAAGAGCTTCGGCTTGGGATAGGGCATGCTCATTGTGCGAGATTGAATCGGAAATCCGGCGCGTGCCGCGCAAGGCCGATGCCCATTGGCTTTCCATCACCGCCTCGCGACGGCGGTAGATAGCATTTCCAGCGTCTGTAGCGAGTAAGTCACGCATCAGCTCAACCGCATGGCTTAGGTGGCCGGTGGCGGCAACGGCGTTTCTGTCATCCAACAGCATTTGTCCAAGCCGTGCTTCCGCGTTGGCGAACTCAACTCTGACATGGCTATCCCCCGGCGATTGGCCGTGTACTTGTGCAATTTGTCTCAAGGTCTCCTGCAGATCCCGAGCGGCTTCATTGCGCATGCCCATCGTCGTTTCCGACGAACTGAGTTGCATGCGTGCCTTAAAGCTCGCCTTGGCTGCTTCTATGTTCGCTGGAAATTCAGCCAGCAGTTCTGCCGCCAGGTCGTTCGACTGCTGATACCAGGCGAGCGCTTCAGCGGTTTTCCCCAGATTGGGCCAGCCATATCCCCCATACAGATCGCCCATGTGTTTCAGGCTTGTCGATAACGCAAGGCTGTTGTCGAGATCCTGCGGCGATTTCGCTGCGATGTCTCGGCGCAGGCCGATGGATCTCTGATAGGCGCGGTCGGCAGCGGAAAGGTTCCCGGTCGAAAAAAGCAGATCTCCAAACGTCGAGAATGCCTCCGCCGCTGAATTGAGAGCGATAGGCGACTGATCTTCGCCTAACAACTTTTCAGCGGTGGCCGCAGCCTTGCGCGCACTGACGAGCGCACCGACGGGATCGCCAAGATTGTTCTCATACTCGTTGCCCTGAACATTGGTCACCCGAACATACGCATCCACCACCTCGCGCTGGAGTTGCGGCGTATCCGCCTCCTTCGAAAGATTATCGAGATAGCGGAGGGCGTCCCTGACCATCTGCGCGCGGACTTGGGTGGAACCGGGGAGACGATCAAGCCGGTCCGCATAGTCGAACATAACGGAATGCGCCAGTTGACGGAGTTCGTTGAAGCGCCGTTCCGCCCGCGCCCGAGCGAGCGTCACTTCCACCAAGCCGCCGATGAGCAGGCAGAGGATAAGCGCGGCCGCCACAACCGTCGCGAGATTGCGCCGAATGAACTTTGCCGCTAAATAGAAGGGAGCATCGCCTCGAGCCTGTACCGGACGCCCTTCGAGATAACGGCCGATGTCTTCGTAAAATTGCGCAACAGAAGCGTAACGTTCGCCAGGCGCTTTCCGAAGGGTCCGCAAAAGAATGTTGTCGAGATCGCCTCTTAGCTTTGCTACGAAACTGCTGGGCCGGGACGGTTCCTCTTCACAAACTGCCGCCATGATCTGATGCGTCGGGCGGTTGCCATCCCCATAAGGCGAGTGACCTGTGAGCAATTCGTACAAAATGACGCCCAGCGAATAGACATCCGCTGCTGTCGTCACGGGTTCTCCACGAATCTGTTCCGGACTTGAGTAACGGACCGTCATCCGAGCCATGAACGGTTCGGTCACGGCCTCCTCCGACAGCCTGGGAATGGGCGTGAGAATCTTGGCGATCCCAAAATCAAGCAGCTTCACTCTACCGTCCGCTGTCACCAGAATGTTTGCCGGCTTCAGGTCTCTATGGATCACCATGTTCTGGTGCGCGTAATGCACGGCCGCACAGATTTGCTGGAACAAACCCAGCCTTTGTTTGATTCCGAGATTATTCCGGCTGCAGTAATCATGAGGAGAAACGCCGTCAACGTACTCCATAATCAGGTATGGCAGTCCGTCAGCCCGAGCACCCCCGTCCAGAACGCGCGCGATGTTAGGATGCTGCAGGTTTGCCAGAATCTGCCGTTCGGCACGGAACTTTGCAACAACATCAGGCGAGTAGAAAGTCGCTCTGATGAGCTTGACCGCCACACTCATTTCGATTTCATTGTCGACGCGGACCGCGCGGTACACAGACCCCATGCCCCCGCTGCCAACAAGTTCGACCAGACGGTAGTTCCCGACAGTCTGCCCGACCGCCGAGTCCGACGAATTTTTTTCGGCGATAACCTGGTTTCGGATCGCCGAGCGTTGCCACGATTCGTCTTGCATGGCTGCCGCATCGGCGGCGAGTAGCTCGCCCAGTTCTTCGAAGAGTGCCTCGTCATCGCCGCAGGCTGACACCAGAAACTGCGAACGTTCGCCAGGCGGCAATTCCGTCGCTTGTGCGAAAAGATCGTGCAGCCTATCGTCGTTCGTCAAGCGAGCCACCCATCGTTTTCTGCAGCCAGGCTCGGGCAAAACGCCAGTCGCGCTCTACGGTTGTCAGGGAAAGATTCATGACTTCTGCGATCTCCCGGAATTCCAAATCGCCGAAAAAGCGAAATTCGACGATCTGCGCGCAGCGCGGGTACCGTTCCGCCATTCGCACCAGCGCCTGGTCCACAGCCAGCGTATCCAACTGCCGCAGTTCCGGAGAAAGCCGGATCTCCTCCGGCAGAACCCCGTCACGCTTTGCGGCCTTCCGGGCGCGCGCATGGTCCACCAGAATGCGCCGCATGAGGCTGGTCACTATGGCAATGAAGTGGCTACGGTTCTGCCAGTCGATTTTGCGGATTTGGGAAACCCGTAGATACGCCTCGTGCACGAGCGCCGTCGGCTGCAAAGTATTGGCCTGAGATTCGCCGTTGAGATAGAACGCTGCCAGACGGCGCAGATCACGATACACTAAATCAGTCACCCGGCTAATGGCCTGCTCATCTCCGTCGCGCCACAATTGCAGCCATTCGGTGACGCTGTTGCCGAGGTCCATTCCCTATTTAAGCGCGGCGAGGCCCGCTTAGCAATTACCTTCGTACTACACCGTAGGATGGAGGCGTTGTAAGGCATTCCTTCGCTCAGCAGACACTCGGGCCCGATCATGGGTGATCAGTGTGTAAACTCTTCAAAGGCATCCCTATGCAAATGCACAAGCCCAAAGATGTTGCCGAATATCTCGCGGCACTCCCCGAACCCGCGCGCGCGACACTGCTCAAAATGCAATCTGTGATCCGTTCCATCGTGCCCGCCGAGACAACCGAGAAAATCAGCTACGGCATGCCCACATTCCACTACAATGGCGCACTCGTCGGCTTCGCTGCTTTCGCCAAACACTGCAGCTTCTTCCCATACAGCGCCGCCCTCATAAAGGAGTTCGCCGCCGACCTCCAGAACTATTCGACTGCGAAAGGCACCATTCGCTTCCCCGTCGATAGTCCCCTGCCTGCGGCTCTCGTAAAGAAAATCGTAAAAGCGCGCATCGCCCAGAACACCAAGAAGGCTCTCGCCAAGGCGTGACAAACTAGAACCGACTTAGCCATGTTGCGAAGAAAACAATCCATCCACGCCCTCTCCATCTTCTGCTTAGCCCTCTCAGCCAGCGCCGCCCCTGTGCATCTACGCTGCGAGTACCGCGACAATCCTCTCGGCATCGATCAGCGCACGCCGCATCTCTCCTGGCAGAGCAACAACACCGAACGCAACTGGCATCAGACCGCCTACCAGCTGCTGGTTGCTACCAGTACAAACAAACTCAAGCCCGGCGCCGCCGACGTTTGGGATAGCCAAAAAAGGTCCTCCGATGAGTCCGTCGGCATCTCCTACGCCGGCCCGAAACTCGAATCGCGCACCCGTTACTTCTGGACTGTGCGCGTGTGGGATGCCGCCGGTAAGCCCTCCGCCTGGGCCTCTCCCTCCTCATGGGAGATGGGTCTGCTCGATAAATCCGACTGGCACGCTAAATGGATCACTTGGCAAAATCCCGAAGATGTGGCCGACCGCGCTGCCATTCATTGGATCTGGGCTCCTGGTCAAGATGCTCACAAAGTAGCTCCTGAAACCGTCTCCGTCTTTCGCACCACCTTCACTGTCACAGCAAAGCCCACAGACGCTGCGCTCTTGTTACTTGCCACGGGCGATTGGAAAGTCACAGTCAACGGCGCCGACGCGGGCCGTAAAACCGTCTGGCACTCCTTTGACCGCCGCGACATCACAGATCAACTCACCACCGGCAACAACTCCGTTGAGATCACTATGACAGTGCCGCAACCTCCCGCTTTTGGTCCTGGCGCCGGCTCCAATGGCACGCCTCAACCCGCAGCCCTCGCCGCTCTCGTAAAAATCACCGACTCCGAGGGGATCTCCCGCCGCATCGGCACAAGTGACAGTTGGCAGGTACGCATCAATAAAGACACTGCTTGGCAAAACGCCGCCTCCCTTGCTGAGTTAGATGATCCCGAAAGGCCCTTCGGCCCCGCTGGCCAGCTGCCGCAACCGGCCACTGCCTTTCGCCGCTCCTTCCCCATCTCCGAAAAAGTCGAAAGCGCCCGCTTGTATATGACGGCCCTTGGCACCTACAGCCCCTTCATCAATGGCAAGCGTGTTGGAGATAGCCACCTCACTCCCGGCTGGACCGACTTTAGCAAGCACATCCAATATCAGACGTACGACATCACCAACCTACTGAGCCAGGGTGAGAACGTTTTCTCCGCCTTGCTCGGAGATGGTTGGTTCGCTAGTCCCCTCGCGTGGATCGGAGATGCCTTCGCCTTCGGCAAACCTCCCACTCGAATCATAGGTCAGTTAGAGATTCGCTATGCCGGCGGACACACCGAAACTGTCTTGACTGACGAAACTTGGCACGCCGCTCCCTCCGGAATTCTCAATTCCGAGATCTATAAAGGTGAAGAGTTCGACGCCCGCCTAGAACCACGCGGTTGGAAACAAGCTAATTTCAACGATGCCCAGTGGCATCGCGCATCAATCGCCGAGTCACCCGCCGGCGAGCTCGTGGCGCAAACGTCGTCTCCGATTCGCACTGTCACAACCATCAAACCCGAAAGCGTAAAGTCTCCCTCAGCAGGCGTCTACGTCTTCGACATGGGCCAGAATATGGCCGGCAATGCAATCCTCAAAGCGCACGGCCCCGCCGGCACGCGCATCAAATTGCGCTTCGCCGAAATCGTCAATCCCGACGACAGCATCTACACCCAAAACCTGCGCAACGCCGACGCCACCAACATCTTCGTCCTCCGCGGCGAGGGCGAAGAACAGTTCACACCTCAGTTCACCTTTGAAGGCTTCCGCTACGTAGAAGTCACCGGCTATCCAGGCAAGCCCACCCTCGCCGATCTCAGCGCCGAAGTCATCAGCAGTCTGCCCGATGAACCCTCCGCCACCATCGTCACCGCTAATCCAACCGTCAATCAAATGTGGAAGCTCGGCATCTGGGGACAGCGCAGTAACTTCATCACCATCCCCACGGATTGCCCGCAGCGCGACGAACGCCTTGGCTGGACAGGAGACGCTGGAGTCTTCTGGCGCACCGGCAGTTACAACTTCAACATCGAGCCCTTCACACGCAAGTGGATGCGCGATATGCGCGACGCCCAAGATACGGAGGGAGCTTTCCCCAACGTGGCTCCCAACATTCTGTCTTTCGGTCCTGGTGCGCCTGGTTGGGGTGACGCCGGAGTCATTGTGCCTTGGACCACCTGGCTCCAATACGGCGATCGCGAAGTCATCACCGACAACTGGGACGCCATGGAGAAGTGGATGCGGTTCATCCTCAAAGCGAATCCCGATTTCATTCGCAAGAACAATGTTGGCCCTGATTTCGCCGACTGGCTCGCGCCCGACCCCAACACTCCCAAAGACTTGGTCGACACTGCCTATTGGGCCATGATCGCCCGCATGATGACTCAGATGGCGCACGCTGTTGGCAATGAATCAGGTGCACAAAAATATCAGGCGCTCTACGACAACATCAGTCAGGCCTTCCAGATAGCTTATGTAAAGGACAACGGAGTCGTGGGCGCGGGCACACAGACCGGCTATGTCGTCGCTCTGCATGCGGGCCTCTATCCGCAGAACCTCGAACCCGCACTGACAAACAATCTAGTCGCCGCCATTGAGAAGAATGGTGGACATCTGTCCACAGGTTTCCTCGGTACTCCATTCCTGCTCTTCGCTCTCTCCGATCACGCCCGCGCCGACGTCGCCTACAAACTCCTACTCAACGATTCCTATCCGTCGTGGGGTTACATGATCAAGAAGGGTGCCACCACTTGGTGGGAACGTTGGAACGGAGACACGGGTGATCCCGCCATGAACTCCTACAATCACTATTCTTTCGGTTCAGTCGTCGCGTGGATGTATCGCGCAGTCGGAGGCATCGACTCAACCACCGATGATCCTGGCTTTCACTCGATCGTGATTCATCCGCAGCCCAACGAAAACCTCACACAAGCACGCACTGAGTACGAGTCTGCCTACGGCAAAATCATCACTGACTGGAACGGCACTCCCAATGGGCCATTCACATTGAAGATGACGATCCCCGCCAACACGCACGCGCACGTTCTGCTGCCCGCTATAAAGAATGCAACGGTCACCGAAGGAAAAAGGACCGTGCAAACGACGCAAGAAGGCGCGAACTATGCGGTAGAAGTAGGTTCTGGAACCTACGAGTTCAAGGTTGTCACGCCTTAGGCGCGACGGCGGGCACTGCGGCTACTTCATGTAAGACGGGCGCGGCCGTAGAGACGCGGCGCAGCAGGCGAAGGGCACTCCGACGAACTCGGCGCTTGCCGGCGATCTTGTGCGCCCGCGCCCGGTCTCCGGTACGAAAAGACATGCTAAAACTCCATTGAATTTCTAAGCGAGAATGGATGGATTCGCACGCCAGCCCTAAGTATCGGCGCGCGGACGGCTCAGTAGAATTACATGAGCCACCTTGAGTATACACGCGACGCAGGAAATCCCGCTAAACATCGTTAAAGATGCTTTTAAGATGCGGAGGCCTTCATGCACTCTTCGCGACACTCACACAGAAGGAACTTGCCTCCCTCAGTCTCTCAATTCTTCTTAACCACCGCCTCGCGAAACCCACGTTCCACCATATCGTTCGGATCGGTACTCACCGGCCCATCTCTCCACAACCAGCGCATCATCTCCGGCATCACCTCCCCGCCGAACTTCTGCCCATGCAGATTCATGCCCCATGTGTAATTCACGTCATATCCCTTCTGCGTCAGAGCTTTCATCAACCGCACATTCTGCAGAAACCAATCGCGATTCTCGTTGTACTTCCCATCTCTCCCGAACCCGCGATGATCATTCCTCCCATCACACAGAAACACCCGAATCGGTTTCTTATCCGCCGCCAGCACCTTGTCCGCATAGACATGGCCGCCCCGCAAATCCACAAAGCTCCCCACATTGCTCAACACTTTGCGAAACTGATTCGGCCTCTCCCAAGCCACCGTAAACGCCGCAATCGCACCTGAACTCGAGCCGCCAATGCCATGCATCTCCGGGTCTTTGGAAATGTTGTACTCCTTGTAAAGCACCGGCATCAACTCTTCGGTAATCACCCGCGCGTATCTGTCATCCAGCACGTTGTACTCCGTGCCGCGGTTCGTCGTACCGTCACCCCAGCCAGTCTCCGGCGATGGCTCCGTCTGTTCCGGCGTCCGGCCCGGATTGATGAATACACCAAGCATCACCGGAATCTCGCGCCGGTAAATCAAGTTGTCCATCACGTTCTGCGCACGAATATCGCCCTTCTCGTCCTTGAACGCTTGCCCGTCTTGATAGATCATCAGCGCTGCCGGAACTGCCGGATCATACTGCGCCGGAACATAAACCCAATACGTGTGCTGCGTACCCGGATACGCTTGGCTCG
>PMQB01000423.1:0-4674 GCA_003169195.1 Bryobacterales bacterium
CCTCACCGCCGATCAAAAGGCGAAACTGCTCCAAGAAGCCATCGCCGAGTCCGCGGAACTACCGCAAAGCATGGAGGCCGTCGCTTAAAATCGCAAAAACACGCGTCTCACAATCGGCGGCCTTCCATGGGTACGCCACAAGTGTGTGCCCATATCATTGAGGCTCTTCTCATCGAAAAGGGAAATTACACTCAAACCAGAAAAAATCTACATTCACCGCAATTCACTGACTCCAACTCTCACTCAACACGTCATATACTAAGAAGAGTTCAAAGGCGGTTGGCAATGAAAACATATCTGAAGTTCGGTGCCATTATGGCGGTCATCGTGGGTTCGCTGGTCTGGCTGGCAATTGGCGGCGTGGCCGATACCAAGACCTACTACAAGACTATTCCTGAACTCCAACAAATGGGTAAAGACGCGCAGGACCATAAATTGCGTGTGGGCGGTGATGTGAAGCCCGGATCGATTGTGAAGAATGGCATGGAAACGTCGTTTGTCCTTCATCAGGGCGCCACCACCTTGAATGTTGTTTACGCTGGTTCTGATCCGCTACCTGATACCTTTCGCGACAATGCACAGGCGCTTGCCGATGGCCGCTTAGGCTCCGATGGCGTTTTTCGCGCCAACAAGATTCAAGCCAAATGCGCCTCGAAATACGAAGCCAAACCGAATCAAAAAGGCGTCTCGCACCCGGCGCAGATGCCCGACAAGATTTCTAGCGTCCGCTACTAGGGGAATTGCATGGAAAATATTGGCGCGTTAGCCATTCTGGTCTCGTTCTGTTTAGCAGTGTTTGCCATAGCGGCTTCGTTGGCGGGTAAATACGCGAAACGGCCTTTTCTTGTGATTAGCGCTGAACGCGCGGTTTATGCCATCTGCGCTCTTCTTACCATCGCCGCGGGCCTACTGATCAATGCACTCATTACCGGCGATTTCCGTCTCGCCTATGTGGCCGCACACAGCAACCACGACATGCCCAGCATCTACAAGTTCACCGCTTGGTGGGGTGGACAGGAAGGCTCTCTCCTTCTCTGGGCCTGGCTGCTCTCTGTNNTATTCCGCCATCATCGTTTTCACCAACCGTCGCAAATTTCGCGAAATGATGCCGTTGGTCACCACGATCATGATGACCACCCTCGCTTTCTTCGTGGGCATGATCACCTTCGTAGCCAGCCCTTTCCGAGTATTGATGGCCGGCAAAGGCATCATTGACGTCGGCGACGGCAGCGGTCTCAGCCCGCTTTTGCAATGGTGGACGATGGCCATCCATCCGCCATTCCTCTATCTCGGCTACGTTGGTTGCACTGTTCCTTTCGCTTTTGCGATGGCGTCCTTGATCACCAAGCAACCGGGTGAAGCCTGGATTCACACCACACGGCGTTGGGCGATTCTCACTTGGCTCTTTCAAACCACCGGCATCCTTTTGGGAATGGGCTGGGCATATACGGTTCTCGGCTGGGGCGGCTACTGGGGTTGGGATCCAGTGGAAAACGCTTCGCTCATGCCCTGGATCACGGCCACGGCCTTCTTGCATTCTGTGATGATGCAGGAGAAAAAAGGCATGATGAAAGTCTGGAACATGGTGCTCGTTTCAGCCACGTTCCTGCTCAGCATTTTAGGAACTACGCTGACTCGCACGGGCTTGGTCTCGTCTGTTCACGCCTTTGCGCAGTCGCCGGTGAAGCCTTACTTCACCACGTTTTTGATCAGCTCTACCGCCCTCACCATCATTGCCATTCTTTGGCGTCTGCCCTATCTGAAGAGCGAAGTGAAACTCGAAAGTGTCATCTCGCGTGAGTCTAGTTTTCTCTTCAATAACCTCATTTTGTTGGCAAGTTGCTTCGCTGTTCTTTGGGGCACGTTGTTCCCGGTCGTGATGGAAGCACTCACCGGCGAAAAGGAAACCATCGACGCTCCCTACTACAACCGCGTCAACGTTCCCATCGCGCTATTTTTGATTTTCCTGACCGGTGTTGGTCCTCTTATCGCTTGGCGCAAGAGTTCGTTTGCCAGTTTGAAAAAGTCGTTCGCCATTCCAAGCATCGTTGGCTTGGCCGTGATGGCCGGGCTCTTCGCTGCTGGCGTTTATGCCATTGCTGCGGTGATTTCGTTTGGTCTCTGCGCTTTTGTGCTCGCCTCCATTGCTAGCGAATTCTGGAAGGGTTCGCGCGCCATTCAAGCCAAAGAGAACCTCAATATCTTTCGCTCTGCTTACGAACTGACGTGGCGCAACACTCGGCGCTATGGTGGCTATCTGGTGCACATGGGCATTGTTATCATGTTCGTGGGTTTCACCGGCAGCGCCTTCAATCAGCACGAGACCGTAAGCATAGGATTGAATGAAACCGCCAATTTCGGCGGCTACGGTTTCAAGGTGTTGAACGTGAACGATGGCGACACGCCGAACTATCAGTTCAGCCACGCTTCTGTCGAGCTTTCGCGCAACGGAAAAGTGCTCGATCAATTAGAAACCGAAGTGCGCAGCTATAAAGCGAGCCAGGAGCAGTCTTCCATCATCGGCATCCGTCGCCGCATCAACGAAGATGTATATATTAACTTCGCCGGACTTTCGCAAGACAACACAAAGGCTATTTTTCAGCTTTACGTGTTCCCCTTGGTCACGTTGATCTGGGGCAGCTTTTATATCCTGCTGTTCGGCACCATCATCTGTTTGATTCCCGGAAAGGTTCGACTTCAGTACGCCCGTACCGAAGTAGTAGGTATTGCCGATGCGCAACCCGCGACAGTTCAGCCTTAAGTTTGCGATCGCCTTGGCGAGCAGTATTATCGCACTCTATGCACAAGCAGCCCCGGAGTCATTTCTAACTCCTGACGTGGCGCGTGTAGGCAATCGGCTTGCCTGCCGCTGCGGTTCCTGCCGTAACACGGTGGGCGATTGCGCCATGCTGCATTGCGGTTACTGTAGCCCGAGGCGCGAACGTATTTACCAGATGAAACAGGAGGGGCAAAGCGACGACCAGATCGTCAACACCTTTGTTAAGGAGGACGGTATAGTAACCCTGTCTTCGCCACCAGCAGAAGGTCTCGGCCCCATCATCACGTGGATTGGCCCGGGCGTCGCGCTGCTCTTGGGCTTTGGTATCTACTCCTGGTACATCCGCCGCAATCGCAAAGCGCCTGAGGTTCTCGTACCGGCCGATCAAGCCGTTCTCGACCGTTTCCGCGCGCAAATCGACAGCGAATTGGATGATTCCCCTATCAGTGGCGGCCCCGCGAAGAAATGATCATCACCTCCGCCGTAGTCCTTGTCATGGCTGCTTTGTTTTACACGCTTTTCGTGCGTGACAAAGATGTGCCTGAGCCCATTCCTGTCTCGCCCATCCAGCACTTGGAAGACCGCAAGCACGCCATTTACGACAATCTGCGCGATCTCCAATTCGAATACCGTTTGGGTAAGTTGACCGACGAGGATTACCAGCAAACCAAGCAGGCTCTGCAGAAGGAATTGGCGGTCGTTTTGAGTGAAACTGAACAAACTCTGAAGACTCTTGGGCTTGGGTCGGTTCGCAAGCAAGCGACCGCGAAGCCTGCAGCCCCTCGTCCAACCGCGGCCAAAGGCACTGTCTGTCCACACTGCGGCGCGAGCTTTAAAGAGAATCTTAAATTTTGTGGCGAATGCGGAAAGGCCATTGCGTGAACCGCCTTATCCTTTGCACGTTCTTCCTGACTGTGGTTTCTCTGCAGGCTTCGATTGATGGCACTGTCGTCAACAAGTCCACTAACAAGCCGCAGCCTGGTGTGAACATTACCTTGGTCAAGCCCGGCGCGCAGGGCATGCAGACCATTGGCACAACCGTGAGCGATGCCACCGGCCGCTTCGTCTTTGAAAAAGACCAGCCCGGGGGCGGCCCGCAACTCCTGCAAGCCCTCTACGATGGCGTCAACTACAACAAACTCATGACACCCAACATTCCCACCTCGAATGTGGAATTGGATGTCTATGAATCAACCAAATCGGCAGCTGTCGCCAAAGTGGCGCAGCACATGATTCTGTTTGAACCTACGGCTAGCAGCATCGGCGTGAGCGAAAACGTTGTCGTTAATAACGATTCCACAAATACGTACAGCAATCCGGCGGAAGGCAGTTTGCGATTTTTTCTTCCGCCCGCGGCCAATGGCCAAGTCAAGGTGCAAGTGCAAGGTCCGCAAGGCATGCCCTTACCGCGCGCCGCTGAACGAACGGAAAAAGAGGGAATCTACAAAGTGGATTACCCCATCAAGCCTGGCGAAACCCAATTTGAGGTAGACTACGCGCTCCCAGCGGGCACCCCGTTCACCTTCCGTGGCGAAGTGATCAACATCAAAGGTATGCCCGTTGCCGGTCCTGTGCGCCTAATTGTTCCCGCGGGCGTTACGCTCACTGGTACCGATTTACAAAGCGTAGGCACCGAACCTAAGACGCAAGCCAGCATCTTCAACGTGACGGCCACCGGCGCTTTCTCAGCGCTAATCAGCGGCGTTGGTTCGCTGCGCACGCCGGAAACGACGCAGCCCGACCAAAGCGATTCGCCGCAAGTCACCGAAGGCCAACCGCAAATCTACCGCCACATGGGGTGGTTGCTGGGTCTAGCGCTCGCCATTCTCGCCGTCGGCCTTGTGTATCTTTACACCAGTTCGCCCGTGCGCGCTCCTTACGGCAAATAATGAACC
>PMQB01000423.1:4706-6631 GCA_003169195.1 Bryobacterales bacterium
ACTCTGTTTGGCGAAAAGCCGCGAGCCGAAAAGGCACGGCGCGAATCGGGTTTCCTGGGGCACGGTATCGGCGTCTACGAAGATTTGTCGGCGCGCGAAAACCTGCATTTTTTCGCCAGCATTACCGGTAACACCAACTTGCGCGCGCTTACTGATAGTTGGCTCGAACGCGTTGGGTTAGCGCGCGTAGCGACCATGCCCGTGCGCCAGTATTCGCGTGGCATGCGTCAGCGGCTTGCCTTGGCGCGCACATTTATTCACTCGCCTAAAATTTTATTGCTGGACGAACCGTTCACCTCGCTCGACGACCGCGCCATCGCCATGCTCAGCGAACTTCTCACTGAAGCACGCCAGCGCGGCGCCACCATTGTGTTGTCCACTCACCAACTGCGTGAAGCACTGGCGATTGCCTCCCACGTCGCGTTGGTAGAAAATGGCAAGCTCCGCTACACCGGCGAACGTACGCAGGAAATGCTTGACGATCCGGCGCTGCTTTATAGACTCCACACCGAACTGGGCACGCCGCAATGAACTTGCTCAGGCAGTCGGTCGCCGTGGCGCGCAAAGATCTCGCTATTGAAATTCGTACTAAAGAATCGCTCAACGCGGCGGGCTCCTTTGCCATCGTCATCCTGCTGATTTTCAGTTTTGCTTTTGAATCTTTTTCCGACGAAATGGGCGAGTTCGGCGGCGGTCTCCTTTGGCTCGTCTTCGTTTTTGCCGGTGCACTCGTCTTCAATCGTGGTTTCGCGCGCGAACTGCCCAACGAATGCCTTGATACATTGCTCGCCTCGCCGTTGTCTGCCGCTGCTCTGGTGATTGGGAAAGCCTTCGCCAATTTCGCCATGCTTCTCGCCGTCGAGCTCGTTTCGCTTCTCGTGTTCGGTATTTTTTATGGTGTGGATTGGCTTTCTGTGGCAGGCTGGCTCGGCCTCGTCTTCGCATTAGCTACTTGGGGCGTCTCTATTTTGGGTGCGGTTTTCGGCGCGCTCACGGTGAATCTTCGCCTGCGCGAACTCATGCTGCCGGTCATCATTTATCCGCTCATGATTCCCGTGCTGATCGCCGCTATCGAACTGACCAATACCGTTCTCAATCATCGGCCGGTGAGCGGACAGATGGAATGGATCAGGGTTTTAGTGGTATCCGATATCGTATTTACCGTCCTTGCCTGGGTGCTGGCGGACACAATTTTGGTGAACTAGTTCAAAATGAAGAGTAGGAATCTCACATGCGCGAAAAACTGGTAGTCGCTTTGGCGCTGGCCGCCGCCGTCCTGCTGGCCTTCAACCTCTACAACATCTTCGTGATGTTGCCCGATGAAGCGTCGCAGGGCTATATCTATCGAATCATTTTCTTCCACGTTCCTGCTGCTTGGGTGGGCATGCTCGGTTTCTTCGTGGCCATGACGCTGAGCGTCTTGTACCTGGCTGGCGGCGATCTGAAATATGATTCCTTGGCCGCATCCATCGTCGAGGTAGCCGTAGTCTTTTCAACCGTCAACCTGGTAACGGGAAGCATTTGGGCCCGTGTCATCTGGGGCATTTGGTGGACTTGGGATTACCGCCTCACTTCCCAACTCGTATGCGTATTGATTTTTAGCGGCTACTTGATGTTGCGCCGCGCCATCGACGAACCTACCCAACGAGCGCGCCTCTCTGCTGCCCTGACCGTCTTCGGCTGCGTGAACGTTGTCATCGTCTGGAAATCCATCGAATGGTTCCGCAACAATCACCCCGGCCCAGTTCTCAGTTTTCGGACCGGCGGCAAGTCAGGAATGGACCCGGCCATGTTACACGCACTACTCTGGAACTTCCTGGCACTGATGATCGTGGCCGCCGCTTTAACTTTAATCCGCACACGTCAGGAATCAACCGCGCGCGAAATCGATTCACTCCGCCGCGCCGCACACGTTTGAAAGGACT
>PMQB01000536.1 GCA_003169195.1 Bryobacterales bacterium
TCAACTGGATAGCCACTTAATAATAATAGCGAGCGATGGTAAATATTCATGGTTTTTGGGCTGCGTTGGGGTGAATTTTTGCCTCTCGGCCTACGTGAAAAAACGAACCCATTCCCACGGGGCCATTGGGTTGGGCTGGGAAAAACGAACCCAATGGCGGGGCGGCATACGGAAGACACGTCTGGCGCGGCGGGAGCTAGCAATTTTAAGTTTTCAAAGAACTACCGGCCAACGCTTCGAACACCTAACGGCGAAGAGAGATTGGCACGAACGCAAGAGCGCTGAAGACTGATTCAAAATAGCGCAGGTGTTGAGACAGGTTGAACAGCAGGCACATGGCAAGAAACGGCAAGGAGTTTGGAATGAATCACTTAAGGAGAAGAAAAAAAACTTCAACCGCTGTGACCGGTTTTGAGGGGGCCGGAAGCCACTTGTCCTCGTGGCGGCGATGGGAAACGTAAGACCAAGCTGGCCGTCAAATTTCAAAGAAATGCTACTTCGTAAATGGGCCAGCGCTTTTTTGTTCGGCGTATTTGTTGCGCCGTTGCAGGGCCAAGCGGTGGATGCGGATGGCCTTGACTCGAAAAAGGCTTACGAACTGGCGTCGGCGTGGATCGCTGACGGTGTGCCGAGACATGAAGCTTGGGCGGCAGAACTGATTGCACAGTATCGATTCCGCGATCTGTCCAGAGAACTGATAGCTGCCTTGCGTGAGTTGACACGTCAGAGATCGGAAGAATTCCAAGCATCGGCGGAGGAGCTTGCCACCCAAGCCGTTGCGGACGCCCTTATCAAACTCGATATTCCGGTTCCTTCGGTGGACGCACGCAGACTCTACCCAATGTTTCCAGCACTGGCGCTGATCCTTTTGTCACGCGCGCTGGACGACCATCAGGCAGATTTGCTCTCGATACTGGAGCAGACGAAGATAGGCGAAGTGTGGCTCGCTGCGGCGAACCTGCTGGCTCAGAATCCGACGCCCGGGTTCGTTGAAACGCTAATTCATGATTTCAGAATCTTTACCAGGGTTTTGGTTTCGGGCCTTATGCCAGTGGAGGCATGTCTTATGGCGATTGCTACTCGGTAGCCAAGAAGCCGTCTCCCCTGACCGTTCCGGGAGATTGGCCAACGTTCTCCAGGTACGGACTTCAACTTGCCCGGAAAGGAGGGACCGTCTTTGCAGATGGAAAAAACGCGGTCAGCTATTTCATACTTGCCGATCGGGAGGTTAGGCCGTGGACAGGAATTTCTGGTTGTGGCGGACTGGACCTTCAAGATCTTAGACGGGATTTGCTTGTCCAGTTATCGGGAGTTGATGACTCGGACACAGACCTTCGTTCCGTGGTCCTTCGTGACGTCCGTTGCCGCAGCGATCAGGAATGCCGCGAGGGAGTTGTGGACGTTTTGCGAGAGCAGGTTGCTTCTTACAAGTTCGTCATTCACTTGCTTCGGTCGAGACAGTTGGTTTCGGAAGCGGTATTGCAGGAGCCGTTGAAGATGGACGCTTGGGTTGTACCGATGGGGGGGAAATTTCGGAAAATCGAATTGCCGGCACTCGGGGCTTTGGGGATTGCGGGGAGCTACCATTTTGCCCCCCAATGAACGCGATTGGTAAAGCCTTCGCCGTTACAGGCGGGCGATCCCGCTTGGTCACCGTTCAGTTTCCGGATTGCCCGTGATCCGGGAGTTGAGCGGAATGACCGAATCGGTCACTTCGACGATATGCCGACAAACCGTCAACGGGGCGCTGAGAGCTGCGCCGTTTGCGGGAGTCGTCTCCAACAAAACATTTGACATTTGAATCTGTCCTTTAGTATATATGTAACCAAGTAGATACATGTTGACATAATTAGCGAAGAACCATGTGTTCCGTGCGATTGGCGATCCGACGCGGCGAGCGATTCTGGACCGGCTCCGTGCCGGTCCCGCCAACGCGGGTTCACTCGCCGCCGATTTTCACCAGAGCCGTCCAGCCATCTCCAAACATCTGCGAGTTCTCAGAGCAGCCAGCTTAGTGGCGCATCATGCCGTCGGTAGGGAGCGGCGCTATACGCTCAACTCGGTGCCGCTGCAAATGGTCGCTGGCTGGCTCGAAGGGTATCGTGCATTCTGGGAATCGAGTCTCGCTCAACTGAAACGTAACCTGGAGGACAAATGACGGGTGAAGGATTTTCGGGCGAGCTGCACGTTTTGGCCGACGCCAATGCCGGTCAGGTCACGGCCAGCATAGAGATCGCCGCCCCTCCCGAACGCGTTTTTCGTGCGCTCACCTCAGAAGAGATCGTGGACTGGTGGGTCCGGCCTGGCGTTTTTGACACAAGGGTTTGGACCGGGGACGTACGAGTTGGCGGGCGTTGGCGGGCGTCCGGCATGAGCCGCGGCCAGCCGTATACCCTGGAAGGCGAATACCTGGAAGTGGATCCGCCCTGCAAACTGGTTCACACATGGAGCCTGGCAGGATTGGAGGAAGCCCCTTCCACCGTCACCTTCACACTGCAGCGGATCGCAGAGGGAACCCGGTTGACGCTCGTGCATTCCGGCTTCTCCTCAGCTGATCGTTGCCTGAACAACCAGGGGGGCTGGGAGTCAAGCTTGCGTCAACTTCTCGACCGGCTGCAAACAGATCGGCCCGTCGGGACAAACAGCGGTATTTCGCGAAAGGAGACCACATGAACGAAAATCTAACTACGACCAGAGATACCATTGAGCGCTACTTCTGCAACTTGCGCGACAAGAACGCCTGGGAGCCGTTGCTTGCGGACGACATGACTTTCACCAGCTTCACATCTCCGTTGAAACGAGTGAGCGGGAAGACTGCTTATCTAGAGGCGACCAAACGCTTCTACTCGACGATCGCGTCTGTTGAGCTGAAGGAACTGCTCGTAAACGGCGATCGTGGCTGCGCGCTGACTCACTACGAATTGCAGCCACCGAGTGGATGTGCGTTTTCGTGTGACGTCGCCGAGGTCTTTGGAGTTCGTGACGGCAGGATCACTTCGTTCGACATCTATTTCGACACGGCGCCATTTCCCAGGTAGGCGACGCTCACTATGGCTACCGACATGATCCTGGCGAACCGGGTGAGAAGCGCTCTGGCCGGCGAAGGCGTTCCGTTTGAGGAGAAAAGGATGTTCGGCGGAATTGCGTTCCTGTTGCGCGGAAAGCTGACCGTTGCCGTGGGCCGCGATCGGCTAATGTGCCGAATCGATCCTGACGTCCACAACACCGCGTTACAACACACTGGCTGCCGGACCGTTGTCATGAAGGGCAGAGAGTATCCCGGCTACGTTCACGTTGATCTTCACAACCTGAAGCGGGAGCGACAGTTGAAATACTGGCTGGACCTTGCCCTAGTCTTCAATCGCCGTTTGGTAACCGCGAAGTCCAAACGATCGCGATAAGTCGCGTAGCGTTTTCCCTTAGCGTTGATCGATTGGACGTATCACCCGCAAACCGTAGATATGAGCAGGGCCGAGCATGCATTGCACCTAATGGCGATGTGTTGAGTAGTCCAGATCGCCGGAAACACCGCTATCGATCGTTCAGACTCGTCCTCGATCTCAATGCCGAGCACTCACTTGAGCGACCCGATTACGCGTGAGGCAATCGATGGACTACTTCATGCGGCTATCATTGCTATCTACTGAAGACGCTGCAAATCAAGCCCAAGCAGGCTTAGGCGCCCGGCAAAAGGACATCCTACTTACACCATTTTTGTTCGCTCTCAATCAAGTCCCCGGTATCAACCTGCCCGACGGGCATTTTTAAAGCTCGACTCCCTAAAAGCCATTTGAAATTCCTGAAGTAGGATGGAACACCCTGCGAGGGATAAGCAGTGCCGTTCGTGACGTTGTAATGCAAATGCGGAAATAGCGAATCGCCGGAGAAGCCGACCTTTCCAAGAAATTGCCCTGTTACAACTCGTGCTCCACTCTTGACCGTCAC
This sequence comes from Bryobacterales bacterium, assembly GCA_003169195.1. GTDB lineage: Bacteria > Acidobacteriota > Terriglobia > Bryobacterales > Bryobacteraceae > Bog-105. The sequence goes on from PMQB01000536.1 coordinate 3,946, forward strand.
CGAACCTGGTTGCATATGTAACAGCCAACTCACCCGCCCATCGCGATGCAGGATCGAAACATAATTGCCGAAACCCTTGGGATCTTTGCTTTCTGCGCCGGGCGGTGTCTGCGCTTCGCCACGATGGTCAAAAGTGTTCTCAACAATGTCGTTCACCGCTTGCACGACTACACCGGAAGCCGGCGCGAAGATCGGCTCCCCATAGGTCAGCCAGTTCTCCTTCTGATGGGGATCTCTTACAAAGAGTGCTCCCTGCTTAGTGGTCCGCATGAAATCGTAGGCATATAAATTCGCCGACACCGCTAAAGTCGAATTGGATTTGAATCTCTCAACCAGGTTGAAGCGCCGATGATGTGAATTGAAGTCATGACCGTCATGAACGAGACTGAGACCATGCAATGGGAGGCAATACGGAGCGGGACTGTAGACTTCAGGGAGGGCATCGGCCGTTGCCATTGCATCTGCGCTGATTGCAACGGGCGGTGTAGAGTGGCCTTCTTTCATGAACAGTAGTTCAAAGTGCATCTTGTGGACTTGTACTTCGGGGCTGAAAGAGTAGAACGGTTGGTATACGTCGATGACGCCCCCAGGTTTCAGGAGTCGTTGTCCAATTGAATTCAGCGCAGGCGGCTTTCCATTCTCGTTAAGTTCGCGCTCCAATTCGAGTCTGCCGTCTCGATCAAAGAGTTTCAGCCGTATGCAGACCAATTTATATGGGATTGTATCGGTGTTCGTTACAAGCAGGTCAAAGTTGACAATCTGCTGGCGCCGACGCCTTTCTATCAGGGGCTGGCCCGGAAGAACATTTACCTGGATCTTGACATCTTCACCGATTGCCTTCGGGCGCAATGAAATCTTCGGCTGCTCCGATCTTAGACAACCCCACGCGGTGAAGAGAAGAATCACGGCCAACAAACGGCCGAAATCGAATTTACGAATGAATTGCATTTAGACTGACTAATCGAGCACATGCGGTAGACGCAGCACAATGGTGAAGTATCTCTTATCGAACCTAGCCAATTGATTCGGTTCGACGAACTTTTGAGTAACAGATCGCATCATCAAAGGTCGAGAGCAAATGCCGATCACGCAAAAATACCGGGAAGCGGGCAATCGGCCGTGACAATATAGGAGACTACCGGGGGCAATGAAGATATCCAGACCCGTGCTATCGGCAGGAGCGTCATTATCGTCGCTTACCGACGGTTCTAGTCACTCGCGGAGCCTTAACCCAGTGCTCCATTTCAAGCCCAAGGTTCATGACTATATCATCCAATTTCTCGGCGTCAACTTTCCCGTGGAAGCCCAAGCCACGCAGCTGACTCATCAAGAGATCCGCCGTAGAGCCGGTATTCAAATCGGAGCGAAAAGTTCCTTCGGCTACGCCCATCTCCAGAATAGAGACAAGATGGGAACGCCAGCCTTTGTCCAAATGCTTCAACATGAGGCGGACGGTTGGCGGCACGTTCGAACGACCGGAAGCCACCGACACTAAAAGCATATTTCGAAGCCGAATGTGGTCACTATTCCAGGGCACCCCGGCGACGATATTCCTGTGGGACGCTAAAATCGATTGTGCGAGCAGCAGGATTGGAGGAAGCCAATGACTGAGAAGTACGCGGTCATCTTTGAACGGGCCGATACAAATTGGGCAGCCTACGTCCCCGATCTGCCTGGCTGCATCACAACCGGCAAGACGCT
>PMQB01000164.1 GCA_003169195.1 Bryobacterales bacterium
GATCCTTCCATTGATCAACTCACCGCGATAACCGTCTGGCGACTCGAATTGCTCGTGCTGCTCGAACGTGATGGGCGGGACAGGAATTGCAGTTAAACGCACACTTTCCTACCGCGTCCCCGCCATCCTCTTCGGCAGCGCCCACGAAAACAACACCCCGCCGCTACTCGTCACCACATGCTGCTGTCCATCCAACATATACGTAATCGGTGAACTCTGCATTGGCACGCCCGTCCCCGAATGCCACAGCGTTTTCCCATCCTTCGTATCCAACGCCAGCACATTCCCCACCGCATCGCCCGTAAACAACAACCCTGATTCCGTCGTCAACACACCCGCGCCAGCCCCATTCGGTCCCAGTTCATGCGTCCAACGCAGTTTCCCGGTTTGGTAGTCGATCGCCTCCAAAATCCCTTTGCCCCAAACACCATAATCCGCACCCGCCCAGCCAAACGCACCATCCGCTGGCTTCGCAAAATACACCCCATAGCTCGGATGCGCGTCCACAATAAACAGCCCCGTCTTCGGATCAAAACTCGGCGAACGGTAATTCGTCAACCCGCCTTCATCCGGCGCAATCAACCGTCCATCCGGCATTGGCTCTTTATCCGGATTCGGTTTCGGGCGGCCCTGCTCATCCAAACCGGTGGCCCAATTCACCGGACCATACGGCACGGTCAACAAGCTCTTCCCATTCGTCCGATCCAACACAAAAAAGTACCCATTGCGCGAAGTCTGCATCAGCATCTTGCGCGGTTGCCCTTGGAACGGGGCGTCTACCAACACATTTGTCTCCACCGCATCCCAATCGTGCGTGTCATGCGGCGAAGCCTGAAACGCCCACTGCAACTTGCCCGTATCAGGATTCAGCGCCACAATGCTGCACGTATAGAGGTTGTCGCCCGGCCGCACTTTGCCGTTCAACACCGGCGTCGGATTGCCCGTGCCCCAATACAACAAATTCAATTCCGGGTCATACGTACCCGTCATCCAAGTCATGCCACCCGTGGTCGCATCCGGCGTGCCGGCCGGCGGCGTGCTATCCCAACGCCACTGCGTCTTGCCCGTCTCCGGATCAATCGCCTTCAGAAAACCAGTCAAATTATCAAAATCGCCCGACACACCCACCACCACATGATTCCGGATCACCATCGGCGACATCGTCATCCAATAGCCCTTCTGCGAATCCGCGATCACCACATTCCAGCGCACCGTTCCATCTTTCGCATTCAAACAAATCAGGTGCGCATCCGGCGTTGTGTAGAACAGCCATTCTTTATACATCGAAACGCCGCGGTGCCCAATGTGGAAGCCCTTATTCGCCGGATACCGGTAATGCCACAACTGGTGCCCCGTGCGCGCATCCACTGCCCAAACATTGTCCGGCATCGTGATGTACAAAATGCCGTTCACCATCAGCGGCGAACACTTCAGCTGGCCGCTCTCGCCCGTTTGGAAACTCCAAGCCAGCCCCAGGCTATCCACGTTCTCCGGCGTAATCTGCGTGAGCGGACTATGCCGCCGACCCGAGTAATCACCGTGATACCCCGGCCAACTATCCGTCGGCGGCTTCAACTGCCAACTCGGATCATATTCCTGCGCACTCGCCAAGGCACTCGCACACACGGCGAGAAGAGTAAGTTTAAAGAGGTTCTTCATGGATTTTTCTTCCTGACTTAACGAAGAGTCTGCAGATACGCCATCAAATTGTGAATATCGTCGTCGGTGTATTTAGCCAGCATGTCCGCATGCGCATCCACTGGTGAGTCAATCGCGAATTTCACCGCACTCACCGGCCACGAGTGATACCAGCCATGGCTATCATGCATACCAATGGTGAACTCGTCTTGGTACGCAAGCTTGCCCGTTAGTTTCTCACCGCTCGGTAGCGTCACCACAATACTCGCCAACGAACCGCGCGGATACAGCAGCCTTTGCTCCAGCTTCAATCCCTCAAGCCGCGACGCCACTCCCGCCAAATCACCCGTCGGCGAATGGCAACTCGAGCACTTTCCTACCCCGTTGAAATAACGCCTGCCGGCGTCCGCATTGCCTGTCTGCAAATCGGCCACTTCCACACCGCGCCGGCCACCCTTCTGCGATTCCGCCAGTGTCTTCTGCGCATGAATATAGGCAGCCAAATCTTTTATTTCCTGATCGCCTAGCTTGAAACGCGGCATGCCCTTCTCCTGCCGTCCATTCAAAACCACCGGCCCAATCTTGTCTCCACCCACATCCTCGGCCACCAGTTTCGACCGCGTGAGATCGGGCCCCTCTTCGCCACCGCCCGCATCCCGGCCATGACAGAAGGCGCAATTTTGCTGGAACAGGGAATTGCCGCCGCTCTGTCCGGCAGGAGCTTGCGCGAAGGCCAAAGACGCCATCAGTAAAGCGCCCGTGAGGGCCCCCGTCACAATCAACAGATTTCTCATTTCTTCACGATCCCCATTGTCCAAATATCGGCGCGGAAGCTTACCGTGTTCGCGTCCGGAAACAGCGCGGGCACTTTTTGCGTCACCGCGCCCGTGGCGGCCCACTCCGTTCCGCGCTGAAACAAGGTCATCAGACCCACGCAACTGAGCGCAGAGACGTCATGCCCCATGGTGGTGTGGAAGATTCTTCCTT
>PMQB01000109.1 GCA_003169195.1 Bryobacterales bacterium
CGCGAACGGGCTTGCGATGAAGCGGTAGTGGCCTCGGGGACTGAGCCGAAGATCTACGCGGCGGCGATTTTGAAAGTCTGCAAGTTTCACTTGTTCGAGGCGGCACCTGGGGTGAGTGCAATGAGTGGAGTGGATTTGAAGAAGCGGATCGATTTGATTCTGGGTGATACGCCGCGGGCGCGGTTGCTCTACGTGCCTTGGGTCTTGGTGGCGAGTCTGACGGTGTTTATGACACTGGTTCCGATTGCTGGAGGGTATTGCGAGCAGTGTGGATCAAATGGTTTGCAGGATTCGGGAACGGTTGTGCATTGCGGGACGGCGGCGACGTGTTCGCAGCGAAATCAATAAAGGAGAAAGAACGATGAAGAGAGGGTTGGCGGTGATTTTGTTTTTGTCGGCGGCGGTGGGGCTGACGGCTACGAGTGAAATGATTGTGCGCAAGTCGCCGGAGTTGGCGTTCACCATTCCGGGGCAAGGTGAGACGCTGCTGAGCCAGTTTCGGGGCAAGGTGGTGGCGTTGGAATTTATTCTGACGACCTGTCCGCATTGCCAGGCGGCATCGCAGGTGATGAACAAGATGCAGGAGCGCTACGGCAGCAGAGGGCTGCAAGTGATTGACGTGGCGATTGATCCGAATGCGGATTTGCTGGTGGAGAATTTTGCTAAAGAGCACCAAGTAAAGTTTCCAGTGGGTTGGGTGAAGATGGAGCAGATGATGGCGTACATGGGGTTTACGGAACGGTCGGTGGTGCCGCAGCTCATCTTGATTGATCGGGACGGGAACATTCATTATGAGACGTCGCGGTTGGGTGATAGCGATTCGTTGAAACCGGAAGTAGTGGAAAAGAGGATACAGGAATTGCTGGAAAGCGGCAGTCATACGAGGGCTTCTCGAAAGTGAGTGATGAGCCCCACATTCTCAATCATTTTGTGGCAACATAAAAATGTAATAGATGTTTGGAGTTCTGCGTTTATTCCGCCTGGAAGTGACCTCAGCGGCCTGGCAACGCTTGCCAAGTAATTGTTTTCCCCTCCACGGTTGCCAGTTTCCGAACGTTCAGCTTTAGGAGTGTATTGAGAGATGAAGCTCTTCGTAGGTAACTTACCCTACAAAGCGACCGAGAACGACATACAGGCGTTCTTTGAAGAGGCCGGGGTTCATGTGGATAGCGTGAACATTTTGCGGGACCGCTTCAGCGGCGAAGCCAGAGGGTTCGGTTTCGTAGAGATTAACGATGACGCGCTGGGCAATCAGGCGGTGCAGGCTTGCAACGGACGGGCGATGATGGGTCGCGCGTTAGTAGTGAATGAAGCGCGGCCACCAGAGAAGAGGGAACGGTCGCAAGGTGGGGGGCCCGGGGGTAACGCGGGCGCTGGCGGTGGTCGCGGGCAGCGAGATTTTGGCGGCAGCAAGAACCGCTGGTAGATCTTGAACTGCGGAGACGGTATGCTTGCCGTCTTTATTGATTCCAAGCAAATTGTGACGCGCCAGGTGGATGTTCCGCAACGTCCGCCTGGGTTCGCGCTGATTCGGTTGCGCGTGGCAGGTATCTGCAACACGGATCTTGAATTGCAGCGCGGGTATTATGGGTTCAGCGGTATCCCCGGGCATGAGTTTGTGGGCCAGGTGATTGACGCGGACACTTCCTCTCTGATTGGCCAACGGGTGGTTGGCGAAATTAATTTAGCGTGTGGGCATTGTGCGTTTTGCGCGGCGGGTATGGGACGCCATTGCACAGCGCGAACGGTGCTGGGGATTGTGAAACATCCTGGGGCGTTTGCGGAATTCTTGACGCTGCCTGAGGAGAATTTGCGTATTGTGCCGGGTCATGTGACGGATGAAGAGGCGGTGTTCACCGAACCGCTAGCAGCGGCTTGCGAGATTTTGGAGCAGGTGGAGATTCCGCAAGGTGCAGAGGTGGCGGTGTTGGGCGATGGCAAGCTTGGGTTGCTGATTGCGCAGGCGCTGCTGGCACATGGGGCTCGGGTGAGTATTTATGGGCACCATGCGGACAAGATGAAGATTGCGGAGCGGAAGGGCGCGGTTGTTGGTTCTGGGACCGGGCGGTTTGCGTTTGTGGTTGATTCGACAGGTTCGGCAGAGGGGTTGCGCGAGGCGGTGAGGATGGTGAAGCCGCGCGGGACGGTGGTTATGAAATCGACGGTGCATGAGGAAGTGAGGATGGATATGGCGCCGGTGATTGTGAATGAGATTACGTTGGTGGGTTCGCGGTGCGGATTGTTTGATCCGGCGTTGGCGCTGCTGAGTGCGGGGAAAGTGGATACGGCGAGTTTGCTGGCGGCGGAGTATCCGTTGAGTGAGGCACCGGCGGCGTTTGCGAAGGCGGCGGAGCGCGGTGTGTTGAAGGTGTTGCTGCGGAACACTTAGGCGTCTTGAATTCGGCCCTTCCAGGTGCCGCCTTGGCCGCGCCAGTATTGAATGGCGGAATGGAATGTGGCGGCGGCGTAGAAGAGGGCGATGAGTGGGAGGGCGGCGGCCCAAATGAGTGGGAGCTTATAGAAGCGGATCATGGGTGCGTAGCTGATGCTCATGAGGAGCCAGGCGGCGAGGCCGAGGATTGCGGCGATGGGTTGTCCGCTGAAAAGTGCGGCGATGGGGACGACATAGGTGATGGCGAGTCCGGCGAGTGTTCCTGCTAAAAGCAAGGTGGAGTGGCGGAGTTGGTTGAAGGCTGAGCGCGAGATCATGCGGCCGATTTCTGAGAAGCCGCTGTAGGGGCGGATGCTTTGCGTGTTGGCGGTGAGGCCCATCCAGATATTGCCGCCGGATGATTTCACGGCGCGCGCGAGCGAACAATCATCAATAATTTGTCGGCGAATGGCGGCGTGGCCGCCGATGCGGGCGAGTGCTTCCGGTTTGAGCAAGATGCAACCGCCTGCGGCACCTGCTGTTTTATTGGCGGGATTAGCGATCCAAGAAGGCGGATAGAGCTGCAGGAAGAAATAGACGAAGGCGGGGATGAGTGCGCGTTCGGCGAAGTTTTGGGTGGAGAGGCGCACCATGTACGAGGCAAGATCGAGATGATCGGTTTCGGCTTTGGAGACGAGTTCGGCGATGCTGTGGGGATGGTGGCGGATATCGGCGTCGGTGAAGAGGAGATAGTCGGGCTGATCTTTGAGGGCTTCTTGCGCGCCTTGGTGAACGGCCCAGAGTTTGCCGGTCCAGCCGGGTGGTAATGGGGCGCCGGTGAGGATGGTGAGGCGGCTTTCATCGGCGACGGTGCGTGCGGCTTGGGCGGTGCCATCGGTGCTGGCGTCGTCTATAAGGATGATGTGGGGCGGGGTGTCTTGTTGGAGCAGGGAACTGATGGATGTGGCGATGACGTCGGCTTCGTTGCGTGCCGGGATGATGACGACGATGCGGCGCAGCGGGATGTTTGTGGGGATGGGTGTTTTGGGGACACGCCAGAACCGGCCGTCGAAGAAGACGAGATAAATCCAGATGAGTAGAGAAAGCGAGGCGGCGGAGATCCAGAACATTTAGGCGGGTTCTTGTTGGGTCATGCAGTGGAGGGTACCGAGGCCGAGTACGAGGTCGGTGGCGGCGATGCCGACGATTTGGCGGTCGGGAAAGAGTTGGGCGAGTTTGTTGAGGGCGAGGCGATCTTTGGCGTCGTTGAAGGTGGGTACGAGTACCAGCTTGTTGGCGATGTAGAAGTTGGCGTAGCTGGCGGGGAGGCGTTGGCCGTCGAAGAAGACGGGTTCGGGCATGGGGAGTTTTTCGATGCGGAAGTCGCGCATTTTGCGGAGCAGAGCCAGGTTCTCTTTGAGCGGTTCGTAGTTGGGGTCGTCTTTGTTGTCTTCGCTGGCGATGACGATCGTGTGCGGATTTGTGAAGCGGGCGAGGTCGTCGACGTGGCCGTGGGTGTCGTCGCCGGTGATGCCGTTTTTCAGCCAGAGGGTTTGGTGAGCGCCTAGAAATTGCTTGAAGATGGACTCCATGTCTGCCCGGGTAAGTTGAGGATTGCGGGCTTGGATGGGGCTGAGGAGACACTCTTCGGTAGTGAGGATGCTGCCCGCGCCGTTCACGTCGATGCTACCGCCTTCCAGGACGATTCGATGGCCATTGTGCTCAGGGGTGATGAGGGGCAGTTTCAATTTCGGGGCGAGTTTGCTGGTGACGGCGTCGTCGTGTTTGGAATTGGAGTATTTGGCCCAGCCGTTGAATTGCCAGTTGAGGAGAGTGGTTTGGCGGTTGGCGTCGCGGACGAAGATAGGGCAATAATCGCGGGTCCAACTGCGGTCGGTCTGCGCGTGGAAGAATTCGATCGCTGCCATTTGCGCGCCGGACTTTTCTAAGACCTTGCGTGCTTTTTGTTCGGCGTTTTTGTTGGCGATGAGGATGCGGACTTTTTCTACGCGTGAAAGATGGCGGACGATTTCGCCGTAGACCCAGGGAATGGGCGCGAATTTGCGGGGCCAATCGGTAGTTTCATGCGGCCACGCGAGCCATGTGGCGGCGTGCGGCTCCCATTCAGCGGGCATGCGGAAGCCCGCTTGGGTCTTGATGCGTTGGCCCATGACTTTAGGCAAGCCAACGCTTCGTAATGGGTGCATAGGCGTCGATGCGGCGGTCGCGGAAGAAGGGCCAATTGCGGCGCACGTCGTCCATGACTTTGGGATCGCACTCGGTAACGAGGACTTGTTCGTCGGTGGTGGAGGCTTGGGCGATGACGCGGCCAAAGGGATCGGCGACAAAGGAGTTGCCCCAGAATTCGAGGCCGCTTTCGGGAGTGCCTTCGTAGCCCGTGCGGTTGACGGCGGCGACATAGATACCGTTCGAGATGGCGTGGGCACGCTGCATGGTGCGCCAAGCGTCTAACTGGGCTTCGCCATATTGAGCTTTTTCCGAAGGATGCCAGCCGATGGCGGTGGGATAGAACAACACGTTGGCGCCTTGCAGACTGGTGAGGCGCGCGCCTTCTGGGTACCATTGATCCCAACACACGAGGACGCCGATGCGAGAGAAACGCGTTTCGAAATTGAGGAAGCCGAGATCTCCAGGGGTGAAGTAAAACTTTTCGTAGTAGAGCGGATCGTCGGGGATNNGAGCCGTCGGCGTCGATGATGGCGGCGGTGTTGTGATACAGGCCGTGCGCGCGTTTCTCAAAGAGTGAAGCGACCACCGCGACTCCAAGGCTTTTGGCGACTGAGCCGATGGCTTCGGTAGAGGGACCGGGGATGGTTTCGGCGAGATTGAATAGCTCGGCGTTTTCTTCGCGGCAGAAATATTGGTTGCGGAAGAGTTCCTGCAAGCAGACGATCTCTGCGCCTTTACTGGCGGCCTCGCGAATGCCGGCGATGGCGCGCTGCAGATTGGCGTCGGCGTCGGTAGAGCACTTGGTTTGCACGAGGCCGATTTTGAATTTACTGTCTCTGGTGGCTGTCATGTTACATGTAGATGCCACCGTTCACGTCAAGCACGTGACCGGTGATGAAGCTGGCTTCTTCGCTGACTAGAAATTTCACGGCCGCCGCGATGTCTTCGGGCGTACCTATACGCTTCAGCGGTGTTTCTTCGATCATTCTTTGCTTCAGTTCTTCGGAAAGTCCGTGTGTCATTTCGGTTCCAATGAAGCCGGGGGCGACGGCGTTAACGGTGATGTTACGACTGCCGAGTTCGATGGCGAGCGATTTGGTTAAGCCGATGAGACCGGCTTTGGATGCAACGTAATTTGCCTGGCCGGGATTGCCCTTTTCACCAACGACGGAGGAAATGTTTACGATCCGGCCCCAGCGTTCACGCATCATTCCCTGTAGAACCTGCTGCGTGACGTAGAACGAGCCGCTGAGGTTGGTGTTGATGACATTTTCCCAATCGGCTTTCTTCATGCGCACGGCGAGGCCGTCTTTGGTAACGCCCGCGTTGTTTACCAGGATGTCGATTTTGCCGAATTCTTTGGTGGCTTTGGCGATGGCGGCGGTGATGGAGTCGCTGATCGCTAAATCCATTTCGACTACGAAAGTTTCAGAGCCGCTAGCGCGTGTGAGTTGGGCGGTTTCTTCGAGCTTGTCGAGGGTGCGGGCGGCGAGGACGAGTTTATATCCGGCGGCGGCGAGAGACTGGGCGCAGGCTCTTCCGATGCCCCTGCTGGCTCCTGTGACGAGTGCGGTTCTAACGTTCATGATTCCCTCTCATCATAATGGGTGTACGTAACTCATGCCTCTTGAAGACCTACTCGATTTCATTCGCGCTCTCGAAAAACAGGGTGAACTTAAGCGAGTTCCCTTTGAAGTAGACCCGTATTTGGAAATTACCGAGTTTGCCGATCGGTCTGTGAAGAACAACGGCCCAGCGTTGTTGTTTGAGAAACCGAAAGGCTCCAGGGTCCCTTTGCTGATCAATGCGTTCGCCAGTATGCGGCGGATGGAGATTGCGCTGGGTGTGAAAGATGTTGATGAGATCGCGCAACGCATCGCGGGGTTTTTGGAATTGCAAAAGCCTGAAGGTTTGCTTGACAAGCTGAAGATGATTCCGAAGTTGAGCGAGATCAGCGCGTCGTTCCCGAAGATTGTGAACAAAGGGCCGTGCAAGGAAGTGATTAAGAAGAGCGGTCAGTTTTCGCTCGACGATTATCCGATTCTGCATTGCTGGCCGCAAGATGGTGGGCGATTTATTACGCTGCCGATGGTGTTTTCGAAAGATCCGACGACAGGCAAGCGTAACTGCGGCATGTACCGCATGCAAGTGTATGACGGCCAAACGACGGGCATGCACTGGCAAAAGCATAAGCAGGGTGCGGATCATTTTCGGCGCATGGAGGCGGAGGGTAAAGGAACGCGTATGCCGATTGCGGTGACGCTGGGTTGCGATCCGGTGACGCTGTATTCGTCGATTCTGCCGCTACCACCGTCGATTGACGAAATGCTGTTTGCCGGTTTTATGCGCGGTGAGCCGGTAGAGATGGTGAAGTGCGAGACGAACGATATTGAAGTGCCGGCGAATGCGGAGATTGTGTTGGAAGGTTTTGTGAATTTTGGCGAGCTGCGGCGCGAAGGGCCGTTTGGCGACCACACCGGCTTCTATTCGCTGGATGATGATTACCCGGTGTTCCATATAGAGTGCATCACGCAGCGCAAGAATCCGGTTTATCCCGCGACGATTGTGGGTCCTCCGCCAATGGAAGATTTTTACATGGGCAAAGCGATTGAGCGCATTTTCCTGCCCTTGATGAGGACGCAGTTGCCGGAGGTGCGCGATATCTGCATGCCGGCCGAAGGAGTGTTTCACAACCTGATTCTGGTTTCGATGCGCAAGGTTTATCCAGGGCATGCCCGTAAGGTGATGCACGCGATTTGGGGTTTGGGCCAGGCGATGTTCAGCAAGTGCATCATTGTGGTAGACGAAGATGTGGATGTGCAGAATGTTTCGGAGGTCGCGTGGAAGGCACTGAATAATATTGATCCGCAGCGCGACATTGAGTTTTGCATGGGGCCGGTGGATTCGTTGGATCATGCGAGCAGGCTACCGGATTACGGATCGAAGATGGGTGTGGATGCGACGCGCAAACTAGCGGGGGAAGGGTTCGTTCGGCGTTGGCCGGACGTGATCAAGATGTCGCCCGAGGTGGTAAGGCGGGTGGATGAAATGTGGAAGCGCGCGGGCCTGTCTAAGTAGATGGAGCGAGTGCCGTATCGCGCTACGGAAGGCGCCAGTTTGTACGACGGGCTGCGCCTTCCAGTGAGCATATTGTTGGACAATGTGCGCAGCATGTATAACGTGGGCGCGTTCTTTCGCACGGCGGATGGAGCGGGGATTGAACGGCTTTTGCTGAGCGGGATTACAGCTCGGCCGCCGATGAACGCGATCAAAAAAACGGCGTTGGGCGCAGAGGAACGGGTAACGTGGGAATCCGTGACGGATCTGCCCGCAAAACTTGCTGATCTGCGCCAGCATGGTTATGAGATTGCGGCGATTGAGACGAGTAATCGGGCGGTGGATCTTTTCGATTGGCGTCCGCACTTCCCGGTCTGTGTTTTATTTGGCCATGAAGTGGATGGGATTTCGGCTGAGGTGCTGGCAACGTGCGATACGCATGTGCGAATTCCGATGCTGGGATTGAAACATTCGTTGAATGTGGCAAGTGCGGGGGCGATAGTGATGTACGAGTTGCTGCGTAAGTATCGCGAGCTTCACTAAACAAACGAGGGTAAGTAAAGGCGGACCCGGAGGCCCGCCTGTTTTAGGCTAGAACGTGAACACGTTGGTTGAGAAGGGCAGGGCATTCCATCCCGGTGTGCAAGGGCCGGCAGCTGACCCAATGGCCGAGATGAACTGAATAGAACTTGCGCTTCCAACACCCACAATGATCACTGAAGTTTGGTTGTTTGATGGCGCTAAGAGGTAGTTATCAATGATGGCGTTGTTGCCTGCTACCGTGGACGCTGAACTGGCCGGGGTGGCCGCCGCCGCTGCTTGGTTGGTGGTGGCAAAGTCTACCAGGTAGTTACCGGCGACATCGTAGACGCTGCCGCAAATCGGGCTGAAGAGGTTTTGACCGGCGGAAGCGGTGTAGTTCAGGACTTCGGTGGCGGTGGTGGGTACCGTGGTCGCAGTGGGAGTGGGCGTGAGTTGGTAGGAGCGCGCGGCACTATAGTTTCGAGTAATGCCGGCAGGGACGTTGCTGCCCGTGATGCTTCCGAGGCCGTCATCGAACAAGAGCACATTACCTAAATGGTCGATGGACACGGCGTGTTGACCGACGGGAGGTAAAGTGTTGCTGCCCAGTGCGAGCGTGTATTTTTTCAAGGACTGAGCGGGCGTGTTGTACCAAGCTTTGCTGGTGTCGCCGAGGATCCAGTGGATCTTGCGTTGGCTGCCATTAGTGGGTGCGTCGTAATCGATGGCCATGACGAAGTTCTCGCGGCTGGAGACGATGAGGGTGTTATCCGCAGGGTTGTAGGCCACGGCGTTGTTATGAAACCAATCGGCGTTAGCGCTGCTGGGCGATTGGATAAAGTTGCCGATGGTTGTGGATGAGTCGCCGCCGGCCGACATGGCGGCGGAGATGATGGCACCGAAATCCCAAGTGTTGATGATGGCGCCGGTGGTGGGGTTGAACTCGACGGCGGTGGCTTCGGTTTCAGCGGTGGTGTTGACATCGACGATCAGACCAGTTTTGCCGGGATCGATTTGGTGGTGAGTGCCGGTGACAGTCACGGCGGTCACAGCGGTAGCGAGATCGAGGAGCTGCGTAACACTTCCATTGGTGATGTCGATGCGAGCGACCTTCGTTCCGTTGGTGGCGTAGAAGGCGTTGTTGAAGTAGCCAGTATCCTGCGAGCCGAAGCCGGCCGTTCCTACCCAGCGCATGTTGTTATCGGTATCGAGGATGGCGGGGGAGTTTGTGCTGCAGTAGTCTTTCAACAAGAAGTAGTCATAGGTCAGGCTGGCAGTGTTGGGACGAGCATTGTAAGAGCTCCGGTTAGCCACTGCCGCGCAAGGCTCGGTATAGGTGGGTGTCTTGAGCGTTGTTGTCTGAGTGTTGGTTGTTCCGTCGGTGAAGGTGTACGTTAGGCGAATTGTGTTGGTGGTACCGGCATACAGGCCAAAGATAGGGATGATGACCGCGTTAGCGCCTGGTATGAAGTAGTTGTGCGCATTGAGGTAATTGGCTGAGTAAGTTGCACCGAGTGGACGCGTCACGGAGCCGCTTAACGGCTGGATGGAGAAGCTGACGCTGGAAATAGCGCCGCCACTATAAAATGCGCCTGCGAATGCAAGGAAGGGCGTAGCGCCCTGCTCCACATCGACAATCTGCGCAGTTCCCGCCAAAGCTGTTGACGGGAGCAGAGATGTAGCCAAAGCCGTTGCCGCCAGCAAAAAACTCGCGCGACGGGACTTCGATTTCGATTTAAACAAAGAATGCTCCATTTAGATTAATTGCAACGGTCGTTGGAAGGCAGGTTGGGCTTCGATTTTCAAGACCGCTGCACTCACGGTAGCTGTTCGTTGCGACGCGAATCAACGGGGAACGGGAATAAGCAGATACTGGTACTTGGCTCTTCGGTTCGGAGGGTGGGGTTAAAAAGGGCTAGAAGTACTGGCAATTCCAGTACGGAAGAAGGTTTTGCAACCTATAGACAACGCCCAAGCCGGGCGATGGCCTCTAAGCTAAGGAGATGCGGACTTCCTATTGGCATAGATGGTTTTCTCTGTGGACGTTGTTGGCGAGCGGGTCAGTTTTCGGACAGAACTTTGTAGCCCTCAATGAGCCGGTGATCGCGCTACTGCACGTCCGTGTCATTGATGGAACGGGCACGCCAGCGCATGCGGACCAGACGGTAGTAGTGACTCACGGCAGCATTTCAGAGGTTGGTGATGCGGCTAGCATCTCTGTGCCAGCGGGTGCGCGATCGATGGACCTGAAGGGTTACACGGTATATCCCGGATTGGTGGGGATGCATGAACATTTGTTCTATCCGGCGGGTGGGGCGATCTACGATGAGCAGGCGATTACTGCCCCACGCCTTTATCTTGCGGCCGGCGTAACCACGATTCGAACGGCCGGATCACTTGAACCTTATACCGACATCAACATTAAACGATTGATTGAGACTGGTGTAATGGTGGGCCCCAAAATGGATGCGACGGGACCGTACATTAAAGGGCCGGGCAGTTTTTCGATGCAAATGCCGAGTCTGAAATCACCTGAACAGGCGCGGCGATTGGTTGACTACTGGGCGAATGAAGGCGCTACGTCATTTAAGGCGTACATGAATATTTCGCGCGATGCGCTGGGCGCGGCGATCGCAGAGGCGCATCGGCATGGATTCAAAATTACGGGGCATCTTTGCTCGGTCGGTTTTACGGAAGCGGCGGAGTTGGGAATTGACGACCTGGAACA
>PMQB01000200.1 GCA_003169195.1 Bryobacterales bacterium
GCGGGGGGTGATGGTGCCTTCGATGGCGTCGCCGCTGACGACAACGAGCGTAATTCCTTTATTGGCGAGTTGAATGGAGTATTCGCGTAGAGCCTCTTCGCCGGCGCGTTTGCTTTTGGCCACGGGTTCGTAGACGGGCATGACGGATTTGGAGCCGTAGAAATGCGCCCAGTGGCTGGTGACGAAGACGATGCGACCGCCTGGTTGCAGGAGTTCGGCGGCTGCTTTGGTGACACTCATTTGGGCAGTGAGGTTGAGAGTCATGGCGTAGTCGTCGGCCTTATTAGCTTCGAGGCCGCCGCTGGCGTTTAGAATGAGAGCGTCGAGATGGCCGAACTCACGAGCGATGAGGGTCATCATGGCGGAGACGTCGGCGGGGTTCGTAATGTCAGCTTGCGCCATGAGTGCGCTGTGGCCGAGGGCGGCGATTTGGGCGGCGACTTGCTCGGCACGCGGTGCTTTGTTGCGGAAGTTGAGAGCGACGTCGTAGCCGCGCTGGGCCATTTTGAGAGCAGTGGCTGCGCCGATGCCGCGCGATGCGCCAGTGACGAGAGCTTTGCGGCTAATGGACAACTTTCCTCCGTGTGTCGGCGACGATTTTGTCGACGGCGTCGTTCAGCGATAGCGTGCCGTCGATGTGCTGCTTCCAATAGACTTCGATGCTGTTGTGCCAGCGCGCCCAATCGTCTTGGTAGAGATGTTTGGAATCGGCATAGGGCAGGTAGTTGGTTGCCAGATCGCGGCGGGTGAGTTCGCCGGCGGTGTAGAAGATGAAAATGTGAACGACGTCTTTTGGCATGCTAACGCCTTTACCGGCGGTGGCAAGTTGTGTGGCGAGGCGGCCGGAATCGGTGGGCACCATGCCGTGAGAGGCTTCGTGAAAGAGCATCTCTAAGGCGGCGTTGCCTTGATAGCTGGCATTGGTGCTCGACATGATTTCGTGCACTTTGCCCCAGCCATAGGTGTATGTGTAAGCACCGGCCCAATTGGCGTATTCGGCAAGGTCGACGCGGACAGGATCTTTGGGCCAGGCGGCCTCATAGACAGTGGATAGCTGCTTGGTGAGAAGCGGTGCGTAGTGCTGGACAAGCGGTACGGCGGCGGCGATGAAGGCGCGATTGGTTTGATCATGCGCGGGCCACCAGCGTGCGCGATAGATGGCAGCGACGGAATTCAGGGTGTCCCAAACATTTGCGTCGGGGCCATTGACGACGAGTTTCGGAAGGCTTTCGTCTTCGGCGAGTTCGGTATCGATGGATTGCATGTGGGGATCGAGCAGCAGATCGTGCGGGGTGAGAAAGCGGCGGTAGAAGGCGAGGGCGTTGTCCCAGGCGGCTTTGTCGGAGGCGGTTAGATCTGTGCGCGGTTTGGCCGGATGCAGAGCTTGTTCGTAGAGGAAGTGGTGAAGGTTGAGCCAGAAATCGGAGTGGAATTCGAAGGGGCCGGCTTGGGCGACGGGTGCGGCGTGGAGCGTGCGGGACATGAGCAGCAAGACGAGGAAGGCCAGCCGTGGGACTAGGTTCACTTGCCCAGTCTAACGGGTGGGCTTTTGAGCGAAAGGCGAAGAAAAAGCGTTTTTTACGAAACGAAGCCAATTTGCGCTTCGAAGCCAGAGGGCGGCGGTTTTGAAAAAACAAACCCAGCGGCGGGCGATTGGGCAGGTGAAAAACGAACGCAATGGCGGGAGGCGGGAAGAAAGGCGAGAGGTAAAAATTGGGGGAAGAGCGGGCGAAAGCAGGGGGAATTTTTGGAGTCTATTAATAATAATGCGAGCGATGTCAAATATTCATGGTTTTTGGGGTGGGTGGGGGTGAATTTTTACCTCTCGGCCGATGTGAAAAAACGAAGCCAACCGCGCCATTGGGGTGGGCTGAAAAAACGAACCCAATGGCGGAGCGGGAAAGGCAGAATGTTCGCCGTGGAGTTTAAATTGTCAAATAACCCTTGGCCAACGCTTTCGAACACCTTGCGGCGAAGAGAGATTGGCGCATTGTTCCAGAGAGTTTCGAAAGGTAGAACGAGCGCGTCTTTTTAGGCGCCTGTAAGTAAGCTAACGCGCGGCTGGCTGAGACCGGAAGTGTCGTGAATGAGAAAAGGCTTTGGTTTGAATGAGTTACTGGGCTAAAAAAAATGTACGTCGCTTGTGACTGGATTTTGGGTGGCGGCGATTTCTTGGGAGGGTGTGCGATTGGTTGACGATTGACGGATTTGGCGGTTTTAGGTTCGTCATTTAATTGCGTCTGACCCCTTTTTGATAATGGGGTCAGACGCCATTATTGAGATGAGATTGCGAGTATGGTAGTTCTGCTGGGTATGGTGAATAGAGTTGTCGTGAATGCTGCGGTGAGCACATAATGAGTTAAGGCGTTTAGGTCGTGGCACTCGCGCATGAATTGACTGCGAGATGAGTGGCCAGCGGGTCGTTCTGACTCCGAATTTCGATTCTCCGTTGTCGAACGGAGAGGCAACGCCCTCTGCGAGATTTCGAATTCATGAAATGTCGTTCCCAAGCTGTCTGGGTTTGACCATGAAGAGAGAAGGTATTTGTGAGTGATCCACCGAGAGTCATGGTTGTGGAGGACGAGGCGATTATTGCCTTGGACATCCAGAGGCAATTAACGATTGCCGGTTTCGCCATTGCCGGAAAGGCACAGACGGCAGAGGGAGCGTTTCGCGAGATTGAGCGAGAGAATCCAGATATCGTGTTGATGGATATCCGGCTTAAGGGAGATATGGACGGAGTGCAGGCCGCCTCTATCATTCGGAGTCGTTATGCACTGCCGGTGATCTACTTGACAGCGCACACGGATGGAACGACTCTGCAAAGAGCGCAAGATACGGAGCCTTTTGGTTTTCTCGTTAAGCCGCTGGTGAACGCAAACTTGAAAGCGGCGATTACGATGGCGCTGCATAAGCAC
>PMQB01000218.1 GCA_003169195.1 Bryobacterales bacterium
TCTTGTGTTGGACAATTCTGCGGAGGGCGGAGAAAGATAGAAATGGTACGCTACACGAAGATTGCCCTTCCATTTTCGAGAAGTTAAATGAGGCCCCGATAACACGTGCGAACGGCGCTAGCATTCTTTTTAATTCTTATAGTTTACGGGCTGGTGGTGATAGGAACGGCCGTGTTTATGCCGCTGCGGCTTGGTGAGATCATTCAGGCGGCAGCCTTTCTTAACTTTTCCTGGGATAGCTTTTTCCTCTGGATTGCAAGGACACCAGCCGGCTCGCCCCTGCATTACCTGACCCAGTTACCGCTCGCCTTGGCAGGACCTGACTCGCGCATCCTGTTGCGCCTTCCTACCATCATCTTCGCCTTGGGTTCGGCTTTTGCGTTCTTTGCGCTCACCAGGCGCGTCCCTTTGCAGCATCCAACACTGGCGCTGGTTTTGTTTCTTGCCATTCCCACCCATTTAGCCTACGCTACGCAGGCTCGGCCTTACGAGCTGGGGATGTTTCTTTTGCTGTTGGCCACATTGTCGTTTTTCTCGCTGGTGGAAGAGCCGGGCTTTGGCAAGGCGCTGGTCTATGCCGCCTTACTGGTGGCCTGCCTTTACACCCAACCTTCTTGTTATTTGCCCGCCGTTGGCTATCTGATTTTCTTGTTGGGCTTCGCCAATCTCAAGACTTACCGGCGGGCACTGTGGTATGCCATTGGCGCGACGGCGCTTCCCTTGGCTGCCTATGCGCCTTACTACGCTTGGGCGGGACTCAGACGTGAGGGATTTTGGCTCACCGAACAATTTCCAGCCGATGCCATAAAAGTGACAGGAATCCAAGCTTTCATGAGTATGGACACCGAGATTTGGAGTCCATGGTTTGGAATTGCGCTGGTGGGTATTCTGCTGATCGGCTTAGTTGGAGGGATATCGAGCACACTGCCCCTGGGTTCGTATACCGATGGCGCGGTGCCGCCCACGCCCGCGTTGCTCAGAAGACGCGCCGTGGTGTTTTGTCTGGCAGGCGGCGCGATTGTCACACTCCTTGGAGAAACGGCACTTGCCGGTTGGACGGCTACAGTCTTTGCCCCTTTTGAAATTCTCTGGACGGTGCCCGGATTGGTGATCGTATTTTGCGCGGCGCTGGATGCGTTGACACGTTTGCCGTTGATGAAAAGTGCTTCGCTGTTTAACCCGGCGGTGGCCATCATAGCAATTGCGCTTTGTATTCCGGGAGACGCAGAGTATCTACGCACGGAGCCGAACGACATGGCCAAGCTGACAGCGCTGATCCGGCCGCAGTTGAACGGCGACGCTTGTATCGTTTTTGTTTCGCAACGGCTTTCGCGCTACCTTTTCGAAGTGTTTGATCCGTCTTTGGCACAGTACGAGTGCCAAAATTTCTTTCACAAACGAGTGGTGCTGGTGATGCATCCTTTTGTCAAGCCTGAACAGGAGAGGGAAGCGCGTATTTTTTTCCGCGCTCTGGAAATGGAAGAAACAGATCGCAAAGTTCTGGGTGATGGCAAAGTGATAACAATGGATGCGCAGCGCTAGCTGACTCCCACCGCTGGACTCTGCGTTGATTAGAAAGCCGCACACGTAGATGCGACCGAGCGATTACTGAAGAAGTCCGGGTTGCAAAGTTGAAACTATCAGGCGCGCCGCATTAGCAAGACGATCTGTTCTGTCGTGAGAACGTCTTCTTGGTAGATCTCTGCGAGATGGGGTGGCACCGCGGCGTCGGTTTTTGTTCGGTAGTCGCGAACGATCTCGAGCCCGGCTTCGCGGACCATTCGGCACAATTGAGTTGCGGTGACTTTGTTCAAGGTGATGTAGGTGTCCCAGAGAGCTGCCCGTTCAGTCGGCGTATCCGCTTCGATCGGAATATACACTGACCATTCGGAGCGGACGTTTGCGGGTGTTGGCGCGGCTGTCAGCAATGCGCGGTGAAAGGCGTCTTCCTGCATGGAAAGATGTGCCCATGGCTCTTTGACCCAAGGCCCCATATGCGAACCGTTTGACGAATAATAAAGAGGCGAGATCTGCAGGAAAAACAAACCTTGCGGTTTGAGCACTGCCTTGATTGACGACAAGACCTGCGCCAGCAAGTCTTGCGAAACATGTTCGAAGACTGACCAGCTATAGACGAGATCGAATTGCCCGAACTGCAATAACTGTTGTCCTGGGGTGATCTGGAATAGATCGAGATTCGCAGGCAGCGACTCAAGTCTAATCTCCCGGCGCGCCAAGTGCAGACACTGCTTAAGCACATCCAGTATTTCGACTCCCACCACGCGCCGGGTCTCCTTGCGAAGCGCCATGCCAAGGGACATGGTCCCTTCGCCGCAACCGAATTCGAGGACATCTCTTCCAGCCAGTCCGCCGTGCTCCGAAAGCCAGTCTTCGATAATGTCTGGACAGTTTACAAATTTGGCCCGGTAAAGCGGGTCGTTAATGTTTTGCATAGACCAGACTTCAGCCATTTGAATACCTAGCGAATAGCGTCACTTAGATTAGATCTTATCCAACGTAGTTGATCTATGACTTACTGCACTGGCTTACTCGATCGTAAAAGTTTTCTTCAACTGATATGATTGCGCCCCCATGATATCGCGCACTGTCAGTTGCAACACGTATTTGCCCTTGGCGGAGGTGCGCGAAGTGGTGACACTTATGTTACCGGGGACAAAGGATACTGGATAGAAACTTTTGTTCGACAACTCCGCGGCTGATTGCTGGTTCAGGTAAGGTTTGCCATCGGGACGAGTCACGGTCAGACTGTAGCTCAGATGGTATTCATTCCCCGCGGCTAACCGGAAGCCTGTCATCATGAAGCGCGCGTAGACCGCGTCGCCGGGGCTGTAGGCGGGGATTTCCAGCACGTCGGCATCGTCTTCTTTGCGAAGAAATTGAAAATCCTGCACCATCAAACCCGACGACGGAATGACCACCGTACCGCCAACACGAAAAGGGATATCGCGGGTGCTGGAGGTTTTCTTAACCAGATCTTTCACGGTGAACCGGACATGATAGTTACCCGCCGCGACAAAAGACGGCAGCAGGAAAGAAGCACGCCGCTTGGGCATCCAGTTCTTGTCCTCGGCCCCTAGATCTTCTTTAATCGCGCCACTGATCGCTGTGGTCAGCGGCACATCCTTGTCATCCTGAGGGACGATTTCATAGCTGAGCGATATTTTGCGCACATCGTTGTTTTCGTTCGTAATAGCGCCGTAGCCCGAAATTTGAAATTGCAGATAGACGTAGTCGCCCGGCAAAAACCGGTAGTCCGATGGCACGAAGGGCGCGTCTTCAGACGCTTCTACGCCTGCTGATACGATCTGCAACGGGTTTTCCGTTATCGGTGCAGGCTCCTGGAACGCCGATGTGACGGAATTCGTCATCAGTAACGCAACACTTAGCCGAATGCAGGCATCTAAAATTTTGTGGCCGGCGAGGAATCGTCGCGAAAGGTGGGACGGATGGGCAAGCGGGTACTGACCGGAGGGCAACAATGGGCGCGCCGGGCAGCAGGCGCGTTGAGCGTGTGCCTGCTGCTGGGCAGCGGTGTTGCAGTGAAACGCGGATTGGGCCAAACGGTTCATCCGATCACAGGCCGCCCGATTGCACCCGTGATGGGTCTTGGCGGAGCCGAGTGGCTCGACCGCGAGGAACGGGAAAAGGAAGAACAACCGCAGAAGGCCATCGCTCAATTTAATCTTAAACCCGGCATGATGGTGGGCGACGTTGGCGCGGGCACGGGCTACTACAGTATTCGGATGGCGAAGCTGGTTGGTCCGTTTGGGACGGTGTATGCGAATGATATCCAACCGGGCATGCTCGATAAGTTGAAAGCCAAAGCGGCCGAAGCCGACGTCAAGAACATTGTCACGGTGCTGGGAAGTGAGAGCGATCCGAAACTGCCTGCCGGCAAACTTGATTTAGTGATCATGGTGGATGTTTATCACGAACTATCGCGGCCGCAGCGCATGCTCCAAGGTATCCGTGAAAGTCTGAAGCCGGGCGGGCGCCTCGTGCTTTTGGAATATCGCAAAGAGGATCCTAGCGTACCGATCCGGCCGGAACACAAGATGAGCGTGGATGAAGTGAAGGCGGAGGTTATACCGGAAGGTTTTACGTTTGAGAAGGTAGTGGATAAGCTGCCGTGGCAGCACATCATCTATTTCCGAAGGCCCGAATAAGAAGGCCTGCCGTTTACTCTGGCAGGCCTTCCTTCTAACTACGCTTTCTCCGATACCCGAATCCCCGCCAACACTCCGCGCATGTAAGAAAAGCTCTTGTACATGCCGGGCATGGGATTATCGTCGTGAATCTCATACTCCAGATTCACGCAGCCGTTATATTTCATGCGCACCAATTGTTGGAAGATGCGCGGAATGGGTAGCTTGCCATCACCCACGTCCACTTGGCTGCTGCGGGCGACCATGGGGTCTTTATTCGTCGGATCAGCCAAGTCCTTCGTATGCATATCCAGCAGACGCGACCCGGCTTCTTGTATCGATTCCACAATATCCGCACCAGTGCGCGCCGTGTGTCCAATATCC
>PMQB01000268.1 GCA_003169195.1 Bryobacterales bacterium
TCATCTGCAACTTCACTCCGGTCCCTCGCCACCACTATCGTGTCGGTTCTCCCGTGAACGGCTCCTGGCGAGAAGTCCTCAACAGCGACGCTCTGTTTTATGGTGGCAGCGGTCAAGGAAACAACGGCAGCGTAGAAGCCACTTCACTGCCGCTCCAAGGTAGACCATACTCACTAAACCTGACGATCCCTCCGCTGGCCATCTTGTTTTTGCGTCTGTCTGACCTAAGGCAGACGATTCCAGTCGAGAATTCGCCTTNNGCGGCAGTTGATAGCATTGGCTTGAGCAGAGAAGTGGCAAATACTGTTCAAGATGAGCGACGAAGTTAAGACAGCAATTGATGTCCCTTTGAGATGTGCGCGGGGGGCATGAATAAGACTTATTCTGTGATGCTTCATGTCGAAGTGACATAAACTGACTCCCTTTTCTAGCGGCAGCCGAACATGGGCGTTGAACATCTTCGATCTGAAAAAGGCCGCGGATACTTAATCGGCTCGTGGCTAACGACAGTTCACTTGCCGCGCTCCAGGGTTGGCTTGGCATTTCGGTGGCTTCCTCGCAGGAGATACACGATGCTGTCAGCGGCATTGCTTTGATCCGCTTCATGCTGATGTCTTTTCGCAATCGAGACAGATCCCGAGGTGTGCCCCGTCTCTAGGGGTGTGAGAGTGGCTCGCACTTCAGGGAATCGCTTAGCGTCACGATCCAAACCGCCCAATGCAAACTCACTCGCTTGTGCGTGCTGAATGCGGTCCAACTGGACGCCACTCTCTTCAATGGCAAAGGCCTCTCTACCACCGTTTCCATCGTGCGCCAAGTCGGCCTGTTTCTTCTTCAGAATGTCTCGGAATCTCTTCTGTTCGATCTCTGTCGTAGTCGTTTTGCCCCAAAGAGTTCTTCTCTTATTCTCTTAGGTCACATCAGGTTGTACGAGATGCGGCAAAAGGCCAAAAGCACCAAATCGCGGCACAACCTGCAGCGCCGAAAAAGCAGCAAGTCCGCCGCCGTTTGAGATGGCCGCTCAGTCACAGCTGAGCGCCACTCGCTGAGCACCTAAACGACAGGCAACTCCGAGGAGGCCACCCGGCTTTGCTCTTATCAAGTGTCCTAACCTTCTGCGCGCGCGGAGAAGGCGGATGCGGACTGCCGTTTCTGAACAACCTTCAAGTTGAGCAATCTCAGTTGTCCTGTATCCGCCGATATAGTGCTCTTCCAAGACGAGCCGGTCTTTCGGCTTGCACTCCTTAAGGATTCGTTCAACATCAATGGCGGCGACGTTCAAGTTAGTAGACATCTCCACTTCTGCGAGCGGCTCGGTCTGTCGTTGGCGCCGCAGCATCGTTCGATAGATATTGAGCGCGATGGTGTTCGTCCAGGTCAGGATAAGGCTCGGCTGACGAAGCTGTTCGCGCCGCTCCCAACCCTTGGTCCAAGCGGCTTGCGCGGTGTCCAAAGCAGCTTCTTCCGAAACACCCCTGGACAAAAGAAATCTCACCGTCAGATAGAAACCCTTTTGATAAGCATTACTGAAGTATTCGTCGGTTATTTTAACGGCTGCATCCACCGACTGTTCTGTCGAACCCAGTTGTTTCGAAGTGGCACCACTTTGCGTGCGCCCATTTGCGTTCGCGAATGACATGTCCAAAGCAGAGCATTTTAGAGGCCACACGATGAAAGGCCACTCGCAAAGTTTGCGGCACCCTCTGCCCCCGCGCTACACAGACGCCTGCCTCTAAATGTGGATACCGCCTAACATGTAAGCAACAAGAAGAATGAGCAAAATTCCGCCGAGCCCGATGCCAGCGCCGCCGCCATAACCCCATCGACCGTAACCGTAGTAGCCACCGCCGACTCCAAAAATCAGCAACAAAACAATAATCAATAGCAAGATTGTGTTTTCTCCTCCTTGTCTGAATCTTCGGCGGATCGATGTGCACCGTTGCCCTTGTCGCTTTCTGCCCCATAATAAAAACCTGAAGCCTTCGGTTGGCGATCACCGCGACCCGCCGATTTACGGCAATCTGCTTGCCTCTACTTCTCAAACACCTTCTCTATTTGCCCAATTTTTTTCTGGACTTTGCCGGTTAGCTTTTCGTCCTGACCTTCAGCCTCCAGATCGGGTTTGTGAATGGCTTGGCCGAGCTTTTCCGTGAGTGTGCCCTTCACATCGTGAACGGTGCCTTTGATCTGATCGTCGGTACTTGGTTTCATATTCTTCCCTTCGGTGCTTCGTTCTGCCGCGTTCGGTGACAGAGTCCCTGACAGATGCACTATCAATCTGGTTAAGAAGCACGTGCGCGCCCAAACCGCCGGGGACCGTCTGTCAGATCGATCTCAACGGCAGAATTGGAGTTTTGAACGCAGTTCGTAGGCCCGCAGGCACTTGAGAGCGGTCGATCGCATCTACAAGAGCGCTGCCGGCGAGCCCAGCGACGACTTGAGCGAGTCGGTCAAGCCGATGGCAGAATCGACGAAGAGAATTACCGATAGCCTGACCATATTAGGTCACACGATCATATCTAGTCATAGGGCGTCCCGGAACATTCGGCTTCATGAATATGCGGCCCGAAAGTGAATCAAGGCTGAAAATCCGTAGGGAACGGGAAGAGGGCAGTTTGGCCTGTGGATTGCTCCCAGCAAACCGTAAATCTACTGGAGGACTGGCTATGGCGGCGTCGTTCCAAGGCTTTCGATCATTGGTCGAAAACAGCCCCGATGCGATTTCCTTGATCAATCCGGAGGGCCGAATACTTTATGGCAGTGCTTCGACAGCCAAAATTTTCGGCTATCGGCCTGAAGAGATGGTGGGTCGGAGCTGTTTAGATCTGATGCACCCGGAAGATCGCGAACCTTCAACCCGAGCGCTAAAAGCAGTGCTCGCTGAGCCGAAGGGTCCGTGCCAATGGAATTTGCGGGTGCGCCATAAGGATGGCAACTATCGTTGGATTGAGAGCACGGTCACCAACCTTCTTCTCGAGTTAGAAGTACGGGCTATTGTCCTCCACCAGCGCGATATTCAAGCGCGGAAGGCTTCTGAACTAGAAAACCAGCGGCGTGCCGAAGAACTAGCCAGCTCGAATCTTCGGCTAGAAGAGTTCGCGCATCAAGTGGCGCACGATCTGAGAGAGCCATTGCTCACTGTTTCCTTGTACGCTCAACTTCTTCTGCGGAAAACCAAACTGGAACCGGAAGCGCAGAAGATGGCTGAAACCATCGTTAACGGCGCCACTGGGATGGCCACCCTAGTTGAAAGTTTACTTTCTTTCGCAGACACCGGTCGGCCCGACGCTCTTCAATGGGTTGATCTGGAACTGGCGGCGGCTGCCGCCATGCAGAATCTGGCGATCAGTGTCGAAGCGAGCGGCGCAACAGTCTCAATCGACCGACTACCAGTTGTCCGAGGAAGCGAAATTCACTTGGTGCGGATTTTCCAGAATTTAATCGGCAATGCGTTGAAATATCGAGGCGAACGCCCAATTGAAATCTCCGTAAATGGAGAGAGGCGGGGACCGTCTTGGGTCATCCGAGTCGAGGACAACGGGGTGGGTGTCACAGCCGAAAACCGAACGCGGATCTTCGCGCCTTTCGTACGTTTGGCGCATAAAGAAGTTCCTGGTACTGGTCTCGGTTTAGCGGTCTGTAAAAAGCTTGTCGAAGGCCAAGGAGGCACGATTTGGGTTGAATCCAAGCTAGGCTCGGGATCAGCTTTCTGTTTCACCATTGCAGCGGAGCAGGAGGATAGCTTGATTGCGAGAATTTCTCGTTCGTCTGTGGTTTGAACGACGATCCAGTGACTAGTTGGTCCATTCGCACTACCAATCGGTCCTGACCGAATCTACGCCGCCGATGCTTACTACGAACGTGTGAAGCTATATCTAAGTCGCTGCCATCTGCGATCGGGCCGGAGGCGGACGTACGGCAATACCCGTGCGCTGGTGACATCGCTGATCCGACAGGGCTCCTTCACAGAGGCGGGTTGAGTTATTGGAAGTTCGTTTTGTCGGCCGTTAGGCGCTTCTGCAGTTCGTTTGGGGAGGCATGACGCTGGCGTCATGGGATATCACTTCCAGGTAGTCATTGAAAAGATTCTAAAACGCCAGGCTGTGTGTCGATGAATTCGAGAACCGACAAATTTATCTAGAGTGGCTGCGAAAAATAATTGAATACCGAACCACCGGTCAAGACAGGTGCCAATTTGACAGCCGCTGAATCGTATTTGAAACTTCGACTCCCGAACCGTCGGTCGCCGAAACCGATTTCGCCGCTTTTGCAAGTTGGCAAATTTGAAGGAAATCCTCCTTCGGCGATTATCACTGCTCTTCTCGCTGGCTGTAACATCCGTCTTCGACGATGCTCCTTCCGATGCATTGGCGTGAACGTTCTGGGCGAACGGACATGGCGGCCAAGAGTAGTAGTGAGTCCTCTCGTTGTTTTCGTGGACAGAATACTCGTGTCGCTGTCTATGTGCAATGATCTGCCGCTCTGAGCGTCACCTCGCCATTGATGCAGAAACAAATTTGCCTCAAAGGCTTTCCAGTCATGCTCGGTTAGCTCATCGCTCGTGGAGTGCGGGCGTTTGCATCGGCGTGCTCGACAAAACGCAAATTGCTTTTTGTGGACGATGGGCAAAGTCGGGTAGGCTGACCGCTTTTTCTTTGGTCACGAGTCGGACAGTAGTCGCAGCGCAAACTTTTTTCGAGCACTCGTCACATTCTGCCAGCGATGAAGCGCTATACAGTCAGACGGCTAAATCTCTTTCCGTGTTGCTGATCGCAGCGATTCCGAAACCCTGGTTCGGGAAATAACTGGGGAAGTAGGCACGGCGGCGCGGAGACGGCAGAAGAAAATCGCATGAACTCTCGTTGGCAGAAATTTCTCTCAAGTCATTGTGGACAGCGCACATGAGCGTCACATCTCTCGACATCATTTGCCAATACGCCGGACGAATTCCGTCACTACTGGCGGAAGAGAACGTTCTTGACGTGTGTGTGAATCCCGATGGCGTGATGTGGGTCAACCGGCTAGGGCGCGGATTCCGCGATGAGGGGGTGATGTCGCCCTCGGATGCACTGTTGCTCTTGTCGGGGATCGCGACGGAACAAGACTGCGAGCTGAATTCGTCGCACCCGATACTGGAATCCACTTTCCCTCTGACTGGGGACCGAATCGAAGGCATGGTTCGCCCAGTGGTGTCAGAGGCGGCATTCGCGATTCGCACCCGTTCGAAGCAGATCTATACGTTGGACGATTTCGCTCAACAGGGCGTGTTGAGTCAAAACAACGACCCGTTGAACGCAAAATGCTACCGCGAGGGATTCCTGGATCACGCTTGCGGCGATCACGTGCAAGTCATTCGGCTTGCGAACCAGTACCGACAAAACATCCTGCTGGTCGGTCCAGCAGGCTCCGGTAAGACGACGTTCGGCAACGCGTTAATCGCTGATTGGTTTGAACAGACGCCAGGCGACCGGGTGTTGATGATCGAGGATACGCCTGAACTGCAATGCGCTTTACCGAACTATGTGGCTCTTCGCGCGTCGCGGGTGGCAAATGAAGCGAGATTGCTCGAAACCGCGCTTCGCTTGATTCCAAAACGGATTGTGGTGGGCGAAGTACGGTCAAGCGAACCTGCGCGAGTGCTCTTGGAAGCCTGGAGCACCGGACACAGTGGCGGCCTCGCCACGATTCATGCGGATGACGCGTTGTCCGGGCTGCGAAAGCTCGAAAGTTTTTTGGGAAGTCACGATGGCGTGGTTCGCGAACGGATCGCCGCCGCTATCGGACTCGTGATCTTCATCGACGGGGAGGAACGTGTCCCCGCAGGAAGGAAAGTTCGCCAGTTGTTGGCAGTCCAGGGTTTCGACGCCGTTCGCCAGGACTACGAGCTTTCACATTTGTAAGTCGGTCAAGAAAGGAAGGAAGTGAAACAATTACGCAAATTATTCAACGCAGTTCTTCTGACATTGGTGAGTTCACCTTTGTGGGCTCTAGGTGGTGGCCGCATGGCTGCAACCCAGGCCATCGGAGGTCTCTCCACTGAAGTTTCGGGGCCACTCGCTTATGGATTGGCCTTGATCGCAACGGTAGGCGGCGCGGTGAGCTGGTATCGCAACCACCATGACGCAGGTGCTCTGCAGACCGGGGCAATGGGCATTCTCTTTGTCGGGGGCGTTGCACTTGGAGCCGCTTCGCTATTGGGCTTCATTCCCGGTGTGGCCGGTGCGGTGATTTAGGGACGCTATGGAGATTCAAATCCCCGCGCAATTCTGCGCACCGATCCGCCAATCGGCCAACCGTCCGCACTTGCTTGTGGGATGCGAGCCGACGGCTCTCATGCTGGCCCTGGTGCTGTGCATTGTCATCGGGTACTCCGTGCCGACGCTCTACGGCATTGGGGGCGCCATTCTTCTGTTCTTACTTCTGCGCCAGCTCTTACAGGAGATGGCGCAAAAAGATCCTCATCTTATTGCGGTCCACCACGAAAGCCAACGCTACCGCCAAGGCTTTTGGACGGCAAAACCAAGCCGTGTGTATTGGTGGCGCGCGCGGTAGCAACAAAGCCAAACAAAGGAGGTATTTGATTCATGTTTCTTCAGCGGGAAGCGCGGCGGGATGCAAAAGGCCTGTCTGATCTGATCGACTATTTTGCTCTTGCGGCCGATGGCGTCGTTGAAACGTCCACCGGCGTCTATCTGGCGGCGTGGGAATTTGCTGGCCGTGATATGGAGGCGCTCCCGCTCGAAGAGTGCTTTGGGATTGCCGATCGCCTGGCCAGCGTGTTTGCGCTCGGCAGGGGCTGGTCGCTGCAATGCGATTTGATCCGCGAAGAGTACGCCGAGTATATAAAGGACCGGGGTTACTGGCCGGACCCGATGGCGGAACTAGTCGAGGAAGAACGTCGCGACTGGTTTACACGAACGGGCGTCGAAGGTGCTCCGCGGCTGAGCCGGTATTTCTTTTGCCTGTCGTATGAAGCGAAAGAGAAGGGTTTGCGGTCCGTTGCCAAGAAACTGATCGGCGGCAGTGAAGAAAACAACGAATCGCCAGATCTTGCCTTGGCACGGTTTCAGCGGAAGGTAAGAGAAATCGACGCTGCTATCCGTAGCAATCTGCGCAGCGTTCGCCGATTGAAGGGATACTCACGAATCGTCGGTGGCGTGAAGCAGCATTGCGACGGGCTGCTTGAATACATCCGGCTGTGTGTGACGGGGCAACGCTTCCCGTTTGCCGTTCCCCAGATCCCGGTCGATCTGAACCAATACATTGCCGGTGACGATTTCACGGGTGGAGCGGAACTGCAGTTGGGAGACCCGCTCAATGAACTTCTGCCTGGCTACTTCATTCGAGTTTTGGCAGTCGATTCCTTTCCCGATGTCAGCTTTGCAGGCATTCTGCGCGCGATGGACGCGGTGCCTCTTTCGTTCCGCTTTTCGCACCGGGCGCAAATCCTCGGCGATATAGAAGCGGCGGATCTGTTTAAAGAGCGGAAGAGTAACTGGAAATCCAAAGGGCAAGGCGGCATCAAGGCAAAGCTTCGCTCCATCGATGTTCATGACTTGGACGATGAATCGCTGAAGCTGGCGGCGGACGCCAGAGAAGGCGCGTCGAAGGCTGAACACGGGCGCGAAATCAACTGCCGCTATTCCGGCAAGGTCATTTTGATGGAACAGAGTGTGGAGGCTTTGCGGGACGCGGCGCAAACGATAACGACAAGATTGCGGCGTTGTGGATTCGGATCGCGCCTTGAGACGGTGAATGCGGTCGGCGCTTGGCTGGGTTCGTTTCCTGGTCATCAATATAAGGAACGCCGCCAACTGGTCATCAACACGATGAACTTGGCGCATATGATGCCGCTCTCCCAACCGTGGCGCGGGCACGAGTTTAATCCTTCGAAGTACTTCCGCCCCAATCGCCGCCCTTGTTCTACGCGGCGACGGCAGGTGGGGCACCGTACCGCTTCCATTGTCATGTCGAGGATGTGGGACACACATTGGTGGTCGGTCCAACCGGTGCGGGCAAAACTTCGCTGGTCGGACTCGGCATGATGTCGGCTTTGCGTTTCAAGAACGCGCAGGTTTACGCCTTCGACAAAAAACGTTCCCTCTATACACTCACCCGATGTTCGGGTGGAACGTTCATCGAGCTGAGTCCAGAGAGCCAAGAGGAGAAACTCTGCCCGCTAGCTTCCTTGGAGACACAAGACCAGAAACAAGCGGCGGAGCAATACATCGCGTTCTTGGCGGAGATGAACGGTTTGACCATCACCCCGGAAATTCGAAAAGACATCCGGCAAGCGGTTGGGCTGTTATCTCGGTCGCTAGGCACACGGAGTTTGACGGCATTTCACATGGCGTGTGGGCTGCCGGCGTTGAAGGACGCGTTGCAGTTCTATCTCAAAACTATCCTTGACGGGGATCGGGACGGCTTGCAGATGTCACGCTTCGTGACTTTCGAGATGGACCAGTTATATTCGCTCGATCAGCGCATCATGAACGGTGCCCTGTTCTATATCTTCGAGCGAATCAGACGGCGGCTCAGCTCGGATGTTCCGACATTTATGTTCGTCGACGAGTTCAGGGCGGCACTCAGTCATCCGCTGGCGGCGAAGGCCTTCGAGGACTACCTGTTCGAGGGCCGCAAGTTGAACCTCGCTGTTTGGCTGGTCGTTCAGGAATTGTCACGAACCTTGGCATCGCCGCTCAAAGGGGCGGTACTCGAACAAACGGCGACAAAGATTTGTTTGCCCAATCCGCAAGCAAGTCTCGAAGGGCGCGCGAATTACGTCGCGCTCGGCTGCAACAACATGGACATCGCGGCGATTGCCGAGGGGACGCCGAAGTCCGATTACTACGTGATGTCGGAAGACGGGAATCGCCTGATTTCGCTTGAACTCGGTCCGGTGATGTTGTCGCTGCTCGCTTCCGGCAATCAGGAACGAGCGAATTTGGACGGATTGATCAAGCGCCATGGCCGCCCTCGCGCGGCGGCGGAATGGCTGCGCTCACGGCAATTGCTGGACGAAGCCGAGCGATTAGAGTTTCTCGCCTGGAATGGCGATGAAGTGGCCGCAAAGGAGGCGGCGCAATATGCGTAAAGTAATGTCTCGTATTTCTCATTGGGGAGCGCTGGCCATACTGCCGGCGGCGTTGTTCCTCGTGCCGATGCGAGAGGCAAAGGCTCAATTTGTTGTTTCTGATCCGGGGACTGAGACCAACACCATGTTGACCCATGTGACTCAGCTCTTGCAATACATCAAAGACGTGCAGATGGCGTTGAGCACGTTGCAGCAAGCGACGATGATGGCGCGGGAGGTGCAGCAGTTGGCCACTCATCCGAGCACGAACATTGCCGCCGATTTGGCGATGTTCTCGAATGTGCTGGCACAGTCACAAGGGCTGGCAATGAACTTGGCGCAAATGGATGTGACATTCCGGAATCAATTCTCGCCCTTCTCGCCCAGTCCTATGGTGAACTTTGCCGCGCAGTACAACACCTGGGCAACTAGCGCTTTAAACGCAGTGCGGGGAGCGGCGAACAGTGCCGGTTATCAAGGCAACATGCTGCAGAACGAGCAGCAGTGGATGGCCACGGTCAACATGATGAACCAGCAGCCGAACGGCCAGGACCAGAGTATTCAACTTGGCAATTCGATTGGCTTGGAGACGGTGGCGCAGTTGCAGAAGCTGCGGATGCTGTTCATTCAGAACATCGGTTCTAACGCGGCCTTTACAACTTCACAGTTAAACGCGCAACAGACGGCACAGCAGGCGCAGGCAGGTGCCTTTACCTATGTGCCTATTGCCGCCAACCAACAGGGCTGGTAGACGGAGGGCAATGATGACTAACTTTCAGAAAATTGCGGGCGGCTTATTTCTTGCCGCTCGCGCGGGACGGGGAGGCGGACTGGTCCTTCTCCCCTTCATTCTCCTGATCATGGCCGCCTTTTGGGTGATCGGCTCAATCGGCAGTCTCTTAGTTCGTGGAGTCAGTGCATTGGCTTCCAACATGGCAACGGCAAGGACCGGAGATAGGGGGCTATAAACGATGTTCCTCCTCTTACAGTTCGGCGGACCGCCGCCCCCGGTGCAAGATCCATCTTCATTGTCGGCTGTATATGAAGCGTTGATACCTCAATGGGTTGCTGCTGTTCAGCCTTTCGCAACAGATCTCTTCATCGCTCTAGCCGGGTTGGATCTTGCCTTCTTCGGTTGGAGCCTCTGGCGACAGTACCGAGGGGACATCACAGCAGCAATCTTGAGCACGACAAACCGCCTACTGCTGATTGGGTTGTTCTTGGATCTCCTCTTGAATGGCCCGACGTGGACCCTAGACATCATCAACATGTTCATCACCGTGGGAAAGGCCGGTGGTGGTGGCATTGCTATTCAGCCGAGTGTCGTGCTGGTGCGAGGGGTTGACATAGCCGGTGCAATGCTCGGGCAGGCTTTGAAAAGCGGTCTGCTTGCCGACCTCTTAACTGGCGCGGCCATGGTGATCGCAGCCGTGATCATTCTCATTTCCTTCCTAGTGATTACCGTGGAATTCGTCATCACGAAGGTCCAGACGTTCTTGGCCATGGGAATGGGACTATTCTTTCTGGCGTTTGGAGGGTCAACGTGGACGCGCACCTACGTTGAGCGGTATTTCTCTTACTCCGTGTCGAGCGGTACAAGACTGATGACGCTCTATTTTTTGATTGGCGCAGGATTCAATCTGAGCCAAAACTGGATTGCTCTCGCCGCACAAGCTCCCGTCTCGTCATCGGGCGTGCTCGCGTGCTGGATCATCGGCGCTGGCGCGGTGATTTACGCGATGATCTGCTGGCGTGGGCCAGCGGTTGCGGCAGGCATTTTGGGCGGCGGACCAAACCTAAGCCACAACGACATTTGGGGAGCGATCAGCGTAGCGGCGCAAGCGGGCGTGTCGGCCGCGCTGATTGCTTCCGGTGTTGGGTCGGCAGCGGGAGCTGGCACCGCTGCCGGGGGTGGAGCGGCGGCGAGTGGCGCATCCATGAAGGCCGGTGCGACGGTTCCGAGCGCAGCCAATGGTGCTAGTGCAGCCGCGGGCTCTCATGCAACAGCGAGCGGGGCATCCCAGGCAGCCGGAGCGATGCAATCCGCGAGTTCGAAAGTAAATAGCAATAACGGATCGGGCGGCGGCGCGGAGTTTGGTGGTTTGGATTCCTAGAAACGAGGTGAATCATGCAGAGGCTATTAGAAATAGAAGCAAAAGAAATTACGGTCCCAGCGGATGTGGCCTGGGTCGAATCGGAGATGCGAGCGAAGGAGCGCCGCTACCAACGGAACTGGGAGGAACGGTATTCCTCTTTGCTCGCTGGAAAACGGAACTGGCAGTTCATGGCGTTCGCGTTGGTGTTGATTAATGGCGGTTTGGGCTACGGCATTTGGCACCTGGCGCATACGTCGCGCACGGAACTTTACATGCTGGATCGGACGGGCTCGCAAGTGAACTATGCGGGAACGATCAAGCCAGTCAACATGGACGATGCCACGTGGGACATCGTGCGTATGGAGGAGTTGAAGAAGTTCATCACTTCTTGGCGAACCGTGACTTCAGACGCAGTGGCGCAAAAGGCGGATTGGGATCGCGCTTTTGCGTTTGTCGGGGACGGATCGCAGGCACGCGACGCACTAGCCAAGTGGTACGAAGCGAACGATCCAATTGCGCGAGCCGGCAAAGGGGAGATCGTCACGGTTCAATATCGAACCTTCGACCGTGAAGGCGCGAACACCTACGGTATCTGGTGGACGGAAACAACAACCGCGCTCTCGGGTCAGAGCGTGAACAGCAAGATGTGGCACGCACGAATCGTGTATGCCACGAAAATTCCAACCAACGAGCAAGCGCGCGCGGAGAATCCGATGGGCGTTCTAGCGACGGAATTGACATTCAACGAGGTGCAGCAATGAGGGTAAAAAACTACCTATTTAGCTTCGGACTGTTTGCAGTGGCGTTCCTAAGGGCCTCGCTTGCACAGCAAAATCCTCCTCCGAATACCGGACCAGCGCCCTCGATGACAAAGCAGCAAGCGCTGGAACGAGCGGCGGCTTACGATGCCGCTCTGAAAATGCTCGGTGCATCGGGAGGAATCGTTGGCCCTGCCGGTCAAGTCAATCCATCCACTTCGCCGAAGCATGATCGGAAACAGAGCAAGGAGACGCTCGAACCGTTGCCGCTGACTCGGACGGCCCCGCTCCCTGGCAACGTAAAGGCGGCGTTGGCGATGTCGGACTCCGCTTTGAACACTGACCCGCAGCCTAAGCCGTCTCTCGACGGGCGCGTCATCTACACCTGGGGCAAAGGGATTCCGCCTATTGTGTGCGCCCTGCTGCAGGTAACGGAAATTGACCTGGAGCCAGGCGAACACGCGACAGAAAAAGACGTGGATGTCGGCGACGACGAGTTCCACATCTCGGTTCACAAGGGAGCCGATCGCGTCGGCGAGTTCGACTATCTCATCATCAAGCCAACAGTCGCGAATGTTGAGACCACACTGACGGTCGGCACGAATCGGCGCGTGTATTACTTCCGATTGATCGCGACCCAGACTGAACACATCGCCCGGATCTCTTTCACGTACCCCGAAGAGGAGGAACGCCGGAAGAAGGCCGAAGAACAACAGGCTAAAGCCAAGGCAGAAGAGGCGGTTCACCTCGCGGCCCTTGCTCCCAGTAAAGCGATTAAGAACTGGAAGTACGGCCTTGAGGTTCACGGGAACCAGGCGCATTACATGATCCCGTTGAGCGTGGGCGACGACGGCTCCCGGACTTATATACAGCTTTCCCAGGACGTACGGAAAGTCGGTTTGCCTGTTTTGGAGATTACGGGCGCGACGGGACCGATTCCAGCAAATTCCCATTGGGAAGAAAACCGGCTCATCGTCGATGCACTCTTTGATCGCGGCTGTTTATTGGAGGGCGTCGGTAAGAAACAACAGCGGGTGTGCGTCCGCAACGAAGCTCGCAAGAAGGAGGCTCAATAGCTATGGGAACGGTAAACATGGCGGGTCGTCGCCCGCAAGTTGTCAGCCCAATGGGCAACGGCATCGTTTGGCTGGCGGTCGCGTTGGTGGTTTTGTTTATCGGCGTCGTGATTCTCGGTTTCCGCACGCGCTTCAAAAAGAAAGAGCAAATGGCCCAAGTGACTGTGAGTGAAACTGTCGCTCACGATTCGGCTCAGAGCAATCGGACGGCTGTCCGCAATCGCGCGGAGGCAACGCCCCTAAGCGCAGTTACCGGAAGCACGGCCCCCAACAATCCGCCGCAGGGGGATGGACCCGTGAAGACCGCCATAACTGCGGTCACCGATGCCGTGAAAATGGATGCTCATCCCTTCCCGCAAAATCCTGCGAATCCAACCGGACCTGCGCCAACATCTACACCACAGCCTTACTATTACGTCCCGCCGCAGCCCCAATATTATGCGCCGCAATCCCAGGCGCCTGCGGCCACAGTGGATGATCCGGAGCAACGTGCCAGGATTCGCGCACTGGAACGGCGCGAGCAAGCGATCAACGCACCCACCGGGATAAGCACCAACAGCAGCGTTGCGGGTTTGCCGAAGACCGTTGATCCAATTCAGGCGGATTTGGATCGGATTGCACAACTCAGCGCAAGTGCCAATGCCATTCCCCGCCCAATGATGACGGGTACTTTTCCGCCCGCTGGCGCTCCCGGTGCGGGCTCCGAAGAGTATGACCTCAATCAGCAGAGCGGCAAACGGAAATTCCAGCAGGAAGAGGAAGGCGATTACCTAAAGACGACACGAATTCCTCCGATCTCGCGGTGGGTGGTTGAACGTGGTGACAAGATCGTCGCGATATTGCCGACGAAAGTCGTCTCCGATCTGCCAGGCGATCTGATTGCGGAAGTGAAAAACGATGTTTATGACTCGCCGACGCACAAGTTCATCTTGATTCCGGCAGGTGCGTTTTTGGCCGGCGAATACAACTCTTCGGTGAGCTATGGGCAAGGACGAGTGCAGGTCATTTGGACATACCTGCGCTTCCCTGACGGGAGTTTCATCAATCTCGATAAATTCGTCTCTCATGCTGCGGATGGCGCGGTGGGGTTGAAGGATCAGACAGACAACCACATCAAACGCTTAGTCGGCGGTGTTCTGCTGAGTTCCATCTTCGCGGCTGGCATTCAGATCAGCCAGAATCACGGCGGCACGAATAGCACACTTGCTTACCCTTCTACGTCTCAAATCGCGGCGTCTGCAGTTGGGCAACAGGCTGCACAGTTGGGTGAGCAGATCACCAGCCGGAACTTGAATGTTCAGCCGACGTTGAAGATTCGACCAGGCGAGCCGTTCTATGTCTCGGTTCAGAAGTCGATGGTCTTCCCAGGCCCGTACGAGCCGATGAAGATTGGCGGTGAGCAATGAGAAGGATAACCAGACTGCTCGCCTGGGGTGCGGCTGTCGCGTTGGCGATGGCGGCTCCTGGCGCATTACGTCACTCCGCATTGCGGTTCAACTACAGCGATAGTGTTCCGGTTGGGCTATATCGGTCACTTCCGGAACCAAACGCGCCATTCGCTGGCATTTGTTTGAACTCGAACACCTTGCGCTCGGCTTTCGATGCGGGTTTGAAGCTTGAGGCTGGCGAATGCCCCGATGGTCATCAACCGATTTTGAAAACGGTTTATCGGGCGACGCCAGAATCTCCGATTGTGCTGGATTCTCAAGGCTTCACGATTGCGGGCGTGCCAATGGAAAATACCGCACCAAAGGCGTTTTCCAGGGCGGGTAAGCCACTGGCACATTACGCATTCGGTCGTTACACATCAGGCCTGTGGGCGATTTCAGGTTATAGCCGCGACAGTTTCGACTCGCGGTATTTCGGACCCATATCGCGTGAAAACGTTCGGTTTTACGCGAAGCCATTGTTGGTGGTGCAAGCATGGCGATAGAAAAAGCAAGGTTTCTAGGATACGATCCAGCCGGCGACGCGGTATTTCAAGACTTGTCCTATCCATCGGATGCTCCGAAGAGTTGGGTCGTGGGCACGTCCTTTCCTCAATTGGATAGCCCGGATGTTTTTCGGATTTCGCGTGACGCGGCGGAAACAAGCTACGGCAACGCCTACGCAGTTGTCAATGAGATTCACCCGGAACTGAGCAGGCGGATTCCATTTAGCGAACAGGAACTTGCCGAAAGAGCGGCTGAGTTTGATCGGTGGTTTGGAATCACGCCATCGGTGGATGACGGTGTCGAGGATAGGCGCGAGCTGATCGAGAGCACCAAGGAGTTTCTAACGCGTGCCGCGGAACGCGCGGGAGAAGACCGCGAAGCGGAACTTGAAAAGCGGCAGATTATTCGCGAGTCGGCGGCGTTTCATGGAGGCTGGGTGCCCGGGAATCCCACAGAAGAGCAGCGGCAGCAGTTGCGAGAGGATTACGCACGCCGCCAGGAGTGGAAGGAACTGGTCGAGAAGAGATCGGTGGATGAGCCTCAGCAAAAGCCAATCACCGAATTGACTCGGGAGGAAATCGTTAGTGAGGCGCGCCTCGCACATGCCCGGCTGGCGCAACTCAATGAACGGCTCGAAAAGACGGAAGGAACGGAACGGGCTCAAATCCGCGAAGAGATGAAACCCTTAGCCAAGCGCGAGAACGAACTGCGCGACGAGTATCTTTCACGCCGAAAGGCGGAGGCGCTCGGAGAACCGTCGCGTGAACAAACGATTCGCATCCTTCGTGCTTTTGCGAAGGAGCGTGCACAAGAGGATTATGCGGTGCCGGAAGTGGCTATCGCGAGAAACCTGGCCAACCAACTGGAAGCGGGCGCGAAACAGATCGACTTGTCCCAACGCTACTGGACAGGCAACCCAGCTGAGGCGGAAGAACGCCATCAGAAGGCAGTCGAATATCTTGAAAAGAATCTAGGTCCTGTGTTGCGACAGGCCGAAAAGCAAACAGAACGGCTGGACTACGGCAAGGCCATCGCACATGGCAACAAGCAGCAGGAAGTGCTCGCTGTCGCCAATCGCGACATCAAAAGGGGATTGGCCAACGCAGCGGGCTTGCTGCAAAGCGCTGCGAATCACAACCATCATGTCGTACAAGCTCCTCGGCTCTCGATCAGCGACGGGATGGGCGGAGGGCTGTAGTTGGCTGGAGCAATCGAGCGTCGTGAAACCGGACCGTTTGGTGCATTCCCGTTGCGGTTGCCGCTTGGGAAGCTTTGTGCTTCCGTTGTCGCGGCGGCCCTGTTGCCACTTTGGTGGACGGCTGGTCAGAGTCAAACGCCTTATCTGAAAACGTTCTACGAGCAGACCTACTGGGCCAGCCTTCGAGACAGTTATCAACTGACAACGGATGGAAAGACACTCCCTGCCGAGTATGCCTTGGTGCTCGAAGAAAGCGAGGGCAGCTTGAACCTAGCCAGCGTGGAAGATGGAGAAGTATCACGGGAGCGCTTACGGGTGGAACGTCGGTCCGTGAATCCGAATTTGTTTCACGCCTGGCTGCGGGATGAGATCTATCATGGCTCGGCGCTGAACATTTACGGCTTCTTTGCCACGGCTGAGGCAATTTCTTTCCTCTTGCTGCTTCTGATCGGAGCCAATATCGACCGTCGTCGCCGATTGTCGGCTATGGACGGTACGCATCGCCGAGGCACGCTCTTTGTGTCATGGAGGCGTTTCAATTCGTATGAACTGGGCCCGTTGTGGTGGCTATGGGTGATTTTGTTTTGGCGCGGACAGTTGGGTTCAGCTGAGGTTTGCGAAGCGATCAAACGTGGTCGCCGGTTGGCGGCAACCCCAGCGTGCTATTTGTCTGCGGGTGGGCGTCGCGCGCAAGCGCTGCGAAAGCTTGGAGTTCGCTGGCCAGGTGCCGAAGGTCCGGGACTCGCCATTGAGATTGGCCGCATGGCTCGGGTGGTGGTTAGCGAAGAATTACTTTCCTATCACTTGAACATTTTCGGCAGCACCGGTCGCGGCAAATCGACGCTCATGCGCAATCTTATCCAGCAGATTCGCGCACGCGGCGAGACGTTTGTCATTCATGATCCGAAGCGCGAGTTTTATCGCGAGTTCTATCGACCCGGCATTGACTGGGCCATTGATCCCCGCCTGGAAGAGTGCCCATATTGGGCGATGGAAGACGAAGCTGCCGATGAACCGGAAGCTACGCCTTGGGCGTCGAGCTTCTTCCCCAGGCAGCCGCGTTCCTCGCCCTTCTTCATTGAAGTTCCGCGCGCAATCTTCGCTTATCTCATGTCGCGCTATTCCGCTTATAACGAGCCAGGCGATACGGCAACTTGCGCCAAGCTGGGCTATTGGCTGGCAAACGGCGAACGGGAAATTTTACCTCGGGTTAAAGGAACGGAGCATTATCGGAGCTTGAATCGCGGCGGCACAACGAAAGTCGAGATCTCCGACCAGTCACAAGGGTTGTTCTCGACCCTGGGCAAAATTGCGAAGGTGTTGCGAATGATGCCGGCGACGCCGGAAGGCCGGCGGACATTCTCCCTGAAGGACTGGAAAAAGGATCGCCGAGGCTGCATCTTCCTTTGCTCGGAGCCTGAAACACAAGAAGCCGTTCTGCCGTTGCATACGGCAATTGTCGATATGGCGATTCTCCACACGCAAGCGGAAGTACGTGATCGCGACGTTCCGCGTGTTTGGTTTGTGCTGGATGAGGTCGCCACAATGGACCGTATTGGTCAGTTGGAAAGCGGCATGACAAAGCAGCGTGCTTCCGGGAATCCCATTGTTCTTGGATGCCACGATCTTCCGCAGCTCGAAGAGCGCTACGGAGAGAAGGGCGCGCAAACCATCACAGCGCAGGCGTACACAAATATTGTGCTCGGGACCGGATCAGAGCGAGAAGCACTGCACATCGAGAAGATGATCGGTCATGAAGAGATCGACCGGGTCACCGAAAATCGTCCGTGGCACTTGATGTTGTTCAACCGGGGGCACCGGGCGCGGTCGATCACCAATCAGGTGACGACGACGGCGCCGGTCACGGCGGCGGAGATTCAGGCCTTGCCCCGTTTCGAAGGCTACATCTTGCAAGAGGGTCGAGTGTTACGGTTCAAGCTCCGACCTCCGAAGAAAAAGGCGGTGTTGGCTGAACCAGTGCAGCGGATCATCCCGCCGTTGATCTATCGCGAGGAGCCCGAGCCTACCTCAGTTAACGTTCGGCAAACCGAGGTGATTTGTCCGGTGGACGCTCCTATTCCGCCACCTTGGAACTTCGATGACTACCGCACGGATCTTCCCGACAAGGAAGGAGCGGTAGCGGCATCCTGACTATCAAGGCCATGACTGGAGGTGAGAGCTACGCTTCTCACCACTTGTCGAACAATGACTACTATTCCGTGGGTGAGAAGGTGACCGGGGAATGGATGGGGCGCGGCGCGGAACTGCTCGGCTTGGAAGGCGCGGTCACCATGGAAGAATTCGACGCCATCCGCCAGGCCGTTGATCCGTCGACGGGTGAATTCCTCCGGCAGCGCAAGAGTGCGGACCGTTATGGAACGGTCGAACGCGATCAGCGGCTATTTTGCGA
>PMQB01000014.1 GCA_003169195.1 Bryobacterales bacterium
TCATCCGTTGGATTGAGAATCACGTCGCCTCGTTCGGGACGATAAAACCGTGCTATGAACTCGCCGCCCTTGGCGTCGTTTACAACACACGAAGTCCCATTCGCTTCCGCATCGAGCAGGTCCTGATAGGTGAGACTCGTTTTACCCGCGCCGGAGTCACCCATGCGGAATTGATGCGAGTTCTCCTTCGCGGAAGGAATCTTCAGCCAGCGCCAGCCGCCGAACGAATCCCAATGGCCATGTCGCGTTCGTTCCATCTAGCGGTCCTTCCACGGCTGCACAACGTAGCCCATCCCATCGCCCTTCGTTTCGGCGTTGTACTCATCGACGGTTGCAACTTGCGCCCCTTCAAACTGAATCCCCGACACGAGCCGGTTCTTGTAACGTAAGTCCTGCACGATTCCATACACTGCTGCAAAGGCAGTCGTGATGAGCATCAAAATGAACGGAACCTGCAACACTTCCAGCGGATTCCCGTTGAATACCGGCTCGACCGCGCCGTAGCGCGCGAGCCAAGCGTTTGGATCGGCACCGCGTGGATACCAGCCGTGGCGAATGATCTCCGCGTCATAACGATGCTCCTGATTGCCATGACGCAGCAGTGCATAGCGCAACTGGCAAGCCGAAAGGCCCGGCCGCTTCTGTCTCGGTAGCAAAGAAAACGAACCGGCCTCCGCTTGAACCGCCGCCTGGACGTACGCCGGATAGCGCTTGACCTGCTGTTGATGAAAAAGCTCCCAGCCGCCGAACCACAACACCGCGCCGCCGAATAGGCCAAGAAAGGCATAAGTAATGCCGTAGTGCTTGAGCGGCACGGTCTCGCGTCGAATCTGATCGGGTGTTTTGTGTGCGGCCATGTCAATATCCCAGTGAGGCCTGCGGCCCTTCCGGCACCCGGTCCCGAGTCAGTTCGGGAGCAACGCGACTGCCGTACTCCGCTCGTAGTTCGTTCTCGCGCTGCACCACCGGCCTCATCTCTTCGCGCACCTCAGCACGGGCCGAGGCCGGTGATTGTTCATATCTCTCATGCAATCTCTCGAATTGCTGGTGAAGACCTTGGGCCTCCGCCACCAGTTCCGGCGTGCTCATTTTGGCCGGGCTTATCAGGGCTTGCCCTTCCACCTTCGTGGCAATCTGCGCTTCAGACGGCGCGATCTGGCGTGCAAACTGGCGCTTCTCTTCCAACTGGCGCTCTTCAAAACCCGCGTGAAACGCGTCTAGATCGTACGGCCCATAGCTAGCGCGGACCCCTTGTGCAGGAGCCGCGCCGAGTTGCCGGCCCATCTCCTTGTCCAATTCCGGACGAGACAGCGATTCGTAAAACTTCTCCTCCGTTGTGGGGGCGAGTTCCTTGGGCTTGACATTCAGTTTGTTCGCCAGCTCATCCATTTCGGGCCGGTAGCCGGTGAACTGC
This sequence comes from Bryobacterales bacterium, assembly GCA_003169195.1. Lineage (GTDB taxonomy): Bacteria > Acidobacteriota > Terriglobia > Bryobacterales > Bryobacteraceae > Bog-105. The sequence continues at coordinate 1,415 of PMQB01000014.1, forward strand.
TTCTGAATCTCGCCGTCTTCGTTTCGCTGTTGCAGCGAATACCAAGACTTACCCGCCACTTCCGTAAATTGCTGAATCGTCCAACTCTGTTCGTTTTCCCCCGCCATTTCGCCTCCTTGTTAAGCCGCCTCAGCGTGAACACGCCGATACAGTTCGGCTGTCTCAAATACACGGTTTCGTTCGTCGTAACCACGGACTTCAAGAATCGAGCTGACCCCACGCCAGCCGCGTAACCGCTTGGTTTCGACCACCAGATCAATCGCCGCCGCAACTTCCTGCCTGGAGAGATCGAGCGACCCAAAGCCGGGCATCGCGAGCGATGCAAGACGAGTGAGGGCTGAGGCCGCGGTGTTTGCGTGAATCGTGGATACCGTACCGTCATGGCCCGTGTTCATCGCTTGCAGCAATCCAAAAGCGGCCTCGGAATCTTTGACCTCGCCGACAATGATGCGGTCGGGCCGATGCCGCAATGTCATCGAGAGCAGTTGCGACATCGTCACTTCCGGGCGATCTCCCACCGCCGGCACCGCTTCCAGCCGGACCACATTCCTTTGGGTCAGCTTCATCTCGACTGGCTTCTCAATCGTGACGATCCGTTCGTCGCCATCGATATGCCGAACAAACGCGTTGAGCTGCGTCGTCTTGCCGGTCGACGTTCCACCGGCAAAGACGACGTTCCGACGCCGATCTATGGCGTCGAGAAGAACGCGCAATGAATCTTCACACAGCGCCCCTCGCTCGACCAATTCCTCGGTCGTGAAATGCCGCAAGAACTTACGAATCGTCAGCGTGATCCCCTGTGGCGAGATGGGTGGGTAAGCCGCGGCCACGCGCGAGCCATCGGGCAACCGCGCATCAAGCCAGGGCTTCTGATAGTCGTCTATGTGATCGCCGATGCCTTGCGCCACAATCTCAATCACCGCCTGCAGCTTACGCGCTTCGATGTGAATCCCCGGCAGTTCAACCACTGCGCCCTGCTTATCGATGAACGCCAGGCCGTTATTCACCATCAGCTCCGAGACCTCCGGATCGAGAAGATGCTTATCAAGGCCCATCCCCGCGAATAACGGCAGAATCAGCTCTTCAGTGACCGTCACCGGTTGCCTCCACCGCCGCGCGGTTCTCGATAAACTCCACAATCGTCAACCCCAACGGGTTGATGGTTTGATAGTCAGGATTCTCCGCCGTCTGCCGCTCAACCTGCTCTGGGTTCAGATAGAAGCGCACCGCAATCACCCAGGTTTGACGCTGTTCATTGCCATCCTTCAGGAAGCTCTTCCGCAGCATGATGTCGGCGGACCCGCTAGCGACAATCGTCGTTCCGATGCTCTGTTTGCCAAAGCTCGTCAACGTCGTGGACAAGATCGTGACGTCATTCTCGGGTTCGCGACCGGCCAGAACATTGGCAATCACATTCGCCTTCGCATCGCGATCCCGAACTTGGGCGCCATACTTGGCTTCGAGAAACAGGTAGTTCTTGGGAAAAGTCTTCAGGATCGTAGCGCGCAATCTGCCGTATCGATATTGCGCCCAGTCGGTCAAATAGTTCTTGGCCACCGCGGCGTCAGGAGTGTAGTGCTCCATGTCGTTGTATCTAACCGGTGTTGCGCGCCCAACTTCGTCGAGCTTGATGTAGATGCGTTTGGCCGGACGCATCGCCAGGCCAAAGACGCCCAGACCGAGAACCAAAATCACCAGGCCCTGAAACCAGAACACGGTCCGCGAGATCCGCTTCGCGTATAGCCGGGCCGCAACCAACTCTTCCGCTACGGCATCGTGCTTGATGCGCGGCAGCGACGCCATTTCCGCTTCGTCTCTGGGAATCAAATGTGTTTGTAGTTTCATAGAGCTAACCTTTGCCGAACTTGCTAGTGACCCAACGGGTTGTCAACGTTTGCGCGGTATTGGCGATATCCGAAGCGAGCCCTCCGAATCCACCGAAGAGCATAGTGGTGACATCGGGAACCTTGAAGGCCGCGAACACCGCACCGACCGTGATGATGATGAACTGCGTGAGAACGGAGATCCACGCGCCGACCGTGAAAGAAGTGAGTCCATTGAAGAGTGCAATGTAGACGTGCGCGAACACCATCGCAAAGCACGCCGCCACAAAGCGCATCATGGAATACGAAATAAGGTTGTCTAGCCAGTTCCAAAACCGCTTATCGTGGCCGGGCAAGACGTAGAACGGAATAAACAGCGGCCCTACCACCGACAAAACGCC
>PMQB01000287.1 GCA_003169195.1 Bryobacterales bacterium
TCAGCCCAGGGGGCAGGTTCAATTCGTCTTTCACCATCAATGCGGGCTTGCGCTGGGAACCATGGCTCCCTCCCACTGATCTGAACAACAGTCTGACCGGATTCGAGCCCGGCGTGCAGTCTACAGTTGCTCCAAACGCACCGCTCGGCTTGGTCTTCCCGGGAGACAAAGGCGTGCAGGATTCGATCTTCAAAAGGAACTGGAAAGGCTTTGCACCGCGCGCCGGCTTTGCCTGGAACGTGGGTGGCAAGAACGATACGGTTGTTCGGGGCGGCTATGGACTTTTCTACTCATTGCCCGAAGGTCTTCTCTATCAAAGAACCGATGCTACGCAGCCAACGGATTTGTATCTCAACATTCCGGCCCCGCAGAGCTTCAGCAACCCTTACTTAAACTATCCCGGTGGCTCGCCGTTCCCGCGCTTGCATATTCTGCCGTCGCAATTTGCCACTTACAAGTTCCTGCTTCCCTTGTCTGGAGGTGTCCTCGATCCTTCCTCACGCACTGGGTACACCCAAAACTGGAACTTCACCATTGAGCATCGCTTCAAGGGTGACATTGCCCTATCAGCCGCCTATATCGGCAATCACGGAGTCGACATCATGGGCTCTCGCCAGTTGAATCCCGCGCTCTACTATCCCGGCGCGACCGTCGCAAAGGAAAATGCCAATCGCTTGTATCCGGGCTTTGGCGCCGTGGAAATAGCCAGCGCGTACGTCTACGATATCTATCACGCACTGCAGGTCAATGCCGTAAAACGAACGTCCAAGGGGCTGACGTTGCTTACCAACTTTGTTTGGTCGAAGACGATAGACAACACATCCAGCGCGACAGAAGGCAACACAGGCCCGCACAATCCGTTTGATTTTTCGAGCGCGCGCGGACCTGCCGATTTCGATCAGACTTATCGATTCAATCTTTCCGCCAACTATCTTCTGCCGCATCTCTCGGTTAAAGGCGCGGCCAATGTTCTGCTCAATGGCTGGCAGGTTAACACAATTGTGGCAATTTACAGCGGGCTGCCGTACACCGTTGTCAGCGGGACAGACCGCTCCATCTCTGGCATCGGCAATGACTACGCAGACTACACCGGCGTCAGCACGGCGGGGAATGGCACGATTTCTGAGTACTTCAACACGGCGGCCTTCACTCTAGCGAAACTCGGCACTTTTGGCAACGTAGGCAGGAACAGCCTGCGTGGACCGGCGTATGCGGACTTAGATGCATCGATCTTTAAGAACTTCCATCTCACAGAGCGCTTCGGCTTGCAGTTCCGCGCAGAATCGTTCAACTTGCAAAATCGGGTGAACTTCCAAAACCCGAATGCGACGGTCAGCACGACGCCGACCTTTGGCAAAATCACGGCTGCCTATGATCCGAGAGTTCTACAATTTGGAGTGAAAGTACTGTTCTAGTTAGAATGCGCGTGCAGATCATCAAAAGAGCGGATGGTGCTGGCCTCTTGCAGTGCATCCGCAACGATGGGAGTTCCGTCTGGCAAAAGCAGAGTGAGCGCCATGCCACGCATTTCGCACTGCACGATCTGACACATTTTGCCGTTGAAACGACGCTCGGCTATAAGAACGGGTTCTTCGGACTGGTCGAGCAAGGCTGGGAGATGGACGACATTACTGGCAAAGGTTCGCAAGGCAAACTCCCGGTAGAGGCGATCGAGGTGGAAAGCATCGTGGGACTGTTCGACGCCGAACGCGCGTGCGCTGCAAACTGGACGAGTGAAGAGTTCAATGCATTCGCGAAAATCCGCGCAGAGCAAGGCGAGCCCATGCGTATGCTTATGGAAGAAGAGATTGCAAGGATCAGAGCTTGCCGAACCGAGTTGTTTCAGCGCTGGACATCGGTCAAGATCGGCGAGAAATTATCACTAGAATTCTAAGGCGCGGGAGCGCATCTTATCTGCTCCTGAAAGCAACGAAGATTGCAAAAAGACCGAAAATAACCAGCCAGCCTCTTGCCAGCAACGATTGCCAAGGCTTTACAAGAACAGTGCCATCCTGGAGCTTCATTTGTTTTGCGAATACGGCGTAGCCGACGAACCTAGCCCGGTCACCGCCATCACAACCCTGAAACTGAAATCCATGTGAGTCGATCTTAACGGCGCTCTGAGAACGCACCTAAAATTTCCGCCGCATAGTTAACCATCAACGAATAGTGTCCTTCCGTGGGATAAAACTTCGCACTCGTATTCGGAAGAGCGGCGGCCATATTGCGACCCACCCCCACCGGAACAATGCGGTCTGCCTGACCATGCCATAAGAAGAATTTGTTCATTCTAACCTCCGAAGGATGAAAGCCCCAGTCATTCGCCAGCAGAATTCCCTCAAGAGCCGGTCCAGCGTGACCTTGGCACGAACCTTCTGCCGTGGTACGCGCGAGAATAGACGAGATTTCCGCGTTGCACAGAACCGCCCTATCTGCGCGCGCCAGGAGCATAGGTGGAACAGCGAAGTGCTCGGTGGGATGAGCCGCGCGCCAAGCCGTCAAAGATTTTGCAAAGCGCTGGTAGAGGCGGGGCAGATGCCGAATACCAAAGTAAGTAGCACGGAAGCGAAGGTCACCCGACGGAATCAAACACGCCGGACCAGCGCCCGACAGAATGCCGCAAGCTTCAATGCGCTGAGGGATCTTGTGTGCACAAGCCAGCGCGTACGAAGCACCTCCAGAAACTCCAATCACAGAGAAGGAGCCAATCTCCAAATGATCGGCTAACTCAACTACATCGTTCGGCCAATCGAGAATCTTACGTCCAGCTTGAAACTCTGATTCACCCAAACCTGGCCGATCTGGAGAGATCAGGTGTATACCGGCACGATCCGGCGCATCGCCGTAGAGAGTCGCATCTAGCCCCGAACCCGCAACGCCATGACAGTGAAAAACCGCACGGCCCTCCACTGGCCCAAACGTGCGGAAACTCAGAATGCGGCCGGATCTAAGACGAAGTTGCGGCAACGTGTGGGACCGTCACCCTGACACACCTTGAGTCTCTAACCCGAAAAGCTCCTTAGTCTTGAGCCACACAAACTCCATGTCATGCTCTTTCGCTAGCGTCACCATGTGTTCCGTTCCTCCCGGCCCATCACCGGTTTGCCCATCCCACAAAGCAAGCAACGCTCCATTCGGCGCACCGAAGCTTAACGCAATGCTCATCAACCACAGATTGTTGCGCTGCCAGACATCGTAGTCTTTTTTAAACTGCAGCCACTCAGGTAAGTCGGGTGACTGAGCGAGCGCCGGCACATCGGTGTGGCGATCAAGTTGGTCGGCGAAGCGCGCGTTCCAGCCTGGATCATCAGTGTCAACACTCGCCTTCGCGAACTGATCGGGCGGCAACGCGAGCGCTATTTTTGTTGTAATCCCGAGATTTTCGCAGACTTCATGGAAAAGCAGATCGCCGCCATTCGCACCTCCCGCGACTCCCCTTAGGTTGTTGCCGCCGGTTTTCTTTTGCTGCGCTTCGAGCGCGCTTTGGATGGCATCACGCGCAACATTCTCTTTCGCCGCCGGGAACCGTGGCGTCTTGCGACTGGCGCTATCGATCCTATGTCCCGTGAACAGCACAACCCGACCTGGAGATTGGATGGGCGGAATCGCCATTTGTGCTTGCGCAATAAGGTTCAGTGCATCCGCTTCCCAAGGGACTTCCTTCACCTCCAAACCCAGCAGAATTAGTTTAGCGGCGTCACTCCCTGCCCCAGCTTGCTGAACTTCCTGAACAAAACTTTCTGGCACTGCATTTGTAGGAGTTTGATCTTGCGAGGAGGGCATAAGGCGAAGCGCTTTCCGTGGAGCTACCCCCTAATTCTTTCACATCCACACCCCACCTCTCTATACTTGAATCAGGAATGCCATGCCCGTATTTTGAGCCTCGGCAAGCAGTGCCGCAACGCACGCTCCCGAACGCCAGGCTGCCGCTCATTGACGAGTTCGATGGCGTCTGCCGCGCACTCTTAGAACCGCGTGCCATCGAAGCAGACCAGCGTTTACGCCTCTGCAACCATGGCAACGTGCGCGGCCNNATTGCCCATCTGGATCTTCTCTTTATTGAAGAATCCAACTACACCCCGCTGGCGTGGCACCGTTTGGCCTTTACCATTGATCCGGAGCAACTGGAGCCCGATCCTCCCGACCCCTGCCAGCGCGCCCAAGTCCTGGCGTTCTGCCGCAGCTATTTACGCCGTTATCCTGCATAACTCTCATGAACATGTCAAAACAACACACCCACACTCAGGAGGCTGTCGCAGAAGTCCGTACGGTGGCCGATTCCAAATCCGAATACTCTGAATTATGCCTCCCCAGCACCACGAATCTTTTGGGCAACATGTTGGGCGGTCACGTGATGCACCTGGTTGATTTGTGCGGCGCCATTGCCGGCGCACGCCATTCGCGCTGCACGATTGTGACGGCATCCGTTGACCAGATGACGTTTCTTCATCCGGTCCATTTGGGAGATCTGGTGATGTTGAAGTCGCAGGTGAATCGAGTCTTTCGCACTTCTATGGAAGTGGGTGTCAAAGTGTGGGTGGAAAACCTCCGCACGCGTGAGCTTCGTCACACCTCATCGGCCTATCTCACATTCGTCGGAATTGATCAGGAAGGAAATCGCATCGTGCTGCCGCCCATTGTGACGGAAACCGATGAGGAGAAACGCCGATGGCGCGAAGCGGCAGAACGACGTGCCTATCGCCTCGCGCTCAAAGACAAGACCAAGCTAGCGGGTCAGTAGTATCAGTGGAACTGGGGCAGATCAGTACTTACTCTGGATCTGCCTTGTACATGTACTTGATGCAGTGTTTGAACAGCAGTAAGTTGGGAGACCCTTCGCGATTGAGTTTCAAACAATCGCGGTCATACCATTCAATGACCCCTTCCAACTGCTCTCCGTCGGTCAAAACCACCATCATGCGGGTTTTGCCTTGCATCTGCTTCGAATAGTAAAATTGCTCAGCATTCGTCTGGTCGGGCGGGGTATTCTTCTTGGCGGCCGGCGGCCGTTTTGCCTCGGCTCCAACTGCCACTCGAACAGGTTTTCTAATGAGCGAATCCAAACGCCTCTCTTCTATCATTTGGCCTCAGGTGTGTTTCTTGGATAGTACCGCAGTTGCTTTTAGACAACGCGCGGTTTTGTTAATTATAGGTGCCGGCGGACTCTAATCCGTTACGCAATTTAATAATCATAGCGTCCAGCGCTCCCACTTTCTGTATGTTGCGCCTCACCATCATAACCAACTCATCCACACCCTTCGCCGCTTGCTCAATCCATTCGAAATTCACGCGCTGCGCAATCGCCGTAATCTTTTGCTGAATATCGACATGGCGGCTCGCGCCTTTACCCTGCATCACCGCCAAAATCTCTTCCAGCAAGCCATAGGCAGGCTTAAGGTACAAATCCAGCTTCTCCGTCTTACGGTTGCCGAACGATTCCGATTTCTGTACCCAGTCAGAGAAGGGTGCCAAGCCAGCCCCGCATTCTAAGGCTGCCAGCATTAAGCCACGCCGTTCGCGGAACACATCTAAATCCAGTGTGGCTGCAACGCCAGGGCTACCCTCGGCCAAGGCAACACGCGTCGCAGCTTCCGGCAGATTGCGTGCCTTAGCGAAAGCCAGCATCTCACTTTCCGACAACCGGCTCAACTGCAGCACAACAGAGCGCGATCGAATCGTCGGCAGCAAATCGTACAAGTTTTCCGCAGTACCGAAAATCACCATGTGTGCCGGCGGTTCTTCCAACACTTTCAAGAGTGAGTTCGCAGCTTGTTCGTTGGCACGGTCGAGCCGGTCAATCAGAAACACGCGGTGCGAACCTTCTAGCGGTTTGAATTGCGCACGTTCGCGAAACTCGCGCATTTGGTGAATTGTGATCTGCCGCAGCGGCCCATCGACCGGAAATGTAATGAAATCTGGATGACTGGAAAACAGTAGCGGATCATCTGCGCGTTTATCGGCAGCCCACTTGTCACGTTCCGCAATTGTTTCCAGATTGTGCGGCAAACTGAGGTCGTCGTTCTCCACCTTCGTATTGCCGCCTAATAACGCCGACGCGAATCGCCGGGCGAGTGTCGCTTTACCTACACCTTCAGGCCCACTCAGCAAAATCGTTTGCGGAATGCGTTCACCTGCAATCATCTGCTTCAGGGTCTTCACAACAGCTTCATTGCCGTGGAAGTTGGAAAATGTCTCCATTACCTTTTGCCTAGTACCGGCGCCACTTCAAGCCACACACGCTCAGCCACAATCGCAGGTTCGCCCTCGCCGGGCACTAATCGAAGACGTCCAGGTTCAAGCCGCGCAATCTTGCGGTAGCCTTCCGCCACGCGATGATGAAAATCTAACGACTGCTGATCGAGCCGCGCTTCGTTATCCTGTTCATCGCTGGTCGAATTGCGCTTGTGCGCGCGCCCCAGGCCAGTCTCCACATCGATTGTCATACAGATTGTCAGATCAGGCAGCAAATCGCCCAGCGCCAGTTTATGCGCCGCCAGCACCGCATCAAAACCAATGCCCCGCCCCTCGCCTTGATACGCCAGTGTCGAATCTGTGAAGCGATCACTCACCACGATATCGCCGCGTTCCAAAGCCGGGCGAATGATTTCGGCGGCCGCTTGCGCGCGCGAAGCGAACATCAGCAGCAACTCCGTCATGCCCGCCATTTCCTGATGAGCAGGATCAAGCAAAATTCGGCGGATCTGCCGGCCGATATGCGTGGCGCCTGGTTCTTGATTCTCAACCACAGTCAAGCCATCACGCCTCAGCCGTTCTATTAACATGCGCATTTGGGTACTTTTTCCGCTGCCATCAGTGCCCTCAAAACTGAGGAAGAGGCCAGGATAACCGCGTTTAGTCATACACAAAATGCAGGAGTGTCTTCAAATCTTCCCACGCTTCACGCTTAGCTTGGGCGTTGTATTGGCGCAACAAATAGGACGGATGATAAGTCACCATCACGGGAATGTCGCGCCACTTCTGCCATTGCCCGCGCGATTTCGTGATGCCTTCTTTGGTATTCAGCAGCGCCTTCATAGCCGTCGCGCCTAACACGCAAATCGCTTTCGGCTTAATCGTCATCAATTGGCGGAAAAGAAACTGTCCACAGATTTCCATCTCATCCGGTTGTGGCGTACGGTTTTCCGGCGGACGGCATTTCACCACGTTGCAGATATAGACATCGGCGCGCTTGAGCTGGATTCCTTCCTTCGCAGCGGTGTTCTCAATCATCTGCGTCAGCAACTGCCCTGCACGTCCTACGAACGGAATACCTTGCGCATCTTCATCGGCACCTGGCCCTTCACCGACAAACACCAATGGTGACGATTCATTCCCGTCGCCAAAAACAATTTTGTTGCGCGCCTCGCATAAACGGCAGCGCTTACAATCGCCGATGTCTTCACGAATCTTGGCCAAGGTGTCGCCCTGCGGAATCAGTTCCGGCAGTCGCGTTAATTCCGGCAAGATTGCTTCTTGTATTGGTTTCTTGGCCATGACAGGTGGGACGGGCAATGTAGGCAGCGGCTGAGTAGACGGCGGCGTCCCCCGGTAAATCGTTTCGATTCCCAGGTCGCGGTAGTACTTTAGATAATCACGAATTTGTCCCGGAGTCATGCCGTCGCGTCTACAGCGCGAAGATTCAAACGTAGCATGGCGACTTGATCGAGAATGCGCTCAGCAATTTCATTCTTATCCGCTGGGCCCGCGTGCACAGTTTGCCCGCTGCGTGAAAGGATTTCTACTTCATTGCGGTCTGATTCAAAGCCAAGGCCGCTGGTGTTCACCAGATTGGCCACCAGCATGTCGCACTTCTTAATATTCATCTTGCGACGCGCTTCTTCCATCAAGTTTTCAGTTTCAGCAGCAAAGCCAATCAGCAACCGGTCGCCCTTTTTCTGTCCCAGTTCCGCCAGGATGTCCGGCGTCGGATCAAGTTCGAGCGAAAGGCGCGTGGCCGTCTTTTTCCGCTTTTGTTCTGGAATGTGGGCCACGTAATAATCGGCCACCGCTGCGCTTTTCAAAATGATGGTGGTCTCTTCCAGGTGAGCAAACACCGCGTTGCGCATTTCCTGTGCGGTCTTGATGGAAATGATTTGCACATGCGGCGGAACCGGCAGATTGACCGGACCTGAAATCAAAATCACGCGCGCGCCCCGTCGTGCAGCGGCCGCTGCCAACGCGTAGCCCATCTTGCCGCTCGATCGATTGCTGATGTAACGCACCGGATCAAGCGCTTCCTGCGTAGGCCCCGCCGTCACCAGCACCACTTCTCCCGTGAAGTCTGTTTTGGTATGCGCCAGCATGTCCACGTGATCGGCAATGCGCACTGGATCTGGCAAGCGCCCAGTCCCAGTTACGCCGCAAGCCAGCCATCCTTCGTCTGGATCAACAATTGAACAACCGCGCTTTCGCAATGTCTCTAGATTGGCTTGGGTCGCAGGATGCTCCCACATGGCGGTATTCATAGCCGGCGACAAAACAACTTTTCCGGTGAATGCCAAGTACAACGTGGAAAGAAAATCGTCCGCCAGCCCTACGGCAAACTTCGCCAGCAGATCTGCCGTGGCAGGCGCCACTACCAGCAACTCGTTATCCTTGGCAACCGCGATATGCTCAACCGCGCTCGAAAGCGTATCTTGTGAACTGCTTTGCGAAAACAGCCCGGTAATCACTTTACGGCCCGTCAGTGCGGCAAAGGTAAGCGGCTGGATAAACTCCTGTGCCCCTTTGGTCATCACCACCTGCACATCATGACCACGCTGGCTCAACGCACGCACCAATTCCGCAGCCTTGTACGCCGCGATACCGCCGCCTACGCCAACAACGATCCGCATGCTCTTCGGGCGCAAACTACTCTGCTGCCGCTGCCCGATCTTGCGCCTGCTGCAGCGCCTCTTCCTGTGCGAGATCTGTGTAAGGCACCAAACCGCGGCGCGTTTCTTCCATCGCTAGCGTGGTGGGCTTCTTATTGGTGGCCGGCAATACGCTGCGCTGCCCGTTCTGCAATTGCCGCGCGCGCTTCGCCGAAACGATAATGAAGCGATAGGTGCTGCCGTCCGCATCATCGGGAATGCTGTGCATCGCGTTGACTCTTGGTCTAATATCCATATTTTCTCCGTACTTCTAAAATAACGACGCCGGTCGCGGATCAAAGCTTCGCAGAATGGGTTCAATATGCTCTTCCATCCTGATGCGTCTCACCCGCTCGGCTCTCACAATCGATTGCAGCGTCAGCGTGGAATCATCCACCCTGTGGTTCACCAGCACATAATCATATTGCTGATAATTGCGAATCTCCCCCGCCGCATCCCGCAAGCGCCGCTGAATCACTTCTTCGGCATCTTCGGAACGGCTCCGCAATCGCTGCTCTAATATGTCACGGGACGGCGGCAAAATGAAAATCGACACCGCCTCGGGTAGCCGTTCTTTTAATTGTCTCGCACCCTGCACGTCAATGTCGAGAATCAGATCTTTGCCTTCGCTTTGCGCCTGGCGCAAAATCTCGCGATTCGTCCCGTAATAATTGCCGAAAACCTCGGCATGTTCCAGAAATTCGTGATTCGCCAGACGGCTTTCGAACTCGTCGCGCGTGATGTAAATGTAGCTTTCACCGGGCTTTTCATGCCCCCGCGGTGCCCGTGTCGTGTACGAAACCGAAAAACGCAACCCGGGATCGCTCGCCAGTATCCGCGATACCAACGTCGACTTCCCCGAACCCGACGGCGCGGAAATAATAAATACCGTTGTCACTATCTTCGCTTTTTATTCTAGTAGGCGCGCTATTCCAGGTTCAGCGCCTGCTCTCGTATTCTTTCGATGTTAGCCTTAATGCCCAATCCGAGATTGGTAATCTTCAGCGCGGGCTCGCCTGCACCCGAACTCTTCGACAACGTAGTGTTCGTCTCGCGGTTCATTTCTTGCAATAAAAAATCGAGAGGTTTGCCCATGGCCCCGCCCGCTTCTACAATGCGCCGCAATTCCTGCGTGTGAATAGCCAGCCGGGTAAGTTCTTCTTCCACGTCCGATCGGTCTGCCAGAATCGCCGCTTCTTCCGCCAGTCGCGCTTCTGTAATATTGGCGCCGCTCAGCAGCTCCGTCAGCTTCTCGCGCAAACGTGCCAGCATGTAAGGCGCCGCTTGATCGCGCAGCCCGGCTATTTCCGCGCGCGCTTGTTCTATTTGCGTCAATTCCGCCAGCAGCGCCTTTCGCAATTCGTTGCCTTCGCGCTCCCGCACTGCATTCAAGCCGTCAACACACTCCGCGAATGCTTCCATCAACACCGGCTGGAACGTTGTGTCTAAAACTTTGCCGTCGAAACTGGTGCCGTTGCCGGTTACTCCAGGCAGCGTTAGAAGAACATTCAAATCCGGTTTGCCATCCAGCCCTAATTCCGCCGCCGCCGAACGAAACGCGACGACGTACCCCTTCAAAACTTCGCTGTTGTAACCAAGTCCCGCCGTTCCAGCAACGCGCGTGATCGACGTGCGGATCTCCACATGTCCGCGCCCAACGCGCTCTTTCAGCATGCCCCGCATTGCGCTTTCGAATTGCAGAAATTCATTGCCCAGGTGAAAGTGCAAATCAAGTCCGCGATGATTCACTGTTCGCAGACTTACCGACAATTCGCCCAATGCCGTTTGTTTGCGCACTTGCGCAAATCCGGTCATGCTGCGCACGGCCACCCCGCTCCCGTTCGGTTGATCGCTCATCCGGCCACTACGCTCGAATCCGCATGCTGCAAATCATGCAGCCGCGCATATAGGCCCTTAGCTGCCAGCAGTTCGTCATGCGTTCCCGTCTCGGCAATGTTGCCACCGTCTAACACCACAATTTTGTTCGCTTGCCGGATCGTAGAAAAGCGATGGGCGATCACCAGTACCGTCCGCTTCTTCATCAGCACAGTCAACGCTTGCTGCACCAGCCGCTCCGATTCGCTATCCAAATGCGACGTTGCTTCGTCCAAAATCAGGATCGGCGCGTCCTTCAACAGCGCGCGCGCAATGGCTAAGCGCTGCCGCTGACCGCCGCTCAGCTTCACACCCCGCTCGCCAATCATCGTTTTATAGCCTTCGGGAAGCCGCCCGATAAACTCATCCGCCAATGCTGCTTTCGCCGCCGCAATCACTTCTTCGCGCTTGGCATCGGGCTTGCCGTAAGCAATGTTGTCGAACACCGTGTCATTAAACAAGAACGTCTCCTGCGCCACAATGCTGATCTTTTCCCGCAAGCTGCTCAACTTCAAATCGCGCACGTCGCGTCCGTCAATCTGTACCGTGCCGCGGGTGACATCGTAGAAACGCGGCACTAAATTCGCCAGCGTCGTCTTGCCGGCACCGCTTGAACCGACCAGCGCCACCACTTCGCCCAGTTTCACTTCCAGATTAACTTCGTTCAGAACAACCCGGTCCGGCGCGCCCGGATAACAAAAGTGTGCTTTCTCAAAGCGGATCGACTTTTCAAACTTCGGCATCTTTACCGCCGTCGGCCTGTCAATCACGTCCGGCTGCGTATCCAAATAACGGAACACCGTTCCGGCTGCGCCTAAACCTTGCTGGAAAATGTTGTGAATGTTGGTCAGACGCTTAATGGGTTCGTAAAGCATCACCAGCGCCAAGACAAAGCCGGTGAAATCGCCGGCGGTCATCATCGCGCTCTTCGCCTGCAATCGCGCAAAGGTCAACAAGAGTATAAATGTCAATGCTCCGAAAATTTCAATCACCGGCGAAGCGAGCGCCTGATGCGCGACATACCGCAAATTCCCTGCCCTCAGCCGTTGCGCCGCCAGCCGGAAGCGCTTCGATTCGAAATCTTCCGCCCCAAAACTCTTTACCACCTGATGGCCCGTGATCGTCTCTTGCAAAATCTGCGTCAACCCAGCAGCCATATCTTGGGCGTGGCGCGTCGTGCGTCGAATGCGCCGGCCCAATCCAACGGTCAGCACCGCCACCACCGGAAACACCAACAAGCTAATCAGCGAAAGCTTCCAGTTCAAAGACACCATGCTCAACAGCAAGAAAATCGCCGTGAACATCTGCCGCAACCAATCCGCTAGCATTGTGGACACCGAAACCTGGATTCGGTCAATATCCAGCATGATCGCCGACATGATGCGCCCGCTCTCATTGTTCTCAAAAAACTGCGCGTCTTGATGCAGCACCCGGTCAAACACTTCCTGGCGCAGATCCATGATCGCGCTTGTACCGGTCCAGTTGATCAAATAGTTGCCCAGGTAATCACACACGCCCTTCGCGAGGAAGCAAAAGAAAATGCCAACCGCCACCATCGTCCAAATGTTATGGATGGAACTGGGCATCACATCGTTCAGCGTGATGTAGATTTTCGGATGCGTCAGCTTTTGCGCAGCTGCATTGGCCGCATGGTCTTGCGGAGGATATTCGAACAACACCGCCGGCGTATTGGCGGCGGCGGGATTCAACACCCTCTCAAACACGAGTGGAATGAGCCGCACCAGCAAGCCTTGCGAAAGCCCCACGACTGCCATGAACACAACGGAAGCCAATAAAGCTGGTATGTAGTTTCGGGCGTAACGTAGTAAGCGGAATAATTCGTTCAAGCGTGCGCCTCTTCAAACATGCGCAAACGCTCCAATGCGGCAATCACACGCGAAACAGTCACTTCTTTCAAACCATCCGGCGCCACTACAATCTCACACTCTGTCTGCCAAGGTCCCCAAATCGCATGATTCGAAGGCCCAAACAACACTACGCTGGCCACACCAAACGCCGCCGCCATGTGCGCCGGGCCGCTGTCATTGCCCACAAACACCGCCGCTTTCGAAAGCAAAGCCTTGGCGCTGTTCAACGAACCCTGCACCACCTGATGAACTTTGAACGGCGTCACATCATCTTTAGGACCAGCCAAAAACACCGGCTTGATATTCCACAAGTCCAGATAGCGCGCCACTTCGCAAAATCGTTCAGCGCGCCATTGTTTCTCTGGCGCAGAAGCAAACGGATGAATCACCGCATAGCGCGCGGCCACCGGCGCTTCCGGCGCGAATAGTTGAGCACGGGGCACATCTTGGAGCGGCACACCCAAGGCAATGAAAGCCGATGCCATATGCTCCGCCGTATGCACTGTGCGCTGCACGCCTAAAACCTTCTGCGCTCTGGGAATCTTGATGTTGTACGCCAGCGTTGTATTGTGGTTTGCAAAACCTGCGCGCCACTTGGCGCCAGAAAGAGCTGTCATCCACTGGCTGCGCGTGCCGCCATGCAAATTAATACAAAGCTCCGACTGCCAGTGCCGAATCGCCGACCATGTTGCCGGCAGAATCTGGCTCACCGCTGGATTCCCTTCAAACACCGCTCGAAATCGTTCTTCCACCGCCACGCCGATTTCCAAATCGGGCCGCACGGCCTTCAACAGCCCCAGGGCCGGCGTCGTTAGAACACAGTCACCCAAACTGCGCAGGCGTATCACAGCCACGCGCGCTCCTCCAGGCAATTGGTCCAGCACAGTCATTTCTCTTATGCCTCAATGGTGGCCTGATCTTTGAGCAGGATCGGCAAATCGTCGCGAATCGGATAAACCCGCTTGCACTCTTTGCATTTCAAACCGCTGCCGTCCTCTTTCAGGACGAGATCCGCCTTGCAGACCGGACAAATCAAAATGTCGAGTAGTTCTTTTCGGACTGCCATGCGCCTCTATTTTAACAGTGTTTCAAAAGCCGAAAGCGTATATATACCTGCGCGGTCTGTAAGCCGGTTTCTGTCCCGCCGAAGCGGGGGCAACCATTCATCTAGGCCTTCCATTACTGAAAAGCTCCAGCAACCTACCCGGAAGTGGTAACGGAGCGGGCCGCTCCTCCTCCCCTATTTGGTCTTGCTTCGCATGGGGTTTTCCCTGCCAGGCGCGATTACTCGTCCCGCGGTGCGCTCTTACCGCACCTTTTCACCCTTACTCACTGCCTAAGCAGCAAGCGGTACATTTTCTGTGGCACTATCCGTAGCGTGCGCTTTGAGCGCAAACCCCCGGCCGTTAGCCGGCATGCCGCCCTATGAAGACCGGACTTTCCTCTCGAGTGGCCGGTTTCCCGGTTCCTCCAGCGGTTGCCCGACCGCGCAGGCACATCTCAGTATGTCACCCCCATGGCGCAGCGCCATGCAAGCGATAAGCTAAAGGTATGCCAGTTGCAATTGTCGAGAGTTCAGTTGCTGGGCCACCACTCCTCCGCAAACGGTTTACGCGGAGCGAGGTAGAGGGGATGCTGGATGCCGGGGTTTTCGAAGGACAGCGCTTTGAACGCATCGACGGAGACTTGATCGACAAGATAGGACAGAAGCCGCCGCACATGTTTGCCATTCAGCGCTTCCAGGAACTCTTTATCCGGCTGTTTGGATCATCCCGCGTGCGCCTCCGAGGGCCGATGGAAGCGGGAGCGGCAGATCTAGAAAAGAGCATGCCTGAACCGGATTTAGCCGTCTTAAAGGAAGCGAAGGACGAATACCAACAGCGGCATCCGATTGGATCTGAGATGACGTTGGTCGTAGAAGTAGCCGACACAACAGTTCGACCCGACTTAACTGGGAAACGCGATCTCTATGCGAACGCCGCTGTGCAGGAATATTGGGTGCTGGATTTGAAGAACAGACGGCTCGTGGTGCACAGTGGTTTAGATGAATTGAACTCCAGGTTCGCCAGCATCCAAAGCTATTTTGAAGATGAGACGCTGGACCTCGCGGGCCAAACGGTGAAAGTGGCCACCCTGTTGGCGTGAGCTGTCGGCCTCTCTAGAAACATGAAGCGCGTTTTCATCCAAAGCTTCGGCTGCCGTGCCTCCCAAGCCGACGGCGCCGCCATGGAAGCCTCCCTCTCCGACAACGGCTACCTCCCCGTGCGCAATGCCGCCTCCGCCGACCTCATCGTTCTCAACACCTGCACCGTCACCCACGGGGCCGACGTCGACGCCCGCCGTCTCATCCGCGGCGTCCATCGCGAATATCCTGGATCCGAGATTCTCGTCACCGGCTGCTATGCCCAACGCGCCCCCACCGAAATCGCCGCCATTGACGGTGTTCGTTGGGTTGTCGGTAATTCCCACAAAACCAACATCGCCGAGATCGTAGCCANNTGAAAATTCAAGACGGCTGTAGCAACCGCTGTTCGTTTTGCATTATTCCCAGCGTGCGTGGCCGCAGCCGCAGCGCACCTCTCGCCAGTGTCATCGATCAAGTCGCGGACTTATCCAGCCGCTATTGCGAAGTCGTGTTGAGCGGCATCAATCTCGGCCGTTGGGGCCGCGACCTGCCCGGCGGTCTTCGCTTCGTCGATCTCCTCCGAACCATCCTTCGCGAAACCTCAGTGCGCCGTCTCCGCATCAGTTCTGTCGAACCCATGGACTGGAGTCAGGATCTCCTCGAACTCGTGGCCTCCGAATCACGCATCGCGCAACACGTGCATCTTCCGCTGCAGTCCGGTTCCGACTCCGTGCTCAAGCGCATGTTTCGCAAATACCGCACTCGCCACTACGCCAGCCGCATTAAGCTCGCGCACTCACTTATGCCGAACGCCGCCATTGGTGCCGACGTCATGACCGGCTTCCCCAGTGAAACTGATGAAGAGTTCGCCGAAACCTGCGACTTCATTCGTCAACACCCCTTCACCTATCTGCATGTCTTCACCTACTCAGAACGCCCCGGCACCGCCGCCGCCGAAGACGCCAATCCCGTGCCGGTGCCGGTGCGCCACGAACGCACAAAAATCCTGCGCGACCTGTCCGATGAAAAGAACCGAGCTTTCCGCCGCCGCATGGTCGGCCACACACTCTCTGCAGTGACACTAGAACAACGCGGCATAGCTCTCACCTCAAACTTCTTGAAAGTCGAGATGGCCACCCCACGCGAGCCAAATCAAATCCTCGATCTCGCCATAGGCACCGCCACTCCCACCGCCCTGCGCGAATCTACCCCATTCTTAGTCCTCTAGGTAGACCGGCGGCAAGACTAGTAGTGGCTGACGTGCGTAGCCGTACGCCCTTCGGTCATCCCAAGCACCCATTTGATCGCTTCGAAATACATTTTCGTAATATCCGGATCATCCCAAGCTTCTTTGGTGTGCCCAAGCGTCGAATAAAACACGCGGCCTTTGCCGTGCATCTTCGACCAAGCCACGGCGAAGTCATGATCGTCGCGATGCACGCGCGGATTGTTGAAGTTTAATTTGGTTTCGTCCAGGCGCAGCAGAACGTTGACTTTGTCGCGCGACCATTCCTTGGCTTGATAGATCTCGTCTTTCTTCATGAACGCCGCCGGGAAGTGGCGGACGGCCGGAAAACTAGGATCTTCCACAATGATTGGCGCATTGAAAGTGCCCCACGGGTGTTCGTTGAACCAACCGCCAATCATTTCGCCGTACTCGGGCCATTTGTAGTTGGTGTCGAGCGCGGCGTGGATGCCGACGAAGCCTTTGCCGTCCTCTTTGATGAACGACATGATGTCAGCTTTTTGATCGTCGGTGAGGTCCATCTCGCCGGTAGTGCTGGCGAAAACGATGGCGTCGAAGTAGTTCAGGTTTTTGAAATTGCCTTTTTTGGTGTCTTTCTTGGTCAGGTTTTCGGTATCGGTGCGCAGCGTGGTTTCCCATAGCCGCGTATCGTGGCCCATTTTATAAACAGCGGCCATCGCGTCAGGCACGGAATCGTGCTCAAATCCGTTGGTCTGCGCGACTACCAGTACATGCTTGATGGGGATCGGCGGCGTTTGTGCCTTGGCTAAACCTAAATAGACGCCGGTGCTCAAAACGGCGAGTCCGATGAGCGAAGCAAGAGTCATTCGATAGTTTTTCATTCGATCTCCAAAAAGGCGCAGAAAGAAGAAGTTATCACACAGGGCGCAAAGTTCCTAAACGGGCTCATAATCGACTTTGTTGACGGTGGTTCCAACGGCGCGTTTCTTCGGTTGATAGCGAATGCGCCAAACCGTAGCAACGATGATCAGCAGCGCGCAAACTTCAACCAGCACTTTTTCGCCGTCAAGATAATCGGGCGCTTTTTCTTTTAGATCAGGATCGATCTCCAAGCCATGAACGAATAGCAAGGCAGCGGCGGCGTAAGAGACGTAATGCAACTTTTTCCAAAGCCGGCTGCCGAGACGCGAGCGAATGTAAGAGGTAACAACGACGAAGAGGACAGAGTAGAACGCCAGCGCACCCAGATTGTTGTACAGCGTTTGATGCGGCGATTTGATCGGGAACAGAACATCAATCACGCGGAAATGCGCCGTCTCCGAAACCAGCAGCAGCACCGGATGAAGCACAATTAGGCCGAGCGCGATGTAGGCGGTCCAGTTGTGAATGTCGAATACCGGCAGCCGCTTGTGCGGCCAGCTGCGCAAAGTGTTGTAGCGGGCAGAAAGCAGCAGGCCAAGCAGAATGTTCACGGTGAGGAGCACCATGGCTACCAAGCCTGCATCACTGGACAACTCGACGGCCGTCATTTGTGTGCCCGCGCGGCTTTAGAGATTACCCTTGCCGAGCACATAGCGGAGACCGCCGAAAACGCCTTGCAGCGTATCGTTCATATACGTATCGCTGCGGGGAGAACTCTTGAAATAGTAGAGGCGTTCGCCGGCGATCAGTTCGACTTTGCCGAGGCGGAACGCTACGGTTGCCTGCACATCGGCTATGGAACTACGTTTGGGAATGCCAAAGCCGGAACCGCGGATATCCCAGCGGAAGTGTTTGCCGAACGACGAACCTAAGGCCATGCCGAGAGTGGGTAGAATGATAGACTTGCTGCCGGTGGCAAGGTAGGAACTACCAGTTGGATCGTTGCCGCCAATCAAATAAGGCGCTGCCATATTAAAGCTATTGGTGATGTACTGGACTTCGTACAAAGTCTTTACTCGAATGGCGGTACTGGGTTTGTGAAACGTGTAAGAGAGATAATCCCAAGAGACCTTGATGGCTTCGAGCCGGTAGGTGGCGTTGACGAACGTACCTGCTGGGTACGTCTCGCTGAATACTAGAGTGTCGTTGGCGACAGTTTGACCAGAGTTGCCTTGGATGCGGAACGCAGAAATTCGCAGGGTGTTTGATCGGCCGGCGGGAATACCAATTTCAGCGCCGAGAGCCGCTTTGGCGTGTCCAGCAAATTTAAAATCGCCGATGTTGGCGGCGGTCAAGCCGCCGCGGACTCGGGGCTGGGCGGTGTTCAGCCAATACAGGGGCTCAAAATAGAAGCCGCCATCTTCCAGCACGTACGGTTCTTTGGGCGGCGGAGGGGGAGACGGTACCACCGTTGTAGTGGAAGAGACGCCGGGAGGAAGCTGAGTGGGCGCGGGAGCAGGCTGCGGCGCCTGACTGGGCGGCTCCGTTCCCTGGGCCGTCACGGGGGCTGAAAAGAGACTGATTATCAGTGGCACTGCCACTACACCAAAGCAAAATGTTTTACTCATTGAAAAAGACGACGTACACCAGATTGTAGCGGTTTAAATAAATTTTTCAGATAGCCCACTCAGAGAATACGACTACTATGCTAACCATTGAGATCTCAAAACCAGGTGCGCCGGATGTTTTGCGCCCTGCCGAACGACCGATTCCGACGCCGCAAAACGAAGAAATTGTGATCCGCGTGGCGGCCGCCGGGGTGGCGCGAGCTGATTTATTACAGCGCCAAGGACATTATCCCCCGCCCAAAGGCGCGTCCGATATTCCGGGCTTGGATGTTGCCGGTACGGTCTATGCACTCGGTGCCGGCGTGAGGAGTTGGAAAGTGGGCGATGAAGTCTGCGCCATTCTCACCGGCGGCGGTTATGCGGAATATTGCGCCGTTCCGTCCATGCAAGCTCTGCCGATCCCGAAAGGGTGGACGTATGTTGAAGCGGCGACGTTACCCGAGAATCTGTTTACGGTTTATGACAACGTGGTGACGCGCGGTGGTTTGCGCGCGGGTGAAACGATTCTGATTCATGGCGGGTCGAGCGGCATTGGCACGATGGCAATTATGCTGGCGGGCGCCAAAGGAGCGCATGCGTTTGCGACAGCGGGTTCGGCGGAGAAGTGCGTAGCTTGTTTGCAGTTGGGGGCGGAGCACGCGATCAATTACAAAGAGGAAGATTTTGTTGCAGAAGCGCAGAAACTGACGCAGAGCCGCGGGGTGAACTTGATTTTGGACATGGTGGGCGGGTCGTATTTGGATCGCAATCTGGATGCGCTGGCGGTAGAGGGACGATTGGTGATTGTGGCGACGCAGGGCGGACGGACGGCGACGCTGGACATTGGGAAGCTGCTATTGAAGAGGCTGCGGGTGATGGGCTCTACGATGCGCGCTCGGCCGAGTGAAGCGAAGGGGGAAGTAGCAGCGGCGCTGTTCGCCGATATTTGGCCGCTGCTGCCGGCGAAGGATCATATCCGGCCGATGGTTGATTCGACGTTTCCCTTGGCGGAAGCTTGGCGCGCGCACGAGCGTTTGGAGTCGGGCGGGAATATTGGCAAGATTGTGTTGGTGACTTAACTGACCCAACCGGAGGATCGGATACGTTCCACCAGGAGCATGTGCGGGACCGTTAGCGCAGCGAGACCCACGAAGACAAGTTGAACGATTTTTGTTTCGAGCGATAAATTGGGCAGCCAAAAGAATACAGCGAGAGCAGCGCCGAGGACGGCCAGCATTGGCAGGAACGCGGAGGCGGCGAGTTGACGGGGCTGCCGGCGTCCTGAATATTGAAACGTTCGGAGAATGTGGCGCGCGCTGTGCATGCCGCAGAAGAAAACAGTAAAGGCGAGGAGTGGCTGGGTGAAGATGGCCAGAAGCGCGACGGCGACGAGTTCGGTGGTAGTCAACCAATTCCCTTTTAGCGAATACGCAGCGGCGCAAGTCAAGGCGATGAGCCAAGGCCACGCTAAGAAATGAAGACAGTAGAGAACTTGGGCGGATGCGGTTTCGCCAACCAAGAATGAAAACAGCCGGCTTACTTCCTGGGCGTGCAGGAGAACGGGAAATACGATGATGGCGCCACCATAGAGAATGCGCGAGGCAAGCGGCGTTCCGGCGGCGGGATCGCCAGAGAAATGAGCGAAGGAGATGAGCAAGAATCCGCTGAGAAAAAGAACGGGCGCCGCTCGCCATAACAGGATGACGAGCACTACTAGAGCGAGATAGGCAACCGTAAAAACGAGCCAGCCAATGATGGTGCGCAGACTATAGATGCGGCGCGCGAAGACTGTGTCTAGGGCACCGTGCGGCACTCCGAAGAGGAGAATCAGTGCGGCCATGATCAGAAGCTCCGTCGACTGGTTGATCGGCCTGATTGTGATCGTAACGGCGGAGAGCAGGATCGCCAAGAGGCTGAAAGCGAGGCCCTGCATGCGGAGGACGTTCATGATTGAGCCGCAGCCTTTCGAAGTACGGCTTTTGGAATCTCGCGGATGAATGGAAAAACGGGAAGGACGGAGGCGATGGCGGCATAGTCGGCGATGGTGCCTTGATCGCTCAGAAAACGAATCAAACGTTCGGTGTCCGTTTTTTCGAATAGCGAGAGAAACAGTTCGGGACCTAACTCAGGACGGGAGCGCAAGACGGAGACGAAAAGGTGGTCGAGGCCTCTGAGCACTAGGGGATCGGGTTTATGGCTGATCGGCGGTTTTCCGTCGGCTATCAACTGAACGCAAGAGTCGGCCCAGCGTTGAATGCGTTGGAAAGCGTATCCGGTGCTGGGGCGGGCAGCTCCTGCTGTGAGACCGGCGCGAATGAACGTGGGATGGGGCGAGTTGCGCGCGAGCGAAGTGCCCATGGGCAAAATACCGCTCTCACTGCGCAAAGATCGGAAACGCCGGCCTTGGACGCGGCTGGCGATGGCGGAAGACAAATCTGACGAGAGATCTTGCGCTGTCAGGGGGACAAGAGCGAAAGCGGTGGTTTCCACGAGGGCGCGTGTACGTGAGAGCGGCAGAAGGTAGGTGAAGTGGATGCGCGATTTATGAGTCTTGGAGAAATCCATTAACTCGACGGTGGTGGGATCAAAAACCGGCGATTCACACTCGATTTCGCTTCCACAAAACGATTGCCATAGCAAAACATTTTGCAGCCCGGATGAATGGCTGGGGCGAGTATCGATGACTGCGGCGCCGCTGTACGATCCTTCGCTGGTCTCGAGGTGCCACTCATGGCCGGAGTTGCGAGGCTCGGATAACATCGATACGCTTTTCAATAGAGCGATTCTTTGGGACGCTTCGATGGCTTGGAGAGCGTGAGCATAAAATGCCTGGCCTGGAATCATCTGGTAAGGCGTGGCGCCACAATCCACTTCAACGGACCGAGATTCGGAGCGAAGAGTGACTCGCTGCCAGGCGTGAGAGACCAAGTGGTTCACTTGAGGCGAGCCTTTGCCCCAGAAACACCAAGTCCGATCGTTGGTATATTCGGGCAGTTTTTCAATTACCAGAGTTCGCGGGCACTTTACGCCGAGAGACGCGAGCCGCATGGCGAGACTGAGACCAGCGCAACCACCACCGAGAATGATGAGATCGTAGTCAGCCGAACGCCGGAGCGTCGTGACCCGTTCGACTACCGCGGGGCCATCAGCAAGACTGACGGGATCGACTAGCGGCAAAGACGCAAGCTTGGCAATCATAAGTAAGGTGGAGAGGCGACACCGGGGTCGCCTCTCCAGACGCTAANNCCGCCGGCCATTCCGAGCATGGGAAGGGTGAATACAAGGGGGTAGAAACACCAGGAAACGACGGTGACCCACCGCGCTATATTCACCAGGCCGCGCGCTTCATCCGGCTGGGAGTTGATGGATTTTTTGAGTCCGAAGAAAAGATCGAACACAATAATTAAGAATGGAATCATCGACAAGCCCCACCACATCCAGCGGGTGCTGTTGTCGGTGGCGATTTCGCCTGGATAGCCAAGCAGCACCATAACTGCTGCGAGCAAAGCCAACTTGGTAGCTCGACCGACAGTCTCGGCGCGAGGCAGGCGCATGACGAGAATCAGTTCGATGAGAAGCAGGGGAACGGTGAGCAACCAGTCAACGTAGCGATAGGCATCGTTGAATGCCAAGCCGGTTGCCTTGATTTGCCCGTTGGTGACAGAGAAAGCAGCTTCCCAGGAATTAAAAATACGAACATAGTGATACAGCGCAATAAGAGTCACTAGACCCGTGAGTGAAATAGCTGTTCGATACGTTGGCGAAACTTGCGCGCGGTTTAAGAAGAAAAAAGCCGTCGCCGCGCCCATGACCGCGATCGTAAACGAAAATGCATTGTAGACGAGATTGTACTGATCAACTGTGATTGTAACCACAAAGTTACCTCTCCTTATCCGTCGTTAAAGATTGTGTGGAAAGAGCTAGAGAGTCAAAATAAACTCAACGCTGCGTTTTTTTTAGCAGGCGTTAAGAAAGAAGCGGTAGTGTGACGGCAGATAAAATGCCTACTGTGTTTGTGGCGGGTGCGGGTGTGTTTGGCGCATGGATCTCGTATACGCTGCAGCGCGCGGGTTATCAAGTTACGCTGCTTGATCCGTTTGGGGTGGCGCACTCGCGGGCGAGTTCGGGTGGAGAGTCGCGCATCATTCGATGTGGATATGGGGCGGATGAAATCTACACGCGCATGGCGCAACGGTCGCTAGCGCTATGGTCTGATTTTGAAATCGCCAGTCCTCGGGCAAAACTGTTGCACCGCACTGGCGCGCTTTGGTTGACCGAACCGGGCGACGCACACGCTGAGGCGAGCCGAGTTGTTTTGCGGAAGGTCGGCGTCGAATTCGAAGATCTTTCGCCGGATGAACTGAGGCGGCGCTATCCGCAGATTCAGGTGCCTGCGCAGATTGGTGCGATCTTTGAACGCAACGCTGGAGCACTGCTGGCGCGTCAAGCAGTACAAGCCGTCGTAAAGGAGTTCGTTAGACTGGGCGGCACTTACCGCCAGACAGCACTGCGGTCGCCGAAAGAGGAAAGCTGCAGCGCCGACATCTTGATCTATGCGTGCGGGCCGTGGCTGGGAAAATTGTTCCCGGACATACTGGGCTCTCGATTGTTTATCACGCGGCAGGAGATTTTGTTCTTTGGTATCCCGCCGGGCGATCTGCGTTTTCAAGCGCCGCAACTTCCGATCTGGCTCGATTTCGGATCGGACCGAGGTATGTACGGCTTTCCTGACTTGGAAGCGCGCGGCTTCAAGTTGGCTTGTGATCGGCATGGTCCGCCCATTGATCCGGACACCGAAGAGCGGCTTGTAACCGCCGAAACGGTTCGGCAGATGCGTGCTTATTTGGGAGAGCGGTTCCCGGCCTTGGCGGATGCGCCGGTGGTGGATGCGCGCGTTTGCCAGTATGAAAACACGTCGAACGGTGACTTCATCATTGACCGGCATCCGGAGTTTAAGAATGTTTGGTTCGCAGGCGGCGGGTCGGGCCACGGCTTTAAGCATGGGCCTGCCGTGGCCGACTATATACTTAATGCACTAGAAGGATGCGCTCCCGAAGCACGGTTTGCCTTGGCAAATAAAAAGACCACGCAGAATCGCGCGGTCGTTTGAACTTTGGGGTGGCGGGCGCTCGGGGTTTCGGGTTTGGGGAAGAGCGCCCGCCTGTTACGGGGATAACATGTAAACGACGCAAGTACCCATCGGGGTTACACGTCCCGTATATTTTCCAGGATGTTAGTCAAACATTCCTTCAAATAAGGCAGAACTCAGGTAGCGTTCGCCACCATCGGGCAAGACCACAACAATCGTTTTGCCCGCCATGGCCGGTTCTTTCGCGATCTTCACAGCAGCAGCAGTAGCCGCTCCGCAAGAGATGCCGCACAGGATGCCTTCTTCGCGCGCCATGCGTCGAGCCATTTCGATGGACTCTTCGTTAGTTACTTGTTCCACGCGGTCGATCTGCGACAAGTCCAAATTCTTTGGAATGAAGCCAGCGCCGATGCCCTGGATCTTGTGTGGACCCGGTTTGATTTCGAGGCGTTCGAGTGTTTGGGTAATGACCGGGCTTGACGTGGGTTCGACTGCAACAGAAAGAAGAGGATGCTTTTTGATTCCCTTGATGTAGCGAGAGACGCCCGTGATAGTTCCGCCGGTACCGACGCCGGCGACAAAGACGTCAACCGCGCCCCCGGTGTCCTGCCAAATTTCGGGGCCGGTGGTTTCGAGGTGAATGCGTGGGTTGGCGGGATTGTCGAATTGCTGCGGCAGGAAATAATGATCGGGATCGGAGGCGTGGATTTCTTCGGCCTTGGCAATGGCACCCTTCATTCCCTTAGAGCCTTCCGTGAGCACGAGATTGGCGCCGAAGATTTTGAGGATTTTGCGGCGTTCCAAAGACATGGTTTCGGGCATGCATAAAGTGATGGGGTAACCGCGGGCAGCCGCGACAAACGCGAGCGCGATCCCCGTATTTCCGCTGGTGGGTTCGACGATTTCTTTACCAGGGCGTAGCACCCCGCGCTCTTCGGCATCCCAAATCATGGAGGCACCGATGCGGCACTTCACTGAAAACGCGGGATTGCGTCCTTCAATTTTCGCCAGAACCGTGGCTTGTGCTCCGTCCGTTACCCGGTTCAACTTCACTAGCGGGGTGCGCCCGATGCTCAGGGAATTATCTTGAAAAATCACAAAAGACTCCTAAATTTCCCAGTTGGGAATATACTTTGCGTGCTTTGCTTTCCAACTCCGGGCCAGTTCACCAAAGCTTGTTTCATCCAACACATTTGAAACTGCTGCATCCACTCGCTGCCAGATCGGTCCGAACGGATCTTCTTTGCTGCGCTTTCCGCCATTGCGCGTACTCTCAACAGCGCGCAAAACTTCGCCGACGGTTAACGCGTCTGGTTGTTTGGCCAACAGGTAGCCGCCTTCGGCACCGCGGCGCGAATCGACAAACCCATTTTGTTTCAAACCAGCCAGAATCAATTCTAAAAACTTCTGCGGAATCTTCTGCCGCTTGGCGATATCGGCAATCTTCACGGGTGCCATGGTGGAACCTTGCGGGACCGTCAAGGATTGCGCGACTAAATCGAATATCGCTTTGAGCGCGTATTCGCTCTTCACCGAAATGTTCATGCCGTCTTCACTAACCCACTACCGATTCTAATCCTACAGGCGATTTGTCTATAGGGATGATAGGAAACAGTAAACAGAAAACAGCAAACAGTAGCAAGGATAGTACGCCTGTGCAGATATCTTTTGAGTGACGGATGTTGGTTGCCGCTGCAGTCGCTGCTATTGGATCATTTCCTCCGGAGTTTGGGATTTCGGATCGGTTGCCGCGTTTGCGGTGGGTTTCGGTTCTGTAGGCGCGGTTTTCTGGGGCGAAGAAAAAGCGTTTTTTGCGAAACGGATTTCGCTATCTGCTTTGTTTGCAACGCTGGCTTCGGTTTTTTGTGATTTGGCCGCCAGCCGAGCTTCGCGGGCCTTGGCGAGTTCGAAACGTTCGCGCTGGATCTCGAATTTTTGTTGGCGGAGTTCGTGGAGTTGTTGCCATTGACGGGTGCGTACGTTGTCTTTGTGGAACGCGAGTACGTTGGCGAGGGCGCGCTGTAGGGAGCGCTCGGCTTGGGTTTTATAGCGATCGAATTTGTTGAGACGGTCCATGTCTTGGTTCGTCCAATCGGACACTTCGGGTTTGGCGGTGTAGTGATCGAATTCGTTTTCGTTGTGGACGCGTTGGACTCGCGCGAGGTGCCAGTGCGCGATGGTGGCGTCTTCGACTAGCGCCGCTTGTTGCTCGGTGACGGGTTTGTAATAACGGAAGTTTTCCTGGAGCATGGACAGGAAGGCGGAGGGGTCTTCGCCGGGGATGAAGAGTTGTTTGGAGGTGGCGCCGTGTTTGAGGCTGTTGAGACGGGTTTGGGCCGTCGACGGATTGAATGCGGGTGCTGCTGCTGTTGACATTTGATGTGACCTTTCGGTTCGATTTTGGAATACGGGCGTTCGCAGCAGAGGGGGAAATTGGGCTTAAGTTGTTGAGGGGATGGGAGAAACTTTATTTTTAAAATCTGTGATGGCCGTTTGCCAATCAGCCTAGCTCGGCCAAAACTGTGGCAAAAAGCTTCTCGCATTGGGGTGAAGCTGACTTGACGAGATTAGGATCGATTAGCTCTAAAAGCTTCGGTCCGTGCATGGTTTTGTGGTCGAAGTAGTTGCCGGGTTTCGATTTTCGCGTCGCATTCGCCAAACCCTCTCTGATATCGTGCTTGGCAATTTTCTCCACTCTTGGGTTTGGCTTCAGAGCGTTTCTGTTAAAGCCCTGACCGTAGAACTTTTCGAGTGCGTCTTTATCGGCATGAAACCAAGCCTCCATCATCTCGACCATCCAAAAAATGGCGGCGCCGGTAGCGTGGTTCCAGCCATGGTCTTTGCAAAGATCGGCGGCAGCGCTGGCATTAAGCGGGCCTTCGCTATCCATCAAAAGGATATTGCAGGCGGTGCTGTGGTTTTTCAGTGCGAGGCCAAAGTCACGGCACGCCCTTGAACCATCTCCCGCGGCTATCAGATGAAATTCGCAGCGCTGCCTGCGAGCGAGAAGTCTGAGCTCTGCAAAAAACTGGCTGAGGCCTGACTTGAGGGAGGTGTCGCCTTCGAAATAGATGTTTGGCCACGCCGCTACCATCGACCCCCGCCGGGTACACCGGGCAGTTACATGGAAGTTGAAATACCGCTTTCCTAAAAGCTCTTGGTCTCTCAGCCTAACCTTTCGGGGCACCAAGACCACTCTCAAGTGTCAATTAAGTCTTTGGCCGGCTCCACTTGGACGAGATGGGCTTTGACGACCAAGACTGGGCGGACGGTTGGCCTGATCCGCGGGAACGCGATTGTTATTGCGGAGTTCGCTAAGAGTGATCGAGGTTTGCTTGTGCTCAGCTTGTGAGTTTATCTACACAGCATGCGAATCATTCGCGTTGGTAAACCCTCTGCAACGTGAGATGGGTAGAGCGAAAATGAGGGGACACGCCTGCCTAATTCGTTGAATTCGCTGTGATCGCCAGGCCCGGAGTGTCCCCCCATTTTCTTGAGCACGCTAATAAGTTTCGGAAGTGACTGTACGCTTGCGGTGGTCAGGCGTTGAACGTTGCGGAGAACGGAGTGCCCCCTTTCTTGAACCCGCCAGCCAGTTAGTTTGTAATGGTGAGCGTCATGGGCTGAGACTGAGTTACACCACCGCCGGTTCCTACGGCGGTGACTTTGTAAGTCCCGGCCTTGATCGCGGCGGATGGGGTGAACGTCACTACTGATGTGCCGTTACCCGGGGCGGCCAGGCTGGCTTTGGAGAAAGACGCTGTCACTCCGGCGGGGAGGCCCGTGAAGCTGAGCGCGATGGTCGAATTGAAGGCTCCTGACAACTGGCTCGCCAAGCTGACTTGCGCGGTGGAGCCGGCTTTGAGAGTCAGGGTGGTTTGCGTGGGAGTGATGGCAAAGGTGGATGGCGCGGTGAGAGTGAGTGGGACGGCGATGGTTTGCGTGAAGCCGGTGCCGGCTGCTGTCAGAGACAGGTTGGCTGTTCCGGTCTTAGCCGTGCTGGCGGCGGTTAAGGTAAGCGTCGTGGTGGAACCAGCAGTGAGCGTGGCCGGGCTCACTTGCGTGGTGACACCGGTCGGAAGACCAGCGATCGCCAAGCTCAGCGGTGCGCTGAAGGTGCCCTGCGTGACGGTGCATGAGAGCTTTGTTGTGGTGGATTGGCCGACAGTGAGGCTAACGGCTGAAGAGGTTGCGGCCAAGGTGCAAAGCGGCGGCGGCGCCACGGTCAATGGCACGGTGATTGTCTTCGTGAAGCCGCTGCCGGCCGCAGTCAACTGCAGTTGGTAGGTTCCGGGCTTGAGGGCGGTCGTAGTGGCGAGGGTGAGAGTGGCCGATGATCCAGCGGTCAAGGCGCTGGGCGCTTGCAGGGTAAGTCCCGTGACGGTGCCTGTTGCTGAACTGGTGGAACTAGAACTGACAGCGGCCACCGCCAGGCTGAGCGGGGCGCTGAAGGTGCCTTGCGTGATGGCGCAGGTCACGGAAGTGGTCGCCGAACTGCCGACCAGAACGCTGATGGAGGCCGGATTCGTGGCCAGAGTGCAGACGGGTTGGGGCGCAATCACCACGTTCAGGGTGGCGGTTCGCATCATCACTCCACTCATGCCTTGCAGCAAAATCGTGTACTTCCCATTGACTGCTGCCGTGGAAGCTGAGAACGTGAGAGACTCGCTCGAGCCCGATACTGGACCGAAGGCGACGCTCACACCTTGCGGCCGGCCACCGACGGCGACGTTAGCATTGGGAAAGCCAACGGACGACCAGGACACGCCAACCGTAGCTGAGCCGCCCGGCGCGAGCGTGATGGTGGACGGGTTCAGTGTCAGCGACGCATTCGGGCCGCTTACAGTGACGCCCACGTTGGGCTCTTGCAGTGCGCCATTCGCTTCGGTGGAGTAAATGCCCATCACATACGAACCCTGTACCGCAGTGCTGGCTGCGGTTACGGTCAATTTCACCGACTGGTTGACGCCCAGTGTGGAAGAAGACAAAGTGGCGGTAACGCCGGATGGCACGCTAAATGTACTCATGGTGATGGCGGAGGCAGCGGATGGGCAGGATAAGGCCACGGTGGTGGTGCCGCCTGGCGCCACGGTAATGCTGCTGGGCGTGAACACCATGTTGCAACTCGGCGTTACATTGACGGCCAGATTCATGGCGGCTGTCTGGCTGGCCGATCCGCTGATGGCGGTGACGTTGTAGTTGAAGAATCCGCCTTTGGCTGTCTTGGCAGCCACGATGGTCATGACGCTGGTGGCCGCCTTTGACCCGCTCAGCGTGGCTGGTGAAAACGTTGCTGTGACGCCGGTGGGCAAACCGGTGGTGCCAAGCGTAATGGTTCCATTGAAGCCGTTCTGGGGAGTAACGGCCACCGTGGCGGTAATGGTTTGGCCATTCTGCATACCGAGCGCGGCGGTGGGCACGGCCAGCCCGAACGCAGGTGCCAGCACCGTGAGGCTGAAGCTGGATTTCGCCGTTTGCGAACCGGCCGTTCCGGTTACGGTCAACGTGTAGACGCCGGGAGTGGCGGCGGAGGTGGCCGCTAGATTCAACGTGGCGCTACCGGAACCGGGGGAGGCAATGGTAGCTGGAGAAAACGTGGCCGTCACACCGGTGGGCATGCCCGACACGGTGAGCGCCACGGCGGACGTGAGTCCGGTGGTCGCCGTCTTCACGGTGGCGGTGCTGGTTTGGCCTTGCGAAACGGTGGCCGCGTAGGTGGAAATGGTCAACGATCCAGAAGGGGCCGCTGCATCGTGCCAATGGTTGACTAACATGTTGGCATCCACCGAACCTAGCCCGGTTGCCTGGTCATAGCCAGCCGCGGCGGAGAAGCCGGTTAAGCCCGGCACGGAGTTGGTACCTGTGGTGATGTCGTGAAAAATTGCTGCGCCGCCCGCCACCTGCTTGGCCGCTAGCGGATAGAGCACGGGGTTAATGCAACCCTGGGAAGCATTGTACTTCTGGTTGATGAGCGCCACCAGACCGGCAAAGGAAGGGGTAGCCGCGGAAGTGCCGCCGACCGGGAAAATGTAGCCCATTTCACCACCCTGGACGACGGTGTAACCGTCGTGGATTGCCGCTGTCAAGGAAACGTCGGGCACGTCGCGCATGCCGTCCGCCGGGACGCCAGCGCCTGTCTGCCAGGACGGTTTCGTGTAAACTTTGCTAGCTCCGCCGCCGCCGGCCGCCAGACTGCCGCCGCTTTCGTTCCAGGTGGTTTCCGGAATGTAGCTCAGCACCGAGGCTAAGGTCGCGGAGTTATTCGCCGGCAGCCAATATTGCCCGGGATTACTGCCTTCCACAAATTCGGTTCCGCCCACGCAGGTGGCATAGGGAGACGAACATAATCCGTTCACGGCCTTGCCGCTGACGGCGGTTTTAGCACCCGAACTGTCGCAACCTGCCGCGCCGGAATCGCCCGCCGCCACCAGCACCGTCTGGCCCTGGGATGCCGCTTGTTTCCAGAGCGAGTTATAGAAAGCCAATTCCGTACTACCCATGCTGGCTTCGCAGCCACCGTAGCTCAAGCTAATGATGGGCGCGACATTGTTGTTCACGGCATAGGTCGCGGACAAATCGATTCCATCGGATGATCCGGAAGACGAAGAGATAATGACTTTGATGGTGGCGTTGGGAGCCACGGCGCCCGCCCACTCGGTATCGAGCGTGGTTTCCAGATTGTCGCCATTAATTTGACCGGGATCGCTGTTGGTCACCACAAATTGAGGATCGTTCGCTTTCAAACCGAACATGCTGCGGAAGCCCTGCACGTCGGTGAGATAGATATTCGACCGGGCCAGCACGGCGATGCTTTGGCCTGCACCGTTTATGCCTGCGCTTAAGAGCGGATTGATGTCGTAGAGCATGTAATAATCGGCCGGCGCAAGTATGTTCATACTGCCGCCCTGATTGAACATGGAACCGACACCTTTCACGGACGCGATGGGCGCACCTTTGATGATGTGCGGCTGATAGCGGAAATCGTGGAGTTTTACAACTCCGCCGACAATGCCTGCCAAGGCCGCGGGAATCTGCGGTTCGCTGGCGTTGGCCAGATGCTGAATGCCGTTGATGTTGTAATGCCGCATCTCCGTTTTGAACGCGGCGGTTACTTGCGAGGACGTTCCACTAAAGATAATGGCGCGGTTGCCGGCCGGAACCTCTTCGACGGAGAGGCCGTGGCTTTGCAGCCAGGCTGTCACCTTAGCAATATCGGACGCGGACGCGCCGAACTGGGCGGCATACTCTTTCGGAGTGAGGAAATGGCGGTAATTGGGGGATTTCGGATCGTTCTGCTGGGCAATCAACGCCTCCAGTTGAGCTTCCTGCTCTGCGCCGGCCTGCAAATGCAACACCATATGATCCATAGGGGTGGCGAAGTCCGCCTGCGCCGATGTCGTTGCTTGGGCTACCAGGGGGTGTACGTTGCCGGTGAGAGTGAGGCGAACGTTTTCGTCAATCTGCTGAGTGATTCGATTCTGAGGTGCAATCTGCGCGCTGAGCATGGCGGCGGTAGAGAAGACTAAAAGGACCTTACTTGTCGACTTGGGAAAGTATTTCATGAATGTCTTTTTGGCCTGGCGCGCCTTTAGAAACGGCACAAGCCGGGCCAACCGTAAGGTTACTGATCGGCGTGTTTAAGGAAAATCTGAGAAGAGAATTGCTTGGCTTTCAATGTGGGGCGGGTGCCGCCCCGAAAAGTTACCTTCCCGGCGTGACACCCTTCGACTACGACGTTTACTGCACAGGTTCCGGCTTGATGCTCCGGGTCGATTGAATCGTCCACTTCAATTTTGAGAAGTCGGGCGGAAGATTCGGATCGGTAAGAATCGTGAACGTTTTTCTACTCGTGACCTGACCGTTGGCCGGTGCCCCGGCAAAAGTAAGGGTTCCCTGTCCGACCACCTGCAGTGCCGATGCATCAAGGCTCGTCGCGGAGGCCGTGATCGGCCCAACGTTTGTTGTTCCCGCGTTCAGAAGATCTGCGCGGTAGGTCATGTACGATCTCTTCCCCTGAGTGGCCACTTGGTGAACAAGGGAATAATTGGCAATGGCGAGGGCAGGCAGATCGGTTCCGCCTCCACCTGTCAGCGGGCTATTGGCGACAGCGGGGCTGTTGGTAAACGAGACTTCGTTCACGTCAGGTCCGATCACCGCGGCAACCGTGCAGGAAAACGCAGTGCCGGCAAAAACGGGGGGGCACCCACTCGACGAAACGCTTGCTCCGTCCACTGTGATGGACGGTGTCGCGTAACCCGCCGGCACACTTTCCGTAATGTTCACCGAGGTGCCCACCTGGAAAGTGCCGGGGACCACCTGACAATAGCCGCCTTGCGAGTATGGGCCCGCCAATATAGAAAGCTTGGTGGCAGGGCCACCTGTAGGTGTTACGGTGAAGTTAAAAGACTTCCCAACGATCCCTGTGCTGCCGTTTGCTGCCACTTTGCAGAGCTTCAACACGGCGGGGGGAGCTTCCTGATTTGTATAGTCGACGATAGTTTGGAGCGACGTGTCGCCGGGCTCGGATGGCTGCACGATGATGGAGGCTGTTCCGGTCTGCGTGTCAGGCGGGTCGGCCAGCAGGCTTTCTTCCGTGAAGTTCGCCGGATTGAAGCCGAGTGCGGTGATATTGTTCGCGGCGACGCCAGGCGTTGGCAGTTCCTGAATTTGCGGGGTTCCCGCTGTCACCGGGATGGGCGCGGAACACTCGCCCACCGGAACCGTGAGAGGGTTTTTCGTGGTGTACTGGCTCCCCTGTACGGCGAAGCTGTANNATGCCGCTGGCCGGCACAGGGTTAGTGGTGGAGTTCGACTTACACACCTCAATGTAACCGGAGCCGGCATATCCCAGAGTGAAGCCAATGCCGTCGCCGCCGGCCTGAGACACGTTGACCGAAAGAGTCGGCCGCTTCGGAATCCCGGATTTCAGGAGCGCTGCTGTTGGCTGGAAGAGCGCCCAGCCCGTGTTGTTGGCGTCGCCCAACTCCCACACAGACGGAACCTTGCTGAGTGAGTAGCCGCTGTAAAGCAAAGTTCCGGCGGTGCGGCACGCTGTCGCAGAGGAAGAGTAGGCGGTATCAAGACACATCGTTGCCCAAGTATTGCTACCCCCAGTGCCGTAATCGTTCTGCCCGACCAGTTTTCCAGCCTGGGACACCATTGCGAAAGTGCCCTCAGTGTACGGACCCGCCCCTCCGAAGCCGTCAGCCACAAGCAGAAGTCTGCTAGGGTCGGGCGCGCCACTGAGAAAGGTGAAAGTAATGGTGTAGACGAGAGGCGACGCCGTGTTGTTTGGATTAGGGGTGTTTATGGTGAACTCGTTAGCGGTCGCATCCCAGATGTAAGCACCCGCTGCACCGTCGGCAGCAAGGCCGCTAGAATCGTAAAACGATTCAGACTGGTAGGCGTAAGCCACAGGGTTCTCGGACGATGGGACGGACCAGTCGATTTGTACGTTCCCATACCCAGGCAGCAAGACGTTCGTCAGAGGCGTGGCATTGCTGAGGCTACCCGAACTGGATAAAGGAACGCCCGGCGGAATCGTCAAATAGGAAACTGGCGTTTGCGCAAGTGCCGCTGACGCCAAACCAATCGCGAGAGCGAGGGAACCGATTGACCTCGCGGCCAGCGGTAAACGTGCAGCGCGAGC
>PMQB01000226.1 GCA_003169195.1 Bryobacterales bacterium
AGATCGCATTGCCACCCTCAGGCAACGCCACGCCCACATCCATCCCAACTTCCTCAAACCGTTTCCCTCCAATGTTATGGAACATCAAGTTCGGCATGTCGTCATTGGCAACGAAGATATCCATGAAGCCATCGCCGTCATAATCAGCAATGGCCGACCCCATATTGCGCCCCAAGTGCGCCGCGATCCCCGTTTCCACCGATACATCCGTGAACGTCCCATCACCGTTATTACGATAAAGCGTATTCGGCAGCGGTTTATAGAGTCGCGGACTGCAAGTCATCCTATGCCCGTTCACCACGCAAGGCGGTTCCGTCGCAGGATTCCACTGGCAGTAGTTCGAAACAAACAGATCCAACAGCCCATCGTTGTTGTAATCGACCCATGTCCCGCCCACCGACCACATCGTCCCCGCCACCCCCGCCTTCGCAGTGACGTCTGTAAACGTACCGTCCCCATTATTGTGAAAAAGTTGATTCCCATTCACATTGGCCACAAACAGATCTGGCTTCCCGTCGTTATCGTAATCCCCAACCGCCACACCCATGCCATAACCGGCACCGCCCACGCCCGCTTTGTCCGTCACATCGGTAAACGTAAGATCGTGATTGTTGTGGAACAGACGGTTCTTGAACGGGTCGCCCTCTTTTACCAGACCCGGCATCGTAGCGCCGTTGACTAAATAGATGTCCAGGTATCCGTCGCCATCGTAATCGAAGAGCGCAACGCCCCCCAACATCGTTTCCGGCTGATGCTTTTCAGGCGTCGGACTGCCGCTCGCGGTAAACACCACACCGGCCCGCGCAGCAATCTCTTCAAATACAATCGGAGCCGCCAAAGGCCCCGCCGCCGCAACGACGAGCGGAAAAAGCAACACGAGACGGCGCACGATTCCTAGTTCGCCGCCACCGAGTAATGCAACGTTTGAACTGCACTAGCGCTCCCTTGCAGAGCGCTAATACGCAACTGGCATTTGCCCGCTTGCGTGGCCGTGGCGACTACCATCGGAATCGCGCCAGTCGCATCAGGCGGCGGCAAATCGGCCAGTTGCTTGGCAATCACCTTATCGTCCACTAAAAACTCCACCTGCAGCTTCGGTTTTTCAGCGTTGTTCTTGTCCGGATAAACCACAAAGAAAACGTACGGCTTCACACCCGCCCGCAGATTGTCACCCAGTTCAGGAATCACCCGCCGAGCACCTTTACCCGCCGCGAAAACAAACGGATCTCCACCATCACCGGCAGCCGGCAAATTCTCCATGCGCTGCACAAACATCACGCTGCTCAGCCCCACTCCTTTTCGTGTAGGCGCATCGAACTGCAGCGTCCCGGTGCTCGCGTGCTTCGATTCCATATCTACAATCGCCGTGTCCACCGTGTAGTGTCCCGCTGGCAGATCAATCGCATGCGTAAACGGAATCTGCCCCTGTTGGAGCGCCTCAAGCTTGTCGTCCGGCACATCCAACGACGAATCCTGGCTGAACTTGTCCACTACTTCTCCGTTTGAATCCTTCACTAATGCCAGCAGTGCCACATGTAAATGATGCGTCTTCGTCGTCGGCTGCGGCGTCGCCGTCAAGCTGGCGGCCGGCAACTCAATCGCCAGCGCATCCTGATTGCTGGCCGAAGCCGGCCGAAACTCAAATGCCGAGCTCCGGAACGGAAACGCATGCGGCTTGGTCTTCACATTCAGCGCCGCCAAGCCGATCATTTCGGCAGGCGTAAGATCCGAACTTCCATGCAGCGGCGGCATCGCGTAATAGCCAGTGCGGCTTTCAATGGCCACACCAGGGCGAGAAGTCTTCACCTCAATCGTTCGCAAATGCCCATCGTGCTTTTCGCCCGACGATGAATAGATCACTTCGTAGTGTGTCGCCACATCTTCCAGTAGCTTCTGATAAGGCTTGCGCAGATCATTCGTATCGGCAATCAAGAATCCGCCGGTGCCTTCCGACAGAGCTCGCAACGTGGCACGTTGGTCGGTAGTCCGTACCGCATCATCCACGTAATCACCTTGCCGCATTTTTTCCATCATGCCAGCCGCACTGCTGCCCGTACCAGCTTGGCTGGCGCTCACCCCGGCCGCGTGCTGCAACTGCGTGGACGAAGCCAACGCGTTCGAATTTTCGGACAAGCCGTTAATATCAACGGCATAAAACGTCACGTTCGCTTCATGCGCCTTCTTAAGAATCAAATCAAACGCCTCCGGGTCTCCCGTTGTTGGCAGACCCGGACTCATCAGAAGGACAGACTTACGCCCGGGCAGTGTTTTCAACTGCGCAATCATCGCTTCAATCTGATCCATCGAACGGCGCCCTTCAATGCCGCCAAACTCGCGACGCTGAGCCGCCTTTTCGCCGCGCTGCCGGTTCGCACCGATATCGGTGGAGACTTCGGCGCCGTTGATCGCGCGGGTGTTCACTTCTCCACCCGTGATGTTCATCGTCGCGTTCACCGTCCCACCCGCGGCGGGATTGCCTGAAACCGTCGTTTCAATCGTCGCAATATTCGGCGACGCATTGATCACCGCATCCGCCACATTTAGAAAATCTATCCCCTGCGACGTATTCAGATTGCCAACCATCTGAAAAATCACATTCCGATCCATGGTGAAGTCGTGCAGCGGCACCAAGCGCGAATTGAGCGTAAACGCCGCAATCCAAGTATTCGGCTGCATCTGATTTTTTACAAATTCCTGCGCAGCCTCCGTCGCATATTTCTTGTTATAGGGACTGAGATTCTGGAACACCAGGCAAATCAGATTCACCGCCGGCAAAGGGCTGTTCGCAATCTTGGTAGTCACCGCTGGCGCAGCATTCCCGCTCGCCGTCAGTTCCTGCCGCGCTTCATGTCCGGCCACCAACCGAAAGCTGCGAATCTTCTGCGGCACGCCATCTTCAAGTACGGTGATGTCGCTGGTTTCCAGGTTCTTCACCGGCTTGCCCTTCGCATCGCGCACCAGCAAATCCAGCACAACTTCTTCCACACTGCTGCGGATCGTCGTATTCGAAGGTGACGGTTCCTGCGCCCAACTTACGGGCCCGCCCAACCATCCAGCGCCCAGCAGGCAAACCAACGGCATCGCCACCAAAACACGAACTTTGTGCATCTTTGTATTTTATCGCCTCACCGGGTGATTAAGTTGGATGTGGCGCCATAGCGCCGGTAATTTCGGAACTGCATCTCGTCCTTAGACAGCGATCGTTTGCCCACCCGAACGCTCAAAACCGCCGTCTTCGGCAACAAACATTTTTGCCCTTCAATGGTGAAATACCCATAGTTCACCGACACCGTAGATTCCCGGTACAACGCCTGCACCGGAATATCTTCCGCCTCAATCGAAACAAAGCGCGTCACCAGCGTATTCGCATCAATATGAATAATTCCGTGAAAAGCCGACACCACCCGCGAACGCCCATCCATCGTCGACATGCTGTAAATCGAATTTACGCGCTTTACCTTATAAGCAAACACATGCGCCTCTTGCCCATCCACCAGCGTGCGCCCTTGCCAGGTAAATTCCGCGTGCGAATCGGGTGAATATACAGCATCCAAAAACTCGCCAAACTCGCCCTTCGTCAGCAGACCTTTCACTTCCCCACGATCCGCCGCCTTAGTCACGCCGTTCACTTCCAGAATCTGATGTTCTTCCTTGCCATCGGCGTAACGCAGCAATTCCGTAATGCTGTCCTTCGCCTTCCAGTTTTGAACGCCCGTTTTGCTGGTGAACCGTTTATTCGTCTGCAAACAACTAAAGTTCGGCAAGCTTTTCTTATACTCGAGCGCCCGTTCCCGTGCCGCTTGCAGAATCGCGGCAATTTCTTCGTCCGACGGTTTCTTCGCCCCGGCTATCAACTCCGGCCCAGCCGTCAAAAGCTGTTTCGGCGCCAAATCCGGTCCCGTATCCGCTTCTGCCAATTCGCTTGATCCGCCCGGCAGCACATACTCAAATTCCCTGCTCCGTTCCGTACTTACCTGTCCTTGCGCAGCCTTCGCCAGAAGCGTGTAATGCCCCGCTTCGAGCGACTCCTCCGGCAGCCAAACCAGCGCCTGAAACTGCCCACCGATCCCACCGCTCACCAACAAAGGAAGACTAGCCACCAAATCTGACCCGCGATGAATCTCCAACTGCATGTCCGGCAAAATCCCCGCCGCCGGATCACCATACACCTTTAACAGCACCGGCAATTCGCTGCCTTTACGCGCCTTCACCGTAGCCGCCACCCACGGCACCAGCGACTGCGCACCAAACGCCAACGGGTCGTCATCGCCTCTTTCCGCCGTTCGTGGCTCAACCCCGCGCACCACAATCAAATCGCCCAGCGTCAATGCCCCCGCGGGTTTCGCAATCGAGAACGTAAACGTGCGCTTGCCCACACTCGGGGAGTTCTGATCGCCCACCGCAATCTCCGCGCGATAATCGCCAGCTGCTAACAACGTCTGCCGCTCAAACGTAAACAGATTCTTCGGCGCCGCTGCGGCTTTTTCCGAAGCGGTCTCGTAAGGCATATCCCCACTAAAGCGGCTCACGATTTTGCCATCCGCCCCCCGAATCACCGCATAAACCGCGAAATGAACCTTCAGCAGTTTCTCCGTATCGTTATTCAGCGTCGTCACCGAACTCCGCGGCACTTCCACCACAAGCACAACTCTTGTCTTTCCATCTTGTTGGCCAAAGCGCAGCACTTCACTGTCGAAGCGGAGTTGATCACTGTCGCCACTGTCATGCAACGCCTGCAGCAACAACGGCGTATAATCCGCAACCGAATAGGCATCTGCATTCGGTACCGAGAAATAGCCCGCTGCATTCTGCGACCCAGTGCGCGCACGATTCACCTTCACAACCACCGCACGAAAGTGCCCGTCTTCCGTTGGCGCCAGCGGCGTATAGCTAGCTTGGTACGCTACCCCGAGATCTTCCCCGGCCCGGCGCGCCGTTTCGCGCCCGCCGTCTTTCCCCGCCGCCGCGTACGCACCACCGCTTTTACGCGCCAATTCGCGCCACATGTTCTGCTTAATCGCTGGAGCCTCCCCAGCACGATTCCNNAGATTCCTATTCGCACCGCGCTGCTGCGGCGTCAGCAGCGCCGCCGCTTTCGCCTCAACCTGTGCGCTTGCTCCAGCGGCTTCAATCACGTAGACACTGACCCCGGCCCGCAAAGCATTCGAACCAAGCGCCGTCACCTGCTCTTCGCTGAGCGTGCTCTCTTCGCCATTCGGCACAAAATAGACAATCTCTTTGCGCCCCGGGACGGCCGCTTGTTCTTCGATCAACGCAAACAGCAACGCCAACGCGGGTGAACGGTGTTCCTCATCCATTAACCGCCGCGCCGCGGCAAGAATCTGTTTTGATCTTGCCGACGTGTCTCTATCCTTCACCGAGTCGTGCAGACCCGTCGCAATCAGCGCACCCAACCCGCCGCGATCTACGTTGAAATCCCGCAACAGCGCCGCTTGCTTCACATCCCAGAGCGACACGGGTACAGCGCTATCCTTCACGCCCGCAAGCAGTTCCGGCATCGCATCGCGCCCTAAAGTCAGACTCTCATTCGAGCCCGAATCAACCAGGATGGCTAGCGTCCCCGCCTGCCCATTCACTGCCTTCAGACTCTTCAGAGCCACCGGCTTCCCGTCCTCTGTAATCAGCAACTCCTCGGGTTTCAGATCAGCCACGGCCCGATGACGATCGTCACGGATAACGCACTGCACCGTAATGTCCTCAAAAGAAGATTGCGCCTGAAAACCGGGAAGAATCCAGCAGCTAAGGCCTGTCAACAACACACACGTAAGTTGTCGGCCGTTTGGATGCCAAGCCATGTCTGTATTTCGGACGATTCGAGAGGGGGCAACAGGGGAACGACTGGCCCACCGGAATAATATCACGCAGCCGGTCCGTCCCAGGGTCACATTAACGCTCTGCTTGTTTTGTGTCGATGCATGCTATGTCACATTACCGGTCGCGGCCGGCACAGGAATAAAAGCATGTCTTATTTCACAACATCTAAAAACCGAAGCAGCGCAGCTTCGTGGGCCGCGGCCATTGTCTTTGCAATGACTTCGGCCACGGCACTGGCCCAACAGCCCACTGCCCCGGCAGGATCAGATAAGAGCATCTCAGACTTGATGTCGATGGATATTGATTCGCTCACCAACATCGATGTCACCACAGCTTCCCGGTTCGCCGACAAACTATCCGATGCACCCAGCATCATGTCCGTAGTCACCAGCGATGAACTGCGCCGCTTTGGAGGTCTCACCCTAGGCGAAATCCTGCAACGTGTTCCAGGCTTGACCGGATCAACTCAATACTTCGTCGATCGCAGCCTCATTTCCGCTCGCGGTGACCAAACTAAAACCGATGGCGGCCACATTCTTTTCCTGATCAACGGCAGACCCACGCGTGAAGTCATGGAAGGCGGCATCATCTCCGATCTTCTCGAAGCCTTTCCCGTAGACATTCTTGACCACATTGAGATCATTAAGGGACCGGGATCCGTCCTCTATGGCTCTAACGCCTTCTCGGCGGTGATCAATCTGATTACCAAAAAGGCCGACTTAAACGAGGCCACAGTCAAGGCCATGGGTGGATCGGGTGGCGCCGTCGACGCTTCCGGCAACTTCCTCTACAAAAAAGGAGACCTGAGCACGGTGGCTTCGGTACAGCGCCACGAACTGGCCGATTGGCCACTTACCTATTTAGTTCCACCCTCCCAACAAAACGTTCCCTGGGCGCCTAGTGTGCCGGCAGTTGAGAATGTGAACCTCGTAGATCGCAGCATCGGCGCGTATTTGGGCATGAACTATAAAGGCCTGAGCTTCATGTCCTCCTTCACCGAATGGCAGTCTACCGGATTTATCGAGGGCACTGTCAGCGGAACCCGGCTCACCCGAGATTTCGCCGACCTTGGTTACGACCATAAAGTCAGTGAGAACTGGGACATGAGCTTCAACCTCACGTTCACTCGAACCACGTTTAAGGAATTGCCCTTTCCAAACGTCACCAGAGATTCCGACGAAGCCATCATCGAGTGGACCAATCTGGTCACTCTCGGTTCAAAAGACCGTCTCTCGTTCGGCGCGCTGTTGAACCGCATTGAAGGCGTTGAACTCTTCACAGGCACCGACCCGGCCACCATTGCCGCTCGCGGCCGTCGGCTCGGGGGCGCTTTCTACGCTCAAATCGATCACCAGTTGCGCAGCGATCTGAAACTCATCGCCGGCTTCCAA
Source organism: Bryobacterales bacterium (assembly GCA_003169195.1). Classification (GTDB taxonomy): domain Bacteria; phylum Acidobacteriota; class Terriglobia; order Bryobacterales; family Bryobacteraceae; genus Bog-105. Next base: position 7,227 of record PMQB01000226.1, read on the forward strand.
ACCAACAAAATCGGCAGCATCCCGCTCAATACCGTTCCCAGAGGAGGTCTCGTTTATACACCCTCCACCCACACCAGTGTCAAGGCTCTGTACAGCCAAGCTTTTCGTGCACCCAGCCTCGACGAAAACCTTCTAAACAATCCCGGCCTCGGTGGCAACCCCAATTTGAAGCCGGAAACAGTAGCCACCTTCGATCTCGGTGTCTTCTATGAAAACAATCGCTCACAAATAGGCATTGACTATTTCCACAGCCGCTTCGGCGATAACATCGTTAACGTCGCGGGCGCAACTCGCTCCGTCTACTTCAACCTCGGCACCGTCACATTCAACGGAATTGAGTTAGAGGGCAAATATTACTTCCGAAAGAACTTCTTCCTCCAGGGCTCTACCCTCTATCAAGTGAATGCCGATCAGACTGGCAAAACCAATGTCTCTCCCATTCCCAACATCGGCTTCAAAGCCGGCATCAGCTACGAAACAAAACGTAGTCTAACTTTCGGCCTCTTTGACGTGTCCGATGGTCCTTTCGATGGCTACACCGCCGTCAACCCGCTGCAGGGTTGGCATCACATCATCAACGCAAATTTCCGCTACGACCTTTCGAAGTATTTCCCGTTTGGCGACCGAACCGGCGTCGCGGCGGTCATGCACGCCAACAATCTCACGAATCAAGTGATCTGGCTCCCCAGCGGATTCAGCAGCGTTGACACCGTTCCCGTATCGCAAGGGCGCGTCATCTTCGCCGGTCTGGAATTCTCCGCCGGTAGACACTAAGCCTGACTGGGCCTGAAACTCGTGCTAGCCTAAGACCGACGTCGATGATGGCGCTCCTCCAATTCTGGCTGATCGCCTTCACCTCGATTTTTGTTCTCGTCGATCCGATCGCCGCCGTACCTACCTTTCTCGCCATGACAGGCGGGTCAGACCGTGCCGGCCGCCGTCACATGGCTATCCGCGCCGCCTGCACGTGCTTCTTCGTGCTATTCACCTTCTCCATCGCGGGCACCTATATCTTCAAGCTATTCGGCATTACTCTGGCCGCTTTCAAAATCGCCGGCGGCCTCATCCTTGGCTTAATCGGTCTTGACATGCTCCAGGCCAAACGGTCGCCTACCAAGGAAACGCCCGGCGAAACTGAGGAAGGCGCCGAAAAAGAAGACGTCGGCATCATTCCTCTAGGCATTCCGATGCTTGCCGGACCCGGAGCCATTTCGTCCGTCATGGTTCTCATCAACCAGAATGCCGACTGGCAGCACGTGATTTTGGTCGGTTCCGCCATCGCCGTCGTGTCCGCACTCTCCTTCCTAATCTTGGCCGCCGCCGATTGGGTCAGTTCGCATCTCCACGAAACTGGCATCCGCATCATGTCGCGGATGATGGGCCTCTTGCTAACTGCCATAGCCGTGCAATTTGTACTCAACGGCTTGCGCGATGCAGGCGTCGTGAAGTGACCTCGCATTAATCCGCGTCCCTCCATCATTTGCGTCCCTGCCGTAATGCCGCTATCATGAACTGGGCCTTCAGTTTCGCCAAGGCAGCCTAAAACGCTGATCGCCGGAGAGAAAATACCATGCAAATCCGGCTCGGATACGAACTCATTTACAATTTTCCGCAACCTACGCCCGTGATTCTGGCGCTCAACATTCACTACTCGCGCGCCTCGGATATAATCATCCCCGACTACCTCACCACCGATCCGCCCGTCCCCATCGGCGGCTATCGCGATGGCTTCGGCAACTGGTGCACCCGCCTGGTCGCGCCCGCCGGACGCATCCGCATCAAAACCGACGCCCTCGTCCGCGATACTGGCCAGCCCGACAAAATCGTCCCCGGCGCGCAACAACATGCCGTGCACGATCTGCCGGAAGAAACCTTGGTCTTTCTCCTGGGCAGCCGCTACTGCGATACCGATCTGCTGTCGCAAGCCGCTTGGGACCGCTTCGGAAACGCCCCAGAGCAAGGCTGGGCCCGCGTACAGGCCATCTGCGATTTCGTTCACAACCGCATCAAGTTCGATTACACCCAAGCGCGCCCCACCCGAACAGCCTCCGAAGCCTACAACGAACAAACCGGCGTGTGCCGCGACTACGCGCACCTCGCCATTTCCTTCTGCCGCTGCTTAAACATTCCAGCTCGTTATTGTACTGGCTATCTCGGCGACATGGGCACTCCCCCGCCTTGGGGCGTCGGCGATTTCGCCGCGTGGTTTGAAGTCTATCTCGGCGGTGCCTGGCACACCTTCGACGCTCGCAACAACACCCCGCGCATCGGCCGTGTTCTCCTCGCCCGCGGCCGCGATGCCTCCGACGTCGCCATCGCCACCACCTTTGGCCCCAACACTCTCGAGAGCTTCAAAGTCTGGACAGATGATGTCGCCGAGGGCAGTTCCCTCAACGCAACCGCCCCCGGCTTAGGCGCCTAAAGCGCCGCATTCGTCACATAGACCACCTGCGTCACTAGTTGAACATCTTTCCGATCGCACGATATCTTCACTTTCCTGACTTTTCCATTCATCGCAAGTGCCGTCGGCGGCACATACTGCAGCGAGTACCCGGCTAACGCGTCCTGCCTCGCCTGACTCACCGCTTTTCCGAGATCACTGCTACTGATCAACCGGCCGCCCGTCCCCTCCGATACATAGGCCGATCCCTCTCGAAAAATCCCCCCGGTCTCGAATGTCGGATCCATCACGTAAAAAGCAGTGTTCGCCGCATTGAAGCGCGCCGCCAGCGCTTGCAATTGCGGTGTCAAATCTCGCCAGCCCTCTGGAAAGTGCAGCATATTCGGCAGCCCTTGACTGATCCAAACAAGCTGCTTCCGCCCGGGCTTTCGTGATAACTCGACACTCATCGTAACCAAGGCCTCATAGTCTTCTGAAACTCGCAGATCAATCACCTTCGAGTCAGTCATTCGCGGCCCGCTCACCAAGCCAAGAGCTTTGTCCAAAACCGGCCCAATGTCCTGGCCTCCCTGCCCCACCATAAACGCCCGCCCGCTCACCGGTACAACCCCGAACACTTTGCTACGACGATCCAAAATGTAGACATAAATCGGCACGGTCCCGGTCAACCGTCCCAGCGATTGCCTCACGTTGTGGGCCATCACGCCGCGTTCCTGAAAGTTCAGATCCACCATGTCCAACAAAATCACCAGCGGCGGCACACCTTGTACAACTTCGGGAGTGAGTTCCGAGATCTGCTGCGGAAACGTATCATCCTCCACTCGCAAATCGCTCGCGCGCAAGTCTGTCACGGGATTCCCATGATGATCCGTCACAATCAGCGTGAGCGTAACCGGCTTCACACGGTCGTCAGGAGAAGCACCTCGGCACAACAAAAGGAGGGCCACTAAGCAAAGTGTCAAGTTCTTCATGGAAACGCAGCTCCGAAGTCACCTGCATCGTAACAAATCACCGCCTCCCTAAACACCCTCCTTTCAGGTAAGATCTCAAGTAAAGAACCGAGCTTAGAGGAGGCAAGACTGACTAACAGACGCAGTGGCTGTTCCGGATGTCTTGGACCGCTTCTCCTCGCGGCTCTCGCCATGGCTGTCTATCTGTGGCCAGCCTTCGTCGATGCCCTGCACCTCCAAGGCTGCAATCGGCGTCAACCCCGTCTTGATGTATAGGCTCACCCTCGCACTCGCTGCCCTGCTGCTCATTCTCGTTCTCTGGAAAATACTCCGTCTCCGCGTCGCCGCCTGGCTCCTCTTACCTTGGTTCGTCATAGTGTCTGCCTTCATCGTCCTCCCACGCGCCGAACCCACGCCGCAGCAACCGCATGCAACCAAGGCCACCGTCCATTAAGTTGTCACCATCAGAGATCTGTTGGCCGACGGCCGCAGCATTCCCCTCACTCGTCCCTATCAAATCATCTCCCTCGAATACACGCCCGAAGGCATGGACCGCCCCGTCGTAGCCGTCGATAAAATCGACCTCAACAGCATTCCCGACCTGCACGAGAACCAACTGCTCGACATCGATTACGATCCCGCCAATCCACGCATCGCACGCCTGCACGCCGGCACTCGAACCTTTCCCGAGCGCGCCGTCGGCATAGTTTTGCTCCTCTGCGCCGCGTTCCTCGTTCTCTTCCTCATCTTCTTCGCCTTTCGAACCGTCTGGCGCACATTCTTTGGCCAACCGCTGGAGCGCGCAGCCAGAATCGGCGCTATGCTCCGCCGCAGACGCTTCTAAAAACGGCGCCGCTTACCCCGCAATTTCCTCCGCTCACCCACAAAAACCGTGCCCCGCTCTCCAATAGCATCTACCCTCACCATAGGAGCTACTAAGCCTGCCAACCCTCTGGTCCATCGCCGCCTCATCCTATTTCCTCGCGGCCTTCGCTGCCACCACCCTCCTCTTCGTCATCCTGCGCCGCGCACCCAAAGGACTCCAAACCCGCCTCCTCGCCGCCACTCTTATCGCACTCACCTACCAATACTTCTTCTTTGCCGCCGACGCCCTCGTCCGCCTGCAACCCGAACCCCATCCCGTTTACACACTCTGGCAGGCCGCCGCCCAGACCTCACTCATGTTGTTCTGGTCACTCTTGTGCGCATTCCTGTTTTCTGTCATTCGTCATCGCATCGAGAAACTCAGCCGCGAGATCAACGTCATTTGCGCCATCATCGTCGTCGGCATCGTGCTCATCGGCACGCTCTTCCTCAGCGGGCGCATCGCCTGGGACCTCTGGACTGGTGTGCCCGCCGATACTCTGCAACGCCATCTGTCAGCGCTCATTGACCAGGCGGGCAGCAACCTTGGCTTCTTTTTCACCTTCGCTCCCGCCTATTTAGTCGCCGCCGCTGGCCGCGAACTACCCGACCAACCGCTCTTTACCGACTGGTTCGACGGCTCCCGCCGCGCAAAAATCACCACCCTGCAAATCGTCCGCTACCCCGTCCGCCAAACCCACCCGCACCCCTTCTCCATCGAAGATTTCCGCGCTCTCTCCGCCGTCTTCTTAATCGGACTCGCCGTGGTCGTCACATTCTTCGTGTCAAGTCCCACCCCGCTGAGCCTCTCTTTCGCCATCCTCGTCCGCCTCTCGTTTCTAGTCAGTATGCTCGGAGTCGTCTACTTCCAAGCCCGCCTCGCCTTCTTCGACGTCATCTTGAAACGCGGCGTCATCTCCGCCTTCCTTGCACTCACTATCATCTTGGTCACCTACCTGCTCCTGCCACCCGTCGTCACACCTCTCCAGAAAACCGCCTTCTGCGTCGGAGCCACCATGTTCGTATCCCTGGCGGTCCGCATCGCCAACCGCAGCGAACGCGCTCTCGATCAGCTCATCTTCCGCCGCCCCAACTACCAGCACGAGCTCGCATCCCTCTCAACGGAGATGGCACAGTGCAAATCTACCGGCGAACTCGCCACGCTCGTTTCAACCGGCCTGCGCCAATTGCTGCACACCAGTTCCGCCGATTATGCAGAAACCCCGAGCAAAGAAGCGTCCGCCATTGTCCGCATCGGCAGCGCCGTTCGCCCACGCGGTTATCTCTCACTCGGCACCAGAAATCGCGCCCAATCCTACGGCAGCGAAGACCTCACGTTCTTAGACGCCGTCGCCTCCCAATTCACCGCTCAGTTAGAAACGCTCGAAGCCCAACACTCCGCGCAACTCGCCGCCACTGCCGAACTCCGCGCCCTCCGCGCCCAAATCAACCCCCACTTTCTCTTCAACACGCTCAACACCGTCGCCCAAATGGCCAAAGACTCCCCAAAGATCGAGCGCACCATACTCAATCTCGCCCGCGTCTTTCGCAACACTCTCGAATCCAGCCTTCATGACCGCATCCCTTTGCGCGAAGATCTAGCCGCCGTTCGCGCCCTACTCGAAATTCAAACCGTCCGCTTCGAAGACAAACTTCACTTCGCAATCCAAGCACCCGAAACCCTGCTCGACACACCCATCCCTCCCCTGCTCATTCAACCCCTGGTCGAAAATGCCCTAAAACACGGCCTCGCTCCCAAACTCGGCGGCGGTTCCATTGAAGTCATCGCAGAAGAAACAGCAAACGGCATCCGCGTCTCCGTCAAAGACACCGGCATCGGCTTCAACCCAACGCACACCCGCAACAATGTCGGCATCTCAAACGTTCGCTCCCGCATCGAACGCGAAGGCGGCACATTCTCACTCATCTCCACACCCGGAACCGGCACAACGATATCCTTTGAACTGAAATCATGAGAGTAGTCATCGTAGACGACGAACGGCTCGCTCGCGAACGCCTGGCCCGTTTACTCGCCATCCACCCCGACGTCCAAATCATCGGCGAGGCAGCCGATGGCCTCGCCGCCCTCGAAGCCATCACCACACTCAAACCCGATACCGTCTTCCTCGATATCCAAATGCCCGCTCTCACCGGTCTCGAAGTCGCCGCAGCCATTCCCCCCACCGCCGCCCCCGCCGTCGTCTTCGTCACCGCCTATGATCAGTACGCCCTGCAAGCCTTCTCCGTCAACGCCGTCGATTACCTCATGAAGCCCGTCGAAGAAGATCGCCTCGCCCTCACCCTCTCCAAACTCCGCACCCGCACCTCTCACGAAAATATCGAGAAGCTCATCGCCGCCCTCCATCAACGCAAAGACCACTCTCTCCAGCGCATCGTAGGCAAGCATCTCAACCGCCTCCACGTCTTACCCATCGAAACCATCGAAGCCTTCATCACCTCCGACGAACTCGTTTTCGCCATCACCCCCAACGGTCGCTTTCTCATCGAGCGAACCCTCCGAGATCTCGAAGCCCTCTTACCCACCGAAACCTTCGCCCGCGTCCACAAACAAACCATCGTCAATCTGGAAAAGCTCACCGTCCTCGAACCTATCGCCAAAGGCGGCGCCAGCGCTCGTCTGCGTTGCGGCGAAATCATAGAAATCAGCCGCCGTTACGCCCAGGACCTCCGCCAAAAACTCGGCTGGTAATCTCGCCTAAAACCGCAAAGACAAACAGCTCAACCCACCGTCCATCTTCTGAAATTCCGACATCTCCAAAACAATCAGTTTGAAACCGCTCTTCAGCAATGCAGCGCGCATCTGCGGATAACCCTCCGCAATGAAGATTCGTCCATTTACCCAAATGCAATTCGCCGCATAACTCTCTTCCACCGGCACGACAATTTTCCGAAAGTCCCGAAACTCCTCGTTCCCCGCCATCTCCTCCATCACCACCAACGTCTCGCCGCCAATGTAAGAGACACCGCTCTTCAGATGCAAAATGCTCGTCATCTCCCGAATATCAATCGTCGACGACGTATAGCCCATCCGGGCCAAATGCATCCCCAACTGCCGAGCCCCCTCCTCATTCGTCCGCTGCGAAACACCAATAAAGAAATGCTCGCCCGCCTCACAAATGTCGCCGCCATCCAACGTGCCCGGAGCCTCAATCGTCACCATCGTCGAAAAGAATCGCGCAAGTTCCTCACGAATCGCATCCGTTTCCCCAGTTCGGCTCGCCGCCCCCGGCCTCGTCAAAATCGCCCCTCGCTCGGTCACAATCGCCGTATCTTCGACAAAGGTCGAATCCGAAAACCGCTCATCCGCCGGCAGACTGGTCACCGCCAACCCGCACAACTTTAGTGCCGCGCAGTAGCTCACATGCTGCCGTAGCACCATATCCAAACGCGGAACGCCCAGACTCACCGTCGTCAGCCCATCCGCAAAATTCTTCCCTGGCACTCGCACAATAGCCTTAGTAAACAAACAAATCTCCTGTCAGCGATGATTTCACAGCGCCCCCGATTCGCTTGCAATGCCACTCTCGTAGGTATAGTCTTGAGAAGTAGCCCTTATCATTGGCATCCGCTCGTAAGAGGCACAAGCGTTTCGCCGTAAATGCTTTGTAAAGGTAGCTCCTCCGCGTTCCGAAGCTATGCCTCTGAAAGCCGACCTTCCACAAAACACCGCACTCTTTCGCGCCAATCCCTCAGGCACTCTGGTTCCCTCTCGCCACTCCGTCCTCGGAGTCCACGCGGCCGACAAAGACGCAGCCGATCTTCTCTACCGTCACGGCGTCGGCGGGCTCTTTGTCTCCTGTCTCGCCTCCTCTGCCTTAACATTCATGGCGTTTCACCAGGCGCAGACTCGCACGCTCTTCACATGGTTCGCTCTAATGCTACTGGTGCTCATCGCACGCGCCGCCGATATCGCCCATTTCCGTCGGTCCGACGCAGCCTCCCGCTTACCAGGGCAAATCCAAGTCTGCCGCTTCGGCGTTGGATTGCTAGCAACCGGTCTGTTGTGGGCCGCTTTTCCTCTCGCCTTCTTCACCCACTTAGACCAAACCGGTCGCGCCTTTACCGCCATCGTCCTCTCCGGCATGGTCGGCGGCAGCGCTACCGTCTTGGCCCCTTCCATCGAACTATCCGTCTTCTATTGCGCCGCACTCCTCTTACCCACCTCCTTACCGTTCTTTCTCAGGGGAGGCGGCCAAAACACCTTTCTCGGCGTTCTCCGCTTCACCTTCTTTATAGTCATGTCGTTTTCCTCCCGAGTCACTCACCGCGCCACTATGAACGCCATCCGCCTCGGTCGTACCAATGAGGCCCTGGCTGTCGAAATGAAAAAGGAACGCCAACGCGCAGAAGCCGCCAACCACGAACTCCAAGCCGCCCAACTCGAACTGCGCGATGTGAACCGTTCCCTCGAATCTCGCATCGAAGCCCGCACCACCGACCTCGAAAAGGAGATTCGAGAAAAGGAACACTACGCCAAAGAACTCGCCTATCTCGCCTCCATGGATCCCCTCACCGGCATCTGCAACCGCCCCACCATGGGCAAACGCCTCGGTGAAGCGCTGGCCCGTGCCGAAGCCTCCCGTCAGTCACTCGCCGTTCTCTTCGTAGATCTCGACAAATTCAAAGAAGTCAATGACGTGCTCGGCCACTTTGCCGGCGATCGCGTCCTCCGCACCGTAGCGGGCCGCCTCTATGAATCACTCACGCCCGCCGCGTCACTCGCTCGCTGGGGTGGCGATGAGTTCGTCGTAGCGCTCCCCGGACCAGTCACCGCCGTAGCTGCTCTCGAACTCGCCGACACCTTGCGCAAGCGCCTCTGCGACCCCATCGAAGTCGACCTCGGCATCGTCACCGTCGACGCCACCGTCGGCATCGCCCTCTTCCCCGAGCACGGCCGCACCCAAGACGACCTCATCCGCGCCGCCGACATGGCCATGTACGACGGCAAAGAGAAACACTTCAAAGTCCGTCTCTTCGACCCATCCCTCAGCGAACGCCTCACCGAACGCCACATGCTCGAACGCTCACTACACGAAGCCGTTGGTAATGGTGCTCTCTCGCTCGTGTTCCAGCCAATAGTGGCCGCACGCACTGGACACTGTGAGATTGTCGAAGCTCTCGCACGCTGGCATCACCCGAACCGCGGCTTCATCCCTCCCAGTCAGTTCATCCCCATCGCCGAGCGCACCGGCGAAATCAACGCCATCGGTCGCTGGGTGCTGCTCGAGGCCTGCCGCGAAGCCGCCGCTTGGCAAGGCACCCATCCTCCCGCCGTCTCCGTCAACGTCTCCGCCGTCCAAATCACCTCCGGCTCGCTAGTAGCCGATGTCATGAACGCCCTCGAACAATCCTCCCTCCCCGCCAATCGCCTCCACCTCGAACTAACAGAGAGCGTGTTCGCCGTCGAACAAAGCATCAACCCATCCCTCAACGCGTTACGCAAAATAGGAGTGTCTATCTCCTTAGACGACTTCGGCACCGGCTTCTCCTGCCTCTCCTATCTCCGCACCCTCCCCATCGACATGATCAAAATCGACCGCTCCTTCGTCGCCTCCGTCGGCGTCGACTCCGGCCCCATCATCAACACCATCGTCACCACCGCCCAAACCTTCGGCCTCAAAACCGTCGCCGAAGGCATCGAAACCATGCTCCAAGCCACAACAATGATGGCCATGCGCGCCGATTTCCTCCAAGGCTATCTCTTCTCCGGCACCCTCTCCGCCCAACAACTCCGCGCCCGCTTCAGCCAAAACGGCGCCCTTCCCCCCACCCCAGCCTCCCTCTGGAACTAACCGCTCTCCAACTTCTCATAAGACACGTGGCACATACACTTTGTTTGTCATCTCTGCGCTTTTTCATTTGTCCCGCGCCGTGGAGAATCTGTCGAGCCCGCACCTGTGGCGCAAACACTCGTGTTTGCCGCGCCGAGACTCGTCTCGGTGCTTTTCATCTGCCACGAATGCCGAAACAGAACCCTGACCCAAAGGGAGGGGCAAGCAACGCCTCAACCCCTTCATCTCATTCCTCCATCACCGATCAGCCATCACTATGTCAAGTCGGCGAAATAGGCAGAACTATTGAGTTCCACGCAAGCGCCCATCAATTTCATCCACGAGAGCGACCTCAAAGACAATATCTCGGAATCGGGGGTGAAGCGGGTTTAAGATGTAATTGTATTCGCTTCGCATAACAGCGGAAGGGACGCGAAGCACCGCGGTCGAAAGAGATGTCGCCCAGCGTGTTCCCATCGCCGCCGTACCTGGGATTGAGGTTTCTTCGTGTCAGTCGGACGGAAGAGATGAGATCTCGACGGTTTCGATTTCCAGGTCGTCTGGCAAGAGAATGTTGATGACCCGATAATCGGCTGGGATCATCTGGAAGTGAACAAGAACTTCGAGTGCGGCTAGCGATGGGCTGGCGGATGAGTAGATGACAGGGGTACCGGGTTCATTCCACCGACCGCCGTAAAGACGAGCGCCTTCACTATTCCCTGGAGCATATCTTATGCTCGCAATACGGTAAACGCGCACTAATAGACGCCGTGTTCAATTCGACCGAGCACTGCATCAACCTGCTTGCGTCCTTCTTCCGACTGCATCAGTGCGTAGGGTGTACGGCCGTTCAACGCCGGCACGGGGGTCTGAATCCACTCGGCGAGTTTGCGGCTGGAACCAGCAATCCGCAGAGCTTTCAACAGCAGTTCAATCTCTGGCGACCTCTCCCGCCTCGGATCGCTTGCCGTCGCGCCGACGTTCTGATCCAGGTCGACAGTCCCCACCCGTTGTCGCTTGCCGATAATCGAAACCGCCGACTCGGGGCTGCCTGGCACTGTCGCTACGGGCGGCTCGGTTGTCAGTTGTCGTTGTTGCCGCTCTTTTTTTGCCATGCGTGGCTCACACTCTTACTTTAGCGCGGGCTCCACTGTCCATCTCCCGAGACGACTTCGGCACCGGCCTCTCCTATCTCCGCCGATTTTCTCTTTGACGGTCCGTTGCGGCGACGATGCGCGATAAATACCGTGCTCCAATTCGACCGCGCTGATTGCCGATAGGACGATTTCCGTCGCACTATAAACCCATGCGCTATTCTTCGTCCCACACGTTGCGGATCTTTTCCTGGTGGGCGCTGATGCCTTCCACATCTCTGGCGAAGTCTTCGTCGGGCACAGGCGCATAGCCGAGGTTCTCTTCGTAGGCCTTAGTAAGAGCGATGCATTCGCTGATCTTGCGCCCAACCGGCTGCGGCTGCTTCATGACAGCGAGAGGCCAGTGATCTTCGCGTTCAATGATGACCTCGCTGCCCCGCTCAACTTTTTCGAGCACGGCCCGAACATCGCAAGCGAGTTCGGCTTCCGTGATACGAAACGTTGCCATACTTTCGATCAGAGCGCCCGCGAACGTCACCCGCGATGGCTGTCCCGGAAGCTTACGGAAACTCAACCCATCCGAATCGAGAGGTAAACCGGGACAATAGGAACAGACCGCAATTTCGAAATCTTCCTCGGAACCGCCTCTCCTGCTCGTACTATTTCCGGACCCTAACCATCGACAAGATCAAAATCGACAGCTTCTTATGCAAGCCGCGAGACAAAGCTGCTGAATGCAGAGAGAAAGCTGAAGAGGCGGCGAGAATGATTGACCTAATCGGCAATAAAATGGTCTTCCCATTATGAACCTAACCCTAACGGAATTAGAACGATCTATTACGTGGGCATGTGACCGGT
>PMQB01000686.1 GCA_003169195.1 Bryobacterales bacterium
ATTATCGCGACACTCACGTCGGTAACTCCCTGCGCCGGTGATACCGTTCTGAACCTTCCAGGCCGCCCCATCACGATACTGCCGCTATTCACAAAGAACATCGTTCCGTCAGGGCCCTCCCACATACTTCTCCCGCTCATACGAAACTCGGGCAGTTCCTTTCGCTCGCCATCGCCTGGACATTGATAATCCGTGAACTGACCAGACCGGAGCCAGAGACAACCGTAGCGGTCTCGCAGGTACCATACCGCTTGCGGCGTCTTAAATTCATGGCGCGAGACCGAAACTTGTTCTCCATTGCGCCAATGGACAACGTCGTCAATCTTTGCCTCTTCCCAGCCATCCTTTTGCGGAATCAGTAGCGTTCCGGCGTGGTCAACCGTGAAGGCGAGCGGCCAATGCAGGCCCGTCACTGGCTCAACAACCCAACCATCCCCCTTCGGCCGAATTCGGTAAAGCGACGGACTGGTGATTTGTGTTCCGGCAGGCGCGACAGAGGCCAGAACCACTCCCGCAGACGACGCAATACTATAAACGTAGCCCTTCATCACCTCCGTTAAGGCTCCGTCATAGAATCGATAGAGACCGCTGGCGGAGCCAATCCAAATCGCCCCGTGTTCGTCTTCCGTAATCGCTCGCGTATTTGCCGCCGGCAGCCCAAACTCCCTCAGTGAGTAAAATCGGCTTCCGTCAAAACACGCTACGTCGCTTCCACCGCCAACCCATAACTTGCCCAGATGATCTTCAAAGAGTACCGATATTCCCGTCGGTCCACCCGGCACAAACAGAAACGGCATCTGCTGGCCCAACGCCGCCGCGCCGCCCACCAGCGCGTAAACGATGGCGCACAAAAATAGGAGTAGCCGGTGCCGATGCATAATCACTATCTAGATCTGCGTAAGAGTGTACTCGCGTTACCCAAGAAAGTGAATGCCCTGATTACAGTTTTTCGCTAACAGCTTGATTTCGCGCCCCACTTAAGCCGGATCTGACGCCCTCAGCAGGTCAAAGGTCCCACCGTGCCTCGCATTTGATAATGTTGCGTAGTGTCGTGTACTCGTCGCCTCGGCCCATCGCGCTCGTGACCCACGCAGACGCGTTTTTGGCTTCGATGAAGACGAGGCAGCCGTTAAGCAACCAGCCCATACCGAGCGCATGAACGTCCTGGCCGAACGAGCACGAGAAGGAGTTCTGACGCCTCAAGAAGCGGCCGAACTAGACAGTTATCTGCATGTGGGCAGCCTTCTCTCAATCCTCCAATCCAAGGCGCGGCGTTTTCTGAAAGCCGAGGTTCCAGCCTCATCGCACCCGCCGCGGCGCAACTCCGCCAAACGCCTCAGTACAACGTTGGGTCGAATCAATAGATTCCGAATTCTTTTACACCAGTGTTCTTAGTTTCGGCGAGATCCGAAAAGGGATAATCCTCTTGCCACCGAGCAAGAAACGCGCGGAGCTAGAACAATGGCTGGAGGCTGGTCTCCGCGGATGGTTTGGACAACCTGCCGCCACCCCCCATTCCCCCACTCCCAAAATCCAATCACAACACTTCGCAAATTTCCCAATAATTTTTTACCCCAATCCCCTCAATCACTTACCGCCCATCCCTCCTCGCAAAAAACGAAAACCCGTTCGGCATACTCATTCCTCAATGCAAAAATCCCCATAGGCCCGGCAGACTGTTCTCTCTGCCCGGGCTCTTCTCATTTCTGGCCACCGCAGAAATCAAATTCATTCAAGGAATTCTCATGAACACCAACATCTCCCCCGAACAGCTAGCCGCCAATCGAGCCAATGCCCAGCATTCCACGGGTCCACGCACGCCCACGGGCCGCAGCCGTATTTCTCTCAATGCTGTAAAGACAGGCTTAACTGGCGAAACAGTAGTTCTCTCAGAAGAAGACGGCGAACGCTACCGCGCCCTGCTCGTCAAATACCAAAACGAATTCCAACCCGTCGGCGTCCGCGAATCCGAGCTCGTTCAATCCCTCATTGATCTGCGCTGGCGGCTAAATCGCATCCCCGGCCTCGAAGCCGCACTCGACACCTATGCCCGCAACCTCGTCATGAACAAGTACGCCGAGATGAACGAGACGACGCGTGAATTCTTTCTAACCGTTGACATCTACGAGCAAAACGAAAAGAAACTCAAGAACATCCATTTCCACGAAGCTCGCCTCGCGCGCCGCTACGAAAAAGAAATGACCAAACTGGAAGCACTGCAAGCCGAACGAAAAGCGAAGCAAGAGGAAGCCAACGAAGCAGCCGCCAAAACCGCCCCCGCTCCGCAACAGTCAGCCACCTCGGCCAAACCAACCGCACCTCACAAAGAAAATGGGTTTGAATTTGCGAATTCTCCCGCAACCCCCGTCACCCCGTCCGCTCCAGCCGTCCAGACTCCGGAGGTAGCCCGCAAAACCGCTGCTTGACCCTCCTATATGCTGATGAATGTGTAAACAGACGGGGGTGCCCGCGTAGCGCCGCCCCCGGTCTGCCAAGCGTACGGAAAAGGCACACTCCAACTCCGTCTTCACAGCAAAGATCAACAGAGCAAATCGCATGCCACCACCCAGCAACACCGGCCAACTCGCCTTCACGCTCAGCTTTGAGCGCCGCATCTATGGCGTCAGCGAACTCAACGCGGCCGTCCAGTCTTTGTTCGAAGACAAATTCCGCGCCATCTGGGTCGAAGGCGAAATCTCCAACTGCCGCCCTGCCACCAGCGGCCATGTCTACTTCTCTTTGAAAGACACCCAGAGCCAGCTCAAGTGCGCCCTCTTCAAAGGGTCTGCGCGTTTCGTGAAGTTCAAACCGCAAGATGGTATGCGCGTCATCGCCCGCGGCAATCTCGAAGTCTATGAAGCCCGCGGCGAATATCAGCTCATCGTCGAACTGCTCGAACCGCAAGGCGTCGGCGCGCTCCAAATCGCTTTTGAACAGTTAAAAAAGAAGTTAGGCGCCGAAGGCTTGTTTGCCGCCGAACGCAAACGTCCTCTGCCAACTCTGCCCTCGCGTCTCGGCATTGTCACGTCTCTGGGCGGCGCTGTCCTCCACGATATTCTGCAAATTCTCGAACGCCGCTTCCCCGGCCTGCACATCCGCGTCTTCCCTGCCCAAGTCCAAGGCGAAGGCGCAGTCCAACAAGTCTGCGCCGGCCTCGAACACTTCAGCCTCGGCGGTTGGGCCCAAGTTGTCATCCTCGCTCGCGGCGGCGGCTCGCTCGAAGATCTCTGGACCTTCAACGAAGAATCCGTCGCCCGCGCCATCGCCGCTTCCAAAATACCGGTCGTCTCCGCCATCGGCCACGAAACCGATTTCACCATAGCCGATTTCGTCGCCGACCTCCGCGCCCCCACTCCCTCCGCTGCCGCCGAACTCGTCATCCGTACTCGCGATAGCTTGCTCGAACAAATCGCCGCACAAAACGGCAAGATGCTCCAAGCCCTGCGCTACCGTCTCGCCATGTGCGGACGCGCTCTTCACGAGCGCGGTATCGATCGCGCCGCCACCGTCATGCACCGCGCCATCACGCGCCGCGCCCAACGCATCGATGAACTCGAATTCTCCATGCGCCGTTCGCTCCGCTCTCTTATGGAAGCGCGCGCCAAACGTTTGCTCGAAGCCAACCGCCGATTGCAAGCCAACGATCTCCGCCTACGCCTGGCCCACGGCCGCCACACCGGACAAGCCTTGCAGGAGCGCATGGCGCGCGCCATGAAAGAACGTTTGTGGCAATCGCGCAAGCGTTTCGAATCGCTCGACCTGCACCTCCGCCAGCTCAGTCCACTCGCCGTCTTGAGCCGCGGCTACGCCATCGTACAAAATCCCCAAGGCCAAGCCCTTCGTTCCGCCTCCGAAACGGGGCCCGGTGAAGATCTCTCTATCCGCCTGAGCCGCGGCCGCTTAAACGTTACCGTCGTTCGCACGCGCGATACTGAAACTTGACCCAATCTTCTCCACCACGCGCCATCTGCCTGCTCAGCGGGGGGCTTGATTCATCCACCTGCTTGGCCATCGCCCGTCAACAGGGCTTCGCCTCTTACTGCCTCTCGTTCGATTACGGCCAACGCCATCAAGTAGAAATGGAAGCTGCCGCCAAAGTCGCCAAACAACTCGGCGCAGTCGAACATCGCATCGCCCGTTTTGACCTCCGAACCTTCGGCGGTTCCGCCCTCACCGCCGACATCGCCGTCCCCAAAGATCGCGACGAATCCCAAATGTCCGGCGGCATCCCCGTCACCTACGTGCCCGCGCGCAACACCATCTTTCTGTCCTTCGCGCTCGCCTATGCCGAAGTCATCGGCGCCTCCAGCATCTTCATCGGCGTCAATGCCATCGACTATTCCGGTTACCCCGATTGCCGCCCCGAGTTCATCCACGCCTTCGAAGCCATGGCCAATCTCGCTACCAAGTCGGGCGTTGAAGGCACCACTCACATCAAGATTCACACGCCGCTTATTCAGATGAGCAAGGCTGACATCGTTCGAAAAGCGGTTGAACTCGGCGTCGATTTGAAACTAACTCATAGCTGTTACGACCCCTCACCCGAGGGTCGCGCCTGCGGCCATTGCGATTCCTGCATCCTGCGCCGCAAGGGTTTCGAAGAGGCGGGCGTCGTTGACCCGCTGAGCCTGCCGTGAAGATCTCCGAAATTTTCTACTCCATTCAAGGCGAAGGCACCCTCGTCGGCGTCCCTTCCGTCTTCGTTCGGACCTCCGGCTGCAACCTGCGCTGCGTCTGGTGCGACACTCCTTACACATCCTGGTCACCCGAAGGCAGCGATCAAACACTCGATCAAATTGTCGAGACCGTCGATGGGTTCCATGCCGGCCACGTCGTCGTCACCGGCGGCGAACCCATGATCGCCCCGCAAGTCGTCGAGCTCACCGAACGCTTTCGCAAACGCGGCATGCACATCACCATCGAAACCGCCGGCACCGTCAACGCCCCAGTCGCTTGCGACCTCATGAGCATCAGCCCAAAGCTCAAGAACTCAACGCCTCTCGAACGCGACGGAGGCCGCTGGGCGCAACAACACGATCGCCTCCGCTTCCAACCCAAGGTGCTGCTCGAACTGATGTCCGCCTATGACTACCAACTGAAATTCGTCATTGCCGATCCGCAAGACCTAGCCGAATTGGAAGACATGCGCCAAACCATCCAAGCCCCCGCCGCCAAAGTCTTGCTCATGCCCGAGGGCACCACCGCCGAAACCATCCGCCAGCGCGGCCTATGGCTAGCCGAAATTTGTAAAGAGCGTGGCTACCGCTTCAGTCCTCGCCTCCATGTAGATCTGTGGGGAGACAAGCGCGGTGTCTAGAGCAAGCAGCTTGCTTCTCCTCCTCAACATCACTGCCCTCGCCCAAAGCTACATCGGCAGTAAAGCCTGCACCGTCTGCCATGCCGATATCGCCAAAAGCTACGCGCAGACCGCCATGGCCCACGCCAGCGGCCCTATCGCAGATCTGCATTTGCCCGACGGCCAAGTCCTCGCGGCGCAGGCCCAAACCACATACTCGGTGACTTGGCAAGACGGCAAACCGCAACTCCACTACCGCAAACAGCAACTGGAAGGCAGCAAAGCTCTCCTCTATTACATCGGCTCCGGCACCCACGGCCGCGGGTTCATCTTTGAAGAGCAAGGCCAACCCTTCCAATCGCCCATCGCCTACTTCGGTGCATCTCGCGGCTGGGACATCGCCCCCGGCTACGAAAGCGAAACCTCCATCTTCATCGGTCGCAAAGTCGAACCCGCTTGTCTCAACTGTCATTCCAGCGGCCTCAAGCCTGCCTCATCCGGACTCTTCGACGAAGGCGCAGTATCATGCGAACGCTGCCACGGCCCCGGCGAACAACACGCCAAAGGTGTGAAAGCGGCAATCATAAATCCCCACAAGCTGGCAGCCGAACAACGCGACAGCATCTGCGCCCAATGCCATCTCACGGGCGAAACACGAGTCGTCAAACCCGGACGATCCGAAACTTCGTTTCGACCCGGCGATCTCTTAACCGATCACATCGTCCCCTTCGTCTGGGCCACTCCGAACAAACAAGAATTCAAAGTCGTCGGGCACTTCGAAGGTCTCTGGCAAAGCAAATGTAAACGCATCAGCGGCGATAAACTCTCTTGCCTGACCTGCCACGATCCGCATGTCCAAATCAACGACAACGAAAAAACCGCGTACTATCGGCAAAAGTGCCTCACCTGTCATCAGCCCACTTCCTGCAAAGCGCCTGCTGAAGCGCGCAATCTCAAAAGCGACTCCTGTACCGCCTGCCACATGCAGCAACGAACCTCAACCGATGGCCAACATACTGCCTTCACCGACCATTCCATTCGCCGTTTTCCCGCAGACACAACTCCAGCCGATCATTCATCCGAACTAACCGCCTTCTGGCCTGCGCGCGCCACTCCACGCGATTATGCACTCGCCGAGGCCGGCGAAGCTTGGCTGCATCCCAACGCCGCCAATTTTCAGAAAGCACATGAACGTCTCCAGGCAGTTTCATCCGCCGCCAATACCGACGGAACTTTGGCTGCCCAACTTGCGTATACAGATGATCTGACTGGCGAACCAGACAAAGCTGAATCGCTGTATCAGCAAGCCCTGAAAACAGATCCGAACAATCTGTTGGCACTCACAAACCTGGGCACGCACCTGGCACGCAAAGGACAAATCGATCAGGCCGTCGATCTTTGGCGTCGAGCACTCGCCATCAATCCAGGTCTTTCGGCGCCGGCACTGAATATGGCGCGCGGCCAATTGATGCAAGGAAAAACCGCCGAAGCCAGCGAAACCATCAGGCGTCTGCTCAGCGTGAATCCGGATTCCGAAGCCGCTCTCTCATTGAAGAGATCGGCGGGACTCTGAGCCGCATCCTATAAACTTGAGGTTGAAGTCTTCTATGGGGAAATACCGCGTGGGCGCGGTGGGATATTTAAACACTACACCTTTGGTGTGGGGGATGATGCACGGGCCGCAGCGCGATTCGGTTGATCTATCGTTCGCCATTCCAGCCGTTTGTGCCCAAGAAATCGAAAACGGCACCACGCAAATTGGTTTAGTTCCCGTCGCCGAAGTCGCCCGGCAAGCCCTCGAAATTGTTCCGGGCGTCGGCATCAGTTGCTTAGGGGCAGTCCGTAGCATCTTGCTGTTCTCGAAAGTTCCCTGGGAACAAGTTCGCACCTTGGCCGCCGATACCAGTTCCCGCACTTCCGTTCAACTGGCTCGCGTCATTCTGCGGGAACGTTTCGGCGTCGAACCAGAGATCACGACCTTTCAGCCCGATCTCGCCACCATGATGGACAACGCCGACGCGGCCTTGATCATCGGCGACCCTGCCTTACTCATCGATCCGCACCAGACGCCATATAACTGGCTCGACCTCGGCCAGGAATGGTTCGATCTCACAAAACTGCCGATGGTCTTCGCCGTCTGGGCCGGCAGGCCGAAACTGCCCGTGCACGAACTGAGCGAGCTGACCCTCGCATCCTACGAATTCGGCAGAGCGCATCTCACCGAGATCATCGCCCACGAATTCGACAAGCGCGGCATCAGCCACGAACTGGCGGACCAGTATTTGCGCCGTTACATCCGCTTTGAAATCGGCCCGCAGGAACAGAAAGGGCTTGAGACATTCTTTGAATTAGCAGGACTCACCGAAGGAGCACGACTTTGATTAGCCGCCAACAAGCAATTGATATGTTCGCCAGCGACGACCTGGTAGGAATCGGCATGGAAGCCGATGCGGTGCGGCGCAAGTTGCACCCCGAAGGCATCGTCAGTTACATCATCGACCGCAACATCAACTACACAAATTTCTGCACCGAATATTGCAGCTTCTGCGCTTTCTACCGCCCAATGGGCCATAAAGAAGGCTATATCCAACCCACCGAAACCATTCTCGAAAAGATTCAGGAAACTATTGATCTCGGCGGCACTGGCATCCTCATGCAAGGCGGCCTTCATCCCGATCTCAAGATCGAATGGTATGAAGATCTGCTGCGCACCATCAAAGCGAAATCCAACATCTGGTGCCATTGCTTTTCTGCACCCGAAATCGTGAATATCGCCGACGTCTCCGGCATTTCCTTGCGCGACACCATCGCACGCTTGCGCGACGCTGGTCTTGATTCCATTCCCGGAGGCGGTGCGGAAATTTTGGACGACGGTGTTCGTCATCGCATAAGCCGCTTGAAATGTACCGTCGACGATTGGATCAACGTCCATCGCACTGCACACTCGCTCGGCATGCGCACCACCGCCACCATGATGTTCGGCACCGGCGAGACCATTGAACAGCGCATGAACCACTTCGATATCGTTCGCCAGATACAGGAAGACACCGGCGGCTTCACAGCTTTTATTCCGTGGTTTTTTCAGCGCGAATATACTTCACTGGGCCGGTTTGTCAAAGAAGAAGCAACAGCCGTGGAGTATTTGAAAATGCTCGCGCTGTCGCGAATCTATCTTCCCAATATCCTTAACGTTCAAGCCTCCTGGGTCACGCCGGGACTGAAGGTTTGCCAAGTCGGTCTACGCTTCGGCGGCAACGACGTCGGCAGCATCATGATTGAAGAGAACGTCGTCTCAGCAGCCGGCACTCACCACCGCGCTACCGAGGAACAATTGCGGCGCCTCATCCGCGATGCCGGCTTCGTGCCGAAGCAGCGCGACACACTTTACCGCACATATTTCCTCAACTAACCAAAAAAAAGCGCTCACCTTCGCAGGTGAGCGCCTTTAATCGTTCTTTCTTAACTAGCTTCTTCCTTCTTCGCAGGACGAGTCGCCTTGATCTTTTTCGTATCGATGGACTTGTTGGCCCACATTTCCGCGGAAGCAATATCAGCCTTGGCGGCTTCCGGGGTATCTTCCAAATCAGCTTTCTTGCGGAGCAACAAGTTGATGTAGCTCATAGCGTCTTCGTTCTCTTTATCGAGATCCAGACACTTGCTGAGATTGGCAATACCGTCGTCAATGGCTTGACCGTATTTTTCCTTCATCTCGTTACGAACCTTGGCATCCTTAATGGGACCGGGTTCGGTGGAAGCCATTTTGACTTCAGCGCGCGCCGCCTGAATCGGAGCGTAGGCTTTCGCCCAGTCAATGACGCCCAGATAGTAGTACGGCTCGGGTGATTTGGCATCCGCTTCAATCCGCTTCAAATTCCACTGACGAGCTTCGTCCAAAGCTTTTGTTTTCTGATCGGCAGATCCGCCTTGCGCAGCGTTATAGGCCATTGAAGCCATCATCGCCAGCGCCAGCGAATTATTCGGATCCTTCTTCAAAATGTCCTGGAACTCCGAAGAAGCCATGTCATGATTTTTGACATTGTCCGGATTTTCAGCTCCCGGCACCCATTGAATGTAGTAAGAGGTCGCCAAATAGAGTTGGGCGTTCTGGCTGCTCGGGTCTAACTCAACGGCTTCTTTGAAATGCTTCACGGCATCGGTATACTTGCCGTTCTTATACGCTTGCACTCCCTGATTCAGTTGGTCGCGCGATTGCAGTTTGGAGCAACTGGTAAGTACGCTCACGCCGGCGCAGAGCGCCACGATGAGGCTTTTTTGCACGAAAGAATTTGGCTTTTGCATATTCCCTGTCGCCTTTCTCTGAAAGAAGGACTATTGCCCCGCTTCCACTTTAGGAGTCATGATACCGACCTTATCCAATTCCGCGCCCTTGGCATCGTCAATGGCTTGCGCGACGTAACGGTAATCAACGTCGGGATCGCCCTTCACGAAAACCACTTTAGTAGCGCGAGTTTTGAAAATGTCCTCTAAACGCGCGGTGAGGTCTTTCTCGTTCACTGCCTGACCATTGATCTGCAAGCTGTGATCTTTTGCCACTTCAATCACAACGTTGGGATCCTGGTTGGGCGGAGGTGGCGGCTGGTTCGGCGGCGGAGGCTGCGGGACCAGTGTATCCAAGCCATGGGGTGTAAGAGGCGTGATGACCATGAAAATGATCAACAACACGAGCAACACGTCAATGAGAGGCGTAACGTTAATGTCCGCCTTGGCTCCACCGGAGCCACCAACTGCCATTGCCATAAATTTATTCCTTTGGTGATCTTTTTACAGTCCTACGCTTTTTTTCTTATCCTGTATTGTCTCGGTGATTAAACCGACTGAATCGACGCCTGCTGTCCGCAGATTATCGATCACATCGGTGACGCTCGCGAAACGCGCACGCGCATCGGCTTTCACGTATACAGTCTTGTCGGCACGATTGGTTTGCAGGTCTTTCACCTTGGGGCCGAGATCTTCCGGGTGAATCATGATATTGCCGGGGCTCAGGAACGCGCGGCCGTCGCGGGTAACCGCAATCAATATGGCGTCTTCCTTATCGGCATCTGGAATCTTCTTGTCGTTGTACGTCTTCACCATGTTGACTGTCTGCCCTTTAGATAACATAGGCGTGATCACCATGAAGATGATNNACGAGCATAACGTCTACCATGGGGGTAACGTTAATTTCGGAAACAACTGGGGGCGCTTTTTTCTGCTCCATGCATTTTCTCCTATTTTTAAGATCGACACATAAACCCTCTGGTTAGGGAACGGCCCGGTACAGGGCCGCTCCCACCTTGGATTCAACTTAAGAGTGATCTTCCCTGTGGCTTACTTGCCAACCTTGGCTTGGGTACGCTTCAGGAAGTAGTCAATCAATTCGGAGCTGGAGTTGCCCATCTCAACGTCGAAGGCTTCAATGCGATTCGAGAAGTAGTTGAACACCCAGACTGCGGGAATAGCCACAAACAAACCGAAAGCGGTGGTGACCAAGGCTTCGGAAATACCACCGGCGACCGCGCCGATACCAGTCGACTTAGAAGCCGAGATGGAGCGGAACGCGTTCATGATGCCGAACACTGTACCGAACAGACCGACGAACGGGCCCGTGGAACCGATGGTGGCGAGGCTGCTTACACCGCGCTTCAGTTCAGCGTGCACGATCGCTTCGGCGCGTTCGAGAGCGCGGCGCGATGCTTCGATGTCTTCACCAGGGATCTCAGAACTCATTTGATGAGCTTTGAATTCCTGCAAACCAGCGACGACGACCTTGGCCAAGTGGCTCTTGTTGAAACGATCGGCAATCTTGATGGCTTCATCGAGTTTGCCTTCGCGCAATGCGCCAGCCACAGCCGGGGCAAACGCACGCGATTGTTTACGTGCGGCGTTGTACGTAATCATGCGATCGATCATCACGCCAATGGACCAAGCGGACATGATGAACAGAACGAAAATGACGATCTTGGCGACTGTGCCCATATTGGCCCAGAGCGACCGGAGGTCAAAGTTAATGCCATCGGCCTCCTGGAGCAGCCAGAACGCCCAAACCTGAAGTTGTAGTACCATGCTTTTTCTCCTAAGTTAAATCGAATCTTTTAAACGGACTTTCGAACACTAACTTTCTTTTCAGAACGTCTCTACTGACTCAATGTGAAGTTCACGATGATATCAGTAATCACTTCCACCGGCGAACCATTCAACATGGTGGGACGGTATTTCCATTGCAAAACGGCTTCCTTGGCCGCGTTTACCAACAAAGGATGGCCGCGAACAAGCTGCAGATTTTCAATATTGCCTTCCTTGCTGATGGTAGCCGTGAATTCAACAGTACCTTGCACACGGGCCGACTTGGCCAATGGCGGATACACCGGCTGGATCTTCTTCAACAGGTTGGCTTCCATGACGTTACCGCCAATCCGCTGCGGACCGGACGGTGCCTTCGGCTTGGGAGGCGGAGGCGGAGGCGGAGGCGGAACGCCACCGATNNGGGATCACTCGCGGAGCCATCAACTGGTTGGATACAAACTGCTTCACAATCGGCTTCACCACTTTAACTACCTTCTCTGGAGGAGGAGGCGGCGGTGGTGGAGGCGGCGGAGGCGGCGGCGCTACCAACATGCTCTTCAATTGGGCATTGGGTAGCGTCTGTGTATAGATGAGGGGAATCAGAATCGCGACACCGATCAAGCCAACCTGCAAGGCTAAAGAAAGCAGAATGGTGAAGGGCTTCTTGGTTTTCTGGGTTCCGTCGACAAACGTTTGCTCGAACATTTCAGTTCCTCGCTGTGGCCTGCCACAAACAGGCCTAATTCAGATACGACACGTTCACTTGGCGGTCTTAACCGGCTTGGCCGCCTTTACACTGTTACCACTAACGGACGGACGCCCCGACGCTCCCCGACCATCGGCCAAATTGCGCCAAAAGATCAGGATGGGACAAGCAACAAAGATCGACGAATAAGTTCCGATCATGATACCAACAACCAGGGCGAACGAGAAACCACTCAAAACCTGGCCGCCCCAAATGAAGAGGCAGACGGCGGTAATGAAGGTGAGGCCGGACGTCAGAATGGTCCGGCTCAAAGTCTGGTTGATGCTCAAATTCACAATGTCGATAAAAGATCCGCGTACACCCAACTTCAGGTTTTCGCGGATACGGTCAAAGGTCACGATGGTGTCGTTCATGGAATAACCCACCAACGTGAGTAAAGCAGCGATCACGGTTAGATCGATTTGTTTGCGGAACAAGGAGAACAAACCGATGGTGATGATGGTGTCGTGAAACACCGCAATCACGGCCGCAACGCCATAAATCCATTCGAAGCGAAAGGCGATGTAGACCAGCATGGCGGCAAGGGCGATCAGGACGACGTTGATCGCCTGCTGCCGCAAATCGGCACCAATCTTTGGTCCAACAATTTCAACGCTGCGGATCGCAAAATTGCCGATTTGGCATTCCTGCTTAATCACATCTAAAATTTTCGGCGTCATGCCGGGAAGCGACGATAATTGGTCGAGGGATGAAATCAAGCCGGAACGCGGCGGGGTGTCGCGGAAGCCGGTGATGGCTTTTGTCAGCGATTGAAGTTGATCTTCGGAAAGCCCAGCACTGGCTCGTGCTAACGGATCGCGGAGCCGGTCGGCCAGCGTTGCCTGTGGCGACAAGTTAATATCCAGTTTCTGCTCGCTGGCGTTTTTGTTAAAAGCAGAGTTCAAGGTGGCAATCATATCACCGCGCACAATTTGCAGTGCCCTGTCATCACGCGCACCCGTCTGGATCAGCACTTCCTGTGTTCCGCCGACTTCCTGAACTTCAATTTCGCCGGAGATTTTCTGGCGAAGCGCAGTGCGGATGGCGTCCGCCGAAGGTCTGTTGATGAAGTTCACATCCATGAGCGCGCCACCGTTAAAATCTATTCCGTACTTCGGGCCGCCATTGATCCAAAGGCTGACGAGCCCGGCCACCGTAAGCACCAGTGACAGGATGATGAACGGCCACATGTTGCCGATAAAGTCGTAATTCGTTTTCTTGAAGATTTCCATCTAGCTTTTAGGGCCGGCATCCTTATCTGATAGACACCGGTTATTCACAAATGTTCCCGAACCTCACTGAGGAATTTACGAGTCTCGTACCGGGCTCAAATACTGAGCTGTTGTACCGGCTTCGGTCGCGACAATTCCCAATCAAAAATAAACCTGGACACAAACACCGCCGTGAACACGTTGGCAATCAAACCGATCACCAGCGTCACGGCAAACCCTTTGACAGGGCCCGAACCGAAGAGGAAAAGAATGGCGCACGACACCACGGTGGTGATGTGTGTATCAATAATCGTTAAGAACGCCTTGCCGAAGCCGGCATCGACGGCGGGTATGACAGCCTTCCCTGCCCGCAGTTCTTCGCGGATGCGTTCAAAAATCAGCACGTTGCTATCGACGGCCATACCAATCGTCAAAATGATACCGGCGATGCCGGGCAGCGTCAGCACAGCATCAAAATAACTCAAGCACGCGATTAAGATGATAGCGTTCAGAACCAAAGCGAGAGTCGCGTTGATGCCGCTTTTCTTGTAATACACGAGCATGACTACGATCACGGCCAGGACACCTGCGATGCCGGCGATGAAGCCTTCGTGGATCGAATCAGCCCCAAGCGAAGGCCCCACGGTGCTTTCCTGCTCATACTTAACACTGGCCGGCAATGAGCCAGCCTTGAGATTGAGCGCGAGATCGTTGGCTTCCTGCTGGCTACTCTGACCTTGAATTACGCCATTGTCGCTGATCTGATTCTTAATGCTGGGCGCTTCCAGAACCTTGCCGTCGAGGACGATGGCGAGGGGGCTACCGATATGGGAGCCAGTGTAATCGGCGAAGCGACGCGCAGCCTCCTGACTGAGTACGAAATTAGTCTCGAACGTACCGGGCAACTGACCCGATTGTGGTTTGGCATCCCTGATGTCCGGACCGCGGACAACGGGCGTGCGCGCTACTACGTAGATACCACCGCTTTTCGAAATGTTGCCGCCCGCAGAAGGTTGACCAATGAGCTTG
The DNA here is from genome assembly GCA_003169195.1 of Bryobacterales bacterium. Lineage (GTDB taxonomy): Bacteria > Acidobacteriota > Terriglobia > Bryobacterales > Bryobacteraceae > Bog-105. The sequence continues at coordinate 14,345 of PMQB01000686.1, forward strand.
GTGCCAGCGGGTAAAACGCCGCCATTTTGCGCCAAAGCCTGTTCACGACTTTCAAAAGGACCACCCCTTACGTCATACAATTCCAGAACGCCGGCCGTTTGAATGATCTGCTTGGCCCGCGCGGGATCATCCGTTCCGGGCATCTGCACGAGCAGTTCGGAATCGGCGTCTTCGCGGTTCTGCTGCACAGTGGCTTCGGTCAAACCGAGCGCGTTGATTTTCTTTTCAATCGTATTCTTCGAAAGATCGAGGGTATTCTTCCAAAGCGCGAGCGCGTTGGTGGGCTTCAAGGTGAGGCGGTAATCGGTTGGATTCTGCGAAGCGAGAACCCACTCGGGCAATTGCTCATTCACCAGGCCGCGGAAGTTGCCCGCCAACGTGGAAGGCACGCCTTTCACGACAATCGCCACTGACTTGGCGTCTTCGATGCTCTTCGCCTCATCGACGCTGACCTCGCCTAGAGCGACATTGGCTTTGCGTGCCGCGTCTTTGAGGCGGTCTGCGTCGGCACTGGCTTCCTGGTTGAAGGCATCCTGCTGCTCAACCTGTATGACGAGGCGGGTACCGCCGCGCAGATCGAGGCCCAAGTGGATGTTCTTGTTCCAATTGGCGATGAGTTCATCCTTACTTTTCGGCAAACCGATGATGCCGTAAATGCAGAGGAGAATGACCGCAATAATAAATATGAACTTGTAGCGAAGATTCGTTTTCATCGTTGTTGCTGCTGTTGCTGTAATGTCTGCCAGGTCATGACGCTACTTCTTTGCCGCATCGTCAGTTGCGAGAACGCTTGTGACTGCGCTTCGCGCCACCTGCAGTTTCAAATTGTCCGGCTTAATGCGCAGTATCAGAGTATCATCGTTGACCGCAACAATGGTACCGATGATGCCGCCGCTGGTAACAACGGTTTGCCCGTTCTGAAGAGACTTCACCATTTCTTTCTGATTCTTCTGCTGGCGCTGCATAGGCCGAAAGACCAGGAAGTAGAAGATGGCGATCATCAAAACGATCGGGACTGCTTGGCCCAGAGCGGCGAACGGCCCGCCTGCTGGGGATGGAGTTGCTTGTAACAGCATTAAAAAGTACGGCATTGAGTCTGCTTTAGCTTATCGAAGACACAGTTCAGGCTTCGTGCTCCACAGCTTCTTTTGCCTGGAAGCGCCTTAACCAATCTGGGAAGTGGCTCAGTAAGATAGACTGCCTGATCTGACGCATAATGTCAAGAAAGTACTGGATGTTGTGCAGCGTGGCCAAGGTGGAAAAGAGGATCTCACTGGCCTGAAACAGGTGGCGAAGGTAGGCTTTACTGAACGTCTGACAGGTGTAACAGGGGCACGCGGGGTCGAGAGGGCTCTCGTCTTCGAGATATTTGGCGTGTTTGATAACAACTTTGCCTTGAGATGTGAAAAGGTACCCGTTACGGGCGTTCCTGCTAGGCAGTACGCAATCCATCATGTCTACGCCATGCGCCACGTACTGGGGTAACTCATCGGGCATGCCGACGCCCATGACGTAGCGCGGCTTGTGTTTGGGGAGGAGCGGGGCGGCGACGGCCGTCATCTCCTGGCTTAGGTCGCGCGGCTCGCCGACTGAGAGGCCGCCGATGGCATAGCCGAGAGCATCGAGTGCAAGTAACTCTTCGACACAGGCGCGACGCAAATCGGGATACATGGAGCCTTGCACGATGGGGAATAGGGCGCAATGTAGACCCTTTTCGCGGCGCAGATAATGCGCGTAGCCTTTTTGCGCCCAACGGACAGTGCGCCGCATGGATTCGTTCGCGGCTTCGTGGGTAGAAGGATAGGCGAGGCATTCGTCGAGGACCATCATGATGTCGCTGCCGAAGGCGAGTTGGACATCAACGGTGCTTTCGGGAGTGAACATGTGGGGATCGCCGTTGAGATGCGAGCGAAAGAGGACGCCTTCTTCGGACACTTTGCGAAGGGTATCGAGGCTGAAGACTTGAAAGCCGCCGGAGTCTGTGAGGATGGCGCGCGGCCAGGACATGAATTTGTGGAGGCCGCCCAGACGTTCGATGCGTTCGTGGCCGGGACGTAGGAAGAGATGGTAGGTATTGGCGAGGATTATTTTGGCGTCGAGGTCATTGATGAGGTTGCGCGGGGAGAGACCTTTGACAGTACCTTGTGTGCCTACGGGCATGAAGACGGGGGTTTCGATGGTGCCGTGAGCGGTGTGAAGAAGGCCGGCGCGGGCACCGGTGTGGGGGCAGGTGGCTTGGATTTCGAAACGGAGGGAGGACAAGAAATAGGATACAGCGGGCAAGAGCGCGACATGGAAAGGTTGCGCGCTGGCAGGAATGCCCGGCCTACGCGGTCAGTGCGGGCCGGTGCTTCTAATGGCGGCTTCGATGGCTTCTTGCGGCGGGGGATTTTTTAGCAACTCAATTACGCTCCTGTGGCGGTGATCGAGAAGGTAAGTGACCAGCAGGTTGTAGCGGAGGTAGAGGCCCGACTTCTGATAGTCCAGGTCGGGTGCGTTGGCAAGGAAGTCCTGCCGAGTGCCTCAAAGTTGAAGGAGTTTCCTTTGCCGACGTAATCGGCATAGCCTTCGCGCACGTAGGGCGGCAGCTGGAAGTAGCGGACCGGTCCGATGGCGTGGCCGGTTAGTTGGTGGGTGAGTTCGTGGGCTATGAAGTAGTCGAGGGTGCGGACGCCAAGAATGGGGGTGCCTAGAGGAGAAATCAGCTGGTTGTCTTTGATGTTGGCGTCGCGGAGAAAAACGTTCCGGGTGAGCGGATAGAAGGCGACACCGCCGACTCCGTAGCTTCGGTTAAAGAGGAGCCGCTGCCGCCAGCGGGCGTTGCAGACGAAGATGTCGTAGGTCTGATGGGCAGAGTAAAGCGGCGAGGCGGCAAGCTTGGCGGCGGCCAGTTGGAGGACGCGCTCGGCGGATTCTTTTGGGAAGGGTTGGTCGGAGTGGAGAGTCAGGTGATCGGCGGATAACGAGTAGGCAAAGAGAGGCTGAGGGAAGCCGAGCAGCGTCAGGTATGCGGTGACTGCCATGGCGATGACGACCGCGGTCCTGATGAGAATTGATTTGGGTTTCGACATATGCTTTTGATAATGCTATCCGAGGCTCACCACGCAGGTAAAAGTGCCTGCGCCACCTGTTTTTGGGCACACTTTTGGTGTGGTCATTCCCTGCGCGTTTGAATTTGAGACCGTTTACGCGACTTTTTTCGCGTTACGGAAGGCTTCGATGACTTTGTGGAAGTCTAAAACCTC
>PMQB01000119.1 GCA_003169195.1 Bryobacterales bacterium
CTTTGGTGACGAACTTGGGCTAATGCGCTGCGGCTCAACATCCGAAATAAGAAGTATGAGCAACGCCCCGACCTTCGAAGAAACACAAACCACATCGTCAGACTCTCGAACCACCAGCACTAATGAATCAAGAAGCATCCATACGAACAAGAACTTTCGTTCTTCACTTAGTGAGCATGCGAATAAGAAGCCTTCGAAGGGCCTGTTAGCCGAATTTGGAATTAACGGCGACAATCTTTCAGCCCGACGCGCCTTTATAAGGCTCGGCAGCACTGAGGCGAAAGCGATGGCGAACTTGATCCCTTGGGCGAAGTCTATAGCCAAACAAGTCGCCAAAGAGTTCTATGATTGGCAATTCGATTTTCCAGCCACGTTCAAGTTCTTCTCCAACTTCGCGAAATCCAATGGAATGAGCCTGTCCATGTTGCGCGAGCGGCTGGAAAGCGCTCAAGCGGGCTACTTCGTGAGCATCTTCGAAGGTTCGGCCAATGAATGGGGACCCGACTATTTTGAGAGCCGCCTTAAGATTGGCGAACTACACAACCGCATCGACTTGCCGATGAAATGGTACATCGGATCTTATTCGGAGCTCAGGCGTCTGGCAGAGATCCATTTAAGGAAAGCGTTTCCCGACGCCGCGAAACTGGGTGAAACCATCGAGATTCTTAGCAGGGTCCTGAACTATGACTTACAGGCGATCCTGGATTCGTTTGTGATGCGCCTCCTGGAGTCGATGAGCATTGACGTTGAAGCGATTGAAACAGACCGCGACACAGACCGGACCGAGCACCTGGATCAAGCCAAGCAAGCCTTGACCACTCTAGTGGCGCAGGCGGATGCGTTAGCGGGCGACCGGCTGCATGACCCGGTACTGAAATTGTTCATCCCTTCAGCGGGTCGCGTAGGCCAGTCCTTCTCCCGCCTGCACGACTTTCTGGCTAAAATGTCGGAACAAGCCGACGTCCTCGCCTCCGGTAATCTGAAAAGTCCAAAGCTTGAAAGCTTGCAGGAAGTAAGCAGTTCCAGAGTACTGGCCAGCAGTATGAGCCGCCTTCTCAAAGCGCAGAATCAAGTCGCGAAGGTTGCAGCAGCTGTGGCTCACGGAAACATGGACATCGATATCGAAAGCCAGTCCGACGCTGACATCATTGCCGTCGCAATTCAGTCCATGGTTGGAAATATCCGCAGACTGATAACGGAAATGGAACAAATGGCGGTCGCCCACTCGCTGGGTGATATCGATGCCATCATTCCAGCCAACAGTTTTGAAGGCGCGTATCGAACCGTAGCCCAAGGAGTGAACACTATGGTGGGCGAACACGTGGCCGTCAAGAAAAAAGCCATGGAGTGCGTCGCCGAGTTTGGCAAGGGAAACTTTGAAGCGACTTTCGAAAAACAACCGGGCCAGCGAGTCTTTTTGAACCAAACCATTGAGGGCATTCGGACCAACCTGAAGAATCTCATCGCTGATACAGACCTGCTTGCCAAAGCAGCCGCCCAAAAGAACCTGCGGGCACGCGTCGACCCCGATAGACACCTCGGTGACTACCGCAAAATCATCACCGGCATCAACAGCACTCTCGAAGCCGTTATGGAGCCGTTGCGCGCCACCAGTGAGAACGCCAATACCATCGCCAGTTCTGCAGAAGAACTAACCGTGACGAGCCGCGTCATGGCCGATGGAGCCGAACACACCGCCAGCCAAGCCAATTCGGTCTCTGCTTACAGCAAAGAAGTTTCGAACAGCGTAACCAACGTCGCATCCAGTTCAGAAGAGATGCTTTCTTCCATCCGCGAAATCTCGCGAAACGCCCACGAAGCCGCCCGCATCGCCAAGAGCGCTGTAGCCGTAGCAACAGCCACCAATCAAACCATCGGGCAGCTCGGCGATTCTTCCAAAGAAATCGGCAAAGTGATCAAGGTCATCACTTCCATTGCCCAACAAACCAACCTCTTGGCACTGAACGCCACTATCGAGGCCGCGCGCGCCGGTGAAGCGGGTAAGGGATTCGCAGTCGTCGCGAATGAAGTAAAAGAACTCGCCAAAGCAACCGCTAACGCCACCGAAGAAATCAGCCACAAAATAGAAGCAATCCAAGGCGACACCAAGAGCGCTGTCGGCGCCATCGCCGAAGTCAGCTCGATCATCGCGCAAATCAACGACATCTCTAACTCCATCGCTTCGGCAGTCGAACAACAGACGGCTACTACCAACGAAATTGGCCGAAACGTTCACGAAGCTGCTCGCGGTACGGCAGAGATCACCAAGAGCATCACCGGCGTCGCCGAATCCGCCAAGGAAACCGCCCGCGGCGCCATCGAGACCCAGAACGCCGCCCAAGCTCTTACCGAATTGGCTGCCAGAATGCAAAAATTCGTCGGAGCATTTGACTTCTAACGGCCACCGCAGTAAACCTCGTGACTGCCAGAGTGTACAATCCGAGGCGTGAGTGAGAAGTCTACTAATCCGCGCGCCCAAGCGCTAGAATTTGACGAGGCGCGGCGAATCGTAATCGATACTGTTCGCCCCCTTGTCCGACAACTGAAAACCGAGTCCGTCCCTCTAGAGAGCGCCTACTCCCGTATCCTGGTAGAAAGCGTTCATGCCGACCGAGACTACCCTGCCCTGGCCCGATCCCTGCGCGACGGATTCGCAGTCCGGGCCGCAGACCTCCCCGGCACCCTGACCGTCCGCGGTGAAGTCCGCGCCGGCGATCTCGAACAGCCCCCGATTCAAGCCCGCGAAGCCCTCGAAATCATGACCGGAGCCCCCGTTCCCGCCGGAGCCGACGCCGTGGTCATGATCGAACACGTCACACGTATCGGCAACCAAGTCACCATCAACCAAGCTGCCGAAATTGGCCAATTCATCAACAAGCGCGGCGCAGAATCGCTCGCTGGAGCTGAATTAATTCCCGCAAACACAGGTCTCGACGCCAGCCATATCGCCACTCTGGCCTCCCTGGGAAAGACATCCGTCACTGTCTTCGCCAAACCGCGCGTCGCCATCCTGGCCACCGGCGACGAGATCGTATCTCTCAATGAACAACCCGCACCGCACGAAATTCGCAACTCCAACTCGTATATGCTTGCCGCCCTCGTTCGCGCAAGCGGGGGAGAGCCCAGCATCCTGCCCGTCGCACGCGACACCAAAGATGCCCTCCGCCCGCTACTTCAGAAAGGTCTCCTACACGACCTGCTCATCGTCACGGGCGGCGTCTCCGCCGGCAAATACGACCTTGTCAAACCATCTCTACAAGAGCAAGGCGTCACTTTTCTCTTCGAACGCGTCCGCATCCAACCCGGCCAGCCCACCGCCTTCGGCACAACCGCTACCGGCAAACCCGTATTCGGCCTGCCCGGCAACCCCGGCTCCTCCCTCATCACGTTCTGCCTATTCGCTCGGGCCGCCATCGAACTTCTATCCGGCGCCAGCAACATCATCCTGCCTCTTCTCAGCGCCCGTTTCGAAGCCCCTTTCCGTCACAAAGGCGGTCTTACCCGTTTCCTCCCCGCGCGCTTGAGTGATGACGGCCAACATCTCCGCCACATCTCCTGGCAAGGATCAAGCGACATTCCAGCCTTAGCGAAAGCAAACTGTTTCCTGGTTGCCGATCACGACCGCGACAGCTGGGCCGTCGGCGATAGCATACGAGTGATGCTCAAAGCATGAAGAAACCGCAGCTCTCGCACTACAACAAAGCCGGCACCGTCTCCATGGTCGACGTCTCCGCTAAAGCCGTGACTAACCGCAGCGCCACCGCGCGCGCCTTCGTGTCCATGCCGCCAGACGTGATCGCCGCGCTCCCCCAAAACAAGAAAGGTGACCCGCTCGAAATCGCCCGCATCGCTGGCATTTCCGCGGCCAAGAAAACCTCAGAATTAATTCCGCTCTGCCACCAGCTTCCGCTCAGCCATGTTGCCGTGGAATTCCGCCAGGACAAAGCAGGCATCGAAATCACCGTCAGCGCCCGCACCGTCGCCCAAACCGGCGTTGAAATGGAGGCCATGACCGCCGCCGCCGTCGCCGCCCTCACCATCTATGACATGACGAAAGCCCTCAACAAAGCCATCGAAATTCGCGAGATTCATTTGGTCGAAAAAACCGGCGGCAAATCCGGTACCTTCCGTAGGAAATCCGCAAAATGATTCAGGCGGCAATTCTCACCGTCAGCGATTCTGCGACCGCCGGCACCCGCACCGACACTTCAGGCCCTGCTTTAGCAGCCCGCGTCATCGAACTCGGTTGGACAGTCGCCGCCACTGGCCTCGTCCCGGACGACACAGCCGCCATCGCCGCCACGCTATGCGAATGGTCTGACGCAGGACTAGGCCTCCTCCTCACCACCGGCGGCACCGGCCTCTCCGAACGCGATGTCACACCCGAAGCAACCCGCCTGGTCATCGAACGCGAAATTCCCGGCATCGCCGAATGGATCCGTGCCCGCGGCATGGAACAGACAAAAATGTCCATCCTCTCGCGCGGTCTCGCCGGCCAACGCAAGCGATCTCTCATCATCAACTTGCCCGGCTCCCCGCGCGGCGCTCTCTTCTCCCTGCAAGCCATTGAGCATCTTGTGCCACACGTGATCGATCTCTTACAAGGCAACACCCAACATGTCTAGCTCCGCCTATTCGCAAACCAAAACCCTGGCATGTTACTTTGTTAATTGTGCTCCCGCACAAAGGGCCCTTAGCTCAGTTGGTTAGAGCGCTACCTTGACACGGTAGAGGTCACAGATTCGAGTTCTGTAGGGCCCACCATCGTTTCCACTCGTGCGACTCACATCTGTGCATTTCCTGTTGAAATCCAACGAACAACTTGTGGATAAACATCACTTCTGCAACATCGTCTGAATTTCTTCCAACTCTTTTCCCGCCTCCGACCACTTACCCTGCGAACTCAGCTCTCGATATTTCTGCAAGTGTTCCCTCACTTGCTTCAGCGTTTCTGCCGCTTGATTGGAGGACGGATTCGTGAGTGATGTGGTGGACACCGGAGTTTCGTTCGCGACCGGCGTTTGCTGATTCAGCGGCGGCTGCGACCCACCCTTGCCACCCACCTCTTCAATCAACTGCGCCAACGCCTGCTCATATGTGTCTGCATAAGCCAACTTATCGCCCATTGCCAGCGCAACCTTCTTCAACTGCGGCATGCTCGTTTGCGATGTGATGTAAATCGGCTCTACATACAAAAAGCTATTGTCAATCGGCAACACCAGGGTCTGCCCGCGCAACACCGACGATCCGTGCTGGTCCCACAAAGACAAATCTTTCGAGATGGTTTGGTCCTGATTCACTCGCGCCGCAATCTGCATAGGCCCGTAAATAATGTTCTGCTTCGCCAGTTGCCCAAACACCAACTCGCCAAGATGTTCCCCGTCACAGCGCGCATACATCACACCAATCAAGTTGTCCTTGTTCGCGGGCGTGAAGGTCGTCAGCAGCATAAACTCCGCCGTCGAACTTCCAGGCAGCGCAGCCACCACATAAGTCGGCGAAACCGTTGTCGTCCCATCGGATTGCTGGCTCGCCGTTTTCGCAAAATCCCAAGAATCGGCGCGGTTATAGAACGCCTCTGGATCATGCATGTGAAACGTCCGATAAATTTCCGCCTGCACCCGAAAAAGCGTTTCCGGGTAACGCGCATGGGCCCGCAAGTCGGCGGGCATCGCCGAACTCGGCTTGAACAAAGTCGGAAACAGCCGCGCATACGCCTGAATCAAAACATCCTTATCGTTGAAAATGTATAGATTTGTCTCGCCGCTATACGCATCCACCGTCGCCTTCACAGAGTTCCGCATGTAGTTCAAACTGTGGTCGCCCAATGACAGTTCACGCGAGTAAGGATGTGATTCCGACGACATATAGCCATCCACCATCCAAACCAGCCGCCCGGCACTGGTCAGCACCAAATAGGGATCGGAATCCCAACTCAAGAACCCGGCAATGGTTTCCAGCCGCTCCATAATCGAACGGTGAATCATCATTCGGCTCTGACCGTTTAGATATTCCGTCAGCAAAATGTTGCCGTCCGCGTAGTGCAACGCCGCCGCCAACCGCATCAGCGGAGACGAAATGAGAAAACCGCCCTCTCCTTGATAAGTCGTCTGAACGTTCTGCGAACCCGACGGATAATTAAACTCCGGTTGCCCGGTTTTTACAAAAACTGGCTCATGCTCCACTTCGCCGTAATACGTTTCCGGCTGTGTCAACTGCAAACTCTTCGTCGTCACAATCGCCGGCGCATCTTTAATAAACAGCACCGGCAAACCATCCGACGTAATGCGGTTTGCCTCCGCCATCACCACGCCGTAACCGTGCGTGTAAATCAGGTTGGGGTTAATCCAACGGCCACCGGCCTCGCCAATCTGACTCAATTGCAATTCGCGCGGCGCCATCAGCACCTGCCGCAACTGCCCATCAATCGTGTAGCGGTCTACGTCCGTGTCCGAATAAACATAGGGCCTCAGCGGTTGAATCTGCGAAATTGTGTCATGAAACGCCTTCCAATCCCACAAGCGCACGTTGTCCAACACCGCCTTGTGGCTTGCATAATCAATCGGCACCTGCGACACCGTGTTCAGGACTTTTTCCTGCACCCGAGTATTCAACCCATAGGCCGAAAGCGTTGCTTCAATATGGTGCTGAATATAGGGCCGTTCCAGCGCCAATTCATTCGGCCGCACATAAAGGCTCGAAACCAGCGAAGGCAACAGCCAGCGCACCGGCAATAGCACCAACACGAACAGCGCCCACTTCGGTTTCTTAATCGCTACCAGCGCCGCACCCAGGATGCAGCCGGCAATCAACAGCCATTGCAGCGGCAAAACCACGTGGTCGGCCACCCAATCCACGCCCACTAAATACTGCCCGTGATCTTCCGTCAATAAACCATAGCGCCCCAGAAAGAGCTTTGCCGCAACACACGCTAACAGCAACGCCGCCGCCAGCCGCGCGAAACCCGATTCAAACAAATGCTGGATAGACGTCCGCTCTAACTGAAACGCCAGCTCGGCTGGGAAGCGCGTAGGCATCTGATCGCCAATGCGATCCGCATGCGCCGACACCCAATAGATCACCAGCGAGATCATACTTGCTGCCAGCAGCACGGACACCAGCATATTCAAAAACGGCAAATCGAAAAAGTAGAAGTGCAATCCATTGCCGAAAATTGGATCGGCGTATTCGCCCGCGGTGGCGCCCAGTTGCCGTCCGCCGAAAAACCGCACCACGGTCCAACTGTCAACCGTGGAACTCGCGACAATGAAACTCAGCAGCGCCAACACCACAAAGCCCAGCTTCATGACCAGCGATCGCGTCAGCAATCCATAGCTCAGTCGGTCTTTCGAACCTTGCATTCCCAAAACAAATGCGCCCGCGAAGACAAGGAAAAGCAGCACGACGGCGAGAATCACTGGAACCGTGCCATATAGCAACAAGCTCCACCAGGTAGCGAGCTGATGAATTTCGCCCCACCAGTTGTAGTCAATAAATGTGCTCGCAATGTAGCGCGAACCCACGAGAAGGACGAGAACAACAATCGCGGCAAACAACAATCCCGGGCGCCGCCGCCTTGAACCTATAAATCTATCTGGCAAACTGCGAGTATATCCCGCTTTCTTGGGGAAAAACCTAAACCCAGTACAAACTCTTACTAGTTGCACGCGCGCCCGCCACTCGCTATAGTGAAAGAGTAGTCCGAAAGCCTTGTAGGCTTCTTTCCTTCCTCGTCTAGACCTTCCACCCAAGTTCGCCCGTTCTCAAACTCTGTCGTTGTACTGAAATTCCAGACATCACAAAGGGAGAATCTTTCTTGCGAAAACTGCTGCCGTTTTCTTTATTTCTCTGCGCACGCTTTTTAAGTGCGCAATCGCCAACGCCCACTCCAATCTCGGCTATTCCGATGGATCCCATTACCCAAGCCAGCCGCCAGTTGGAACTCCTCAACCGCTCTATGGACGACCGCAGTGTCGAAGACGCTCGTCGGGCCGCCATCGCTCGCGACGAAGAATTCGCTCGCCTGCAATTCCTTGCCAAAGCAAACCAGTTCGTCGCACTCTGGGGCGACTTCGCATCACGTCTCAACGAAAAACAAACGTTCGATGTTAAGCTCGCGAAAAAGCTCGCAAAAGCCTTCCACGAATTGGAAACTTCGGAAGGTTGGCCCATTCGCGATCAGATGGCCTCCACCACTCACGGAAAATGAATCATTAATCTAGCGCGGTCATCACCAATGGCCGCGCTACTGTTTATACACGCGCGCTTCCCAAGCCTTCAACTGCAACACGGTGGCGGCATCTTCTTTCGCACCGGCCAAATTTGACAGCTGCCAATGCCCAGCCTTCATTCCGCCCGGTAGCGCATAGCGAACCGCACCCGCCGAAAAATTCAGAACCACCAGATACTTCTCCGTTCCCAACGTTCGCGTATAAGCAAAAACGTTCCTATTCAGCGGATCAAGATCCACAAAATACCCGTAAACAAGCGCCGGCGTCTTCCCGCGAAACTGAATCATCTTCGAGTAAAAGTGATAAACCGAATTCGGGTCGCTCAACTCCTGCCTCGCATTAATCTCCCGGTAATTCGGATTCACCGCCAGCCACGGCTTCCCGCCGCTCGTAAACCCCGCATTCGCCGAACGATCCCACTGCATCGGCGTACGCGAATGATCGCGGCTCATCTTCCGCAAATTAGCAAGATAATCACCCGCCTTCACCTGCCCAGTCAACACCGTCGCCTTCCAACCATTCTTCGCTTCAATATCGTCGAACTCTTCAATCCGCTGAAACGGATAGTTCGTCATCCCCAACTCGTCCCCTTGAAAAACAAACGGCGTGCCCTTCAGCGTAAGCAGCATCATCGCCAGCAACTTCGCCGACCGCACACGAAACGCCTGCGAATCCTCCCCAAAGCTCGACACCAATCGCGGGTTGTCATGATTCGAAAGAAAAATCGTGTTCCAGCTATGCACATCCAGCGCCTTGTCTTGCATCGCGTACACCGCCTTCAACTCCGGCAGCGTCCACGCACGCCAACGCCCGCCATCGCGATTCACCCGCACCGCGTCGAAGTTGAAAATCATGTTCAACTCGCCGCGCCGTTCGTCCACCAGCGTCGGCGTCTGCTCCAGCGTCACGCCAAACGCCTCACCCACCGTCATCACGTCATACTTCGCCAGCACCTCGCGATTCATCTCTTGCAAATACTCATGCAGGTGCGGACCCATCGCGTAGTAATACTGCGGCCGGTTCAAGTAATCCGCCGGCAGATCGGGCAAACCTTCGCGCTTCGAAACAAACGGAATCACGTCCATCCGAAACCCATCCACACCTTTGTCTAACCAGAACTTCATCAGGTCGTACACTTCGTGACGGAGTTTCGGGTTGTCCCAGTTCAAATCCGGNNTTATTCGGCTCATGCCCGTCCTTCCCTGGCCGCCAGATGTAGTAATCGCGATACGGATTCTCTTTGGCTTTTCGGCTCTCTACAAACCACGCATGCTCATCGCTCGAATGATTCACTACCAAATCGAGAATCAACTTCATCTTGCGCTGCTTCACGCCCTTGAGCAACCCATCGAAATCGGCCATCGTGCCGAACTCCATCATCACCTTGCGATAGTCGCGAATGTCGTACCCGTTATCCGTATTCGGCGAATCATAATGCGGACTCAGCCAAATCACATTGGCCCCAACGCCCTTGATGTAATCCAGCTTCGACGTTATGCCCGGCAGATCCCCAATGCCATCTCCATTCGAATCTTTGAAAGATCGCGGATACACCTGATACACCACCGCTTCTTTCCACCACTTCGGCTCATAGCCATTCGCCGTCTTAGTCTGCGCTACGCACGTCGGCGGCATCGCCATCCAGCCTACAACCACATAAAGAAACACCGCGCGAAAACTCATATTCGTCGACGCGATTATATCGAGCGCAAGGTGTTAGCATCGACCAAGACCATGCAACAGCAAGCCATTCTTCTCGTCGCATTTGTGCTCACCGCCGCTGCCCAAACCCCAAGAGATGACGTCGCCGAAATTCGAGCCGCCCGCACTCGTTCCAATCAAGCACTCGCCCAACACAACACCAAAGTTTTTGCGGAAACCCTCGCTCCCGATTTCGCATCGTACGCGGCAACGGTCTGTTCGTGCCCACTCGTGCAGCTTGGCTCAACGACGTCGCCGCCGAATTCAAGAACCCCAACGCCGTCCCCTACGAACGCACCTCCGAAAAAATCGAGGCCTCCGACGTAGCACCCATCGCCGCCGAACACCGCCACTGGACTGCCACCTTACCCAACGGTAAACTCGCCTACACCGGCACCTATCTCGCTATGTGGAAGCACTACGCCACGGCCTGGCAAATCCGGTCAGAACTTTTCGTTTTGCTCACCTGCGAAGACCCCGCCACCTGCGCCGCGTATCGCAAATCTGCGAGCAAATGATCCCGTTGGCTTAAACACCGTTCCGCCATGGTTTACAAATTGAAAATCAATCTACTCTTAGCCCTCACCGTCTTGTGTATTCCTGCCTCCGTCCAATCCACCGATCCCACCCTTCTCCGCTTTCGCGACAACTAAAAAGAACTCCCAGAAACCAACGCCACTCTGTCCTCCGGCGATTGCACCCTCGCCGCCACCCGCATGGCCGCGCGCCTCAAAGCTGCTGGTTATCCCGACGCTGATATGCGCATCTTCGTCCCGCCCGGCCATCCCAAAAAAGGCGGCCTGCTCGCTATTCTCCATGGCACCGACCCAAACGCCAAAGCGATTCTGCTGCTCGCCCACGTCGACGTCGTCGAAGCCAAGCGCGAAGACTGGACCCACGATCCCTTCCCCATAATGGAAGAGAACGGCTACTTCTACGGTCGCGGTACCAACGACATGAAAGCCCAAGCCGCCGTCTGGGTCGACAACATGATCCGCTTCCGCGAAGAAGGCTTCCACCCCAAACGCTCCATCAAGTTGGCAGCATTTGTGAACAATCCCAAGGATGCCGCCGCCGTGCTCGATAAGCACGCCAATTGGCACGCGGTGATGCGCACCACCTGCTCGCGACCCTGCTCTCCCCCGGCGTCCCCAATATCTCAGTACTGGTTGGTTCTTACCATCTAGTGCGGTCGCGCTCTTCCAGCTTTGTTACTCTATTCGACAGGTGCTCCATCCCGCTAGTGAAATGCTGCGCCCATTCATCACCAACTCCCGGCAGCCTCACCTTAACCTCGTTGTCATAAACGTCAATGAGTAGACTCACCCGAAGAGAGTTTCTAGCCACCAGCACCGCCGCCGCTTTCGCCCCTAACAAAATCAAATTCAACGTTGCCGATTTCGATCGCGCCCGCGTTCTCCACAGCGCCCAACGTTACCTTTTAGGCAAACCGCTCACCGTCACCGCCGCCCAGTGTTCGCGCAGCGCCGGTGGCCTGCACGATTTCTTCTCTGAAGGCGACTACTGGTGGCCTGATCCTGCCAATCCTGACGCTCCCTACCTCCAGCGCGACGGCATGACAAATCCCGACAACTTCGTCGATCACCGCAAGTTCCTCATGCGCCTCAGTGTGCAAGCACCCACCCTCACTGCCGCTTGGACGCTCACCCACGACCGCCGCTACTCCGATCAAGCCGCTGCCCACATCCGCGCCTGGTTCATCGACGAAGCTACCCGCATGAACCCAAATTTGGAGTTCGCCCAAGCCATCCACGGCCGCTCTACCGGGCGCGGCACTGGCGTCATCGACACCATCCAACTGGTCGAAGTAGCGCGTGCCATTCCCTTCCTCGTCGAATCCGGCTCACTCTCCCAGTCCGAAGACGAAGCGGCGCGCGCTTGGTTTGTCTCTTATCTGCACTGGATGACCACCAGCAAGAACGGCATCGAAGAACGTGACACCAAAAACAATCACGCCACCTGCTGGCTCATGCAAGTCGCGGCCTTCGCAAAACTCAGCGGCAATCAAGATTTATTGCTCTATGCCGTCGACCGTTTTAAAACCGTCATCGTCCCTGGTCAAATCGATCCCGACGGCACACTTCCGCTCGAAATGAAGCGCACGAAACCGTACGGCTACTGCCTCTTTAATCTCGAAGCTCTCGCCACACTCTGCCAGATTTTGTCGGAAACCACTGGGGTCGATCTTTGGGATTTTTCCACACCCGACGGCCGCAGCATTGGCAACGCCTTGGCGTACATGTTTCCCTACATCCGCCGCAAAGAACATTGGCCGCTGCCGCCCGACGTCATGTATTTCAAATATTGGCCCATGCGTCAGGAGTCTCTGTTATTCGGCGCTTTAGCGCTGCAGCGCCCCGATTATTTGGATGTTTGGAAACGATTGCCTGCGGATTCCGATGTCGATGAAGTGATCCGCAACTACTTCATCCGCCAGCCAGTCTTGTGGGTTTGATATCAGTCATCGCCTAATAACCGCCCATAATCTTGCAGCCATTCCACGTTATCGCAAACCGCTTTGATTCCGGCCGTGACAGGCACCGCGAGTAGCAGCCCTGCCCCGCCCCACAGCATGCCCCAGAACATCAACGCCACCGTGACAATAAACGGATTCAGCCGCACGCGCCGTCCAATGATCTTGGCATACAGGAAGTTCATGGCGATCAAATGCAGCATGGCTGTAATCACCACCACTAATGCCACTACTTTGAACTTGTTCGGAATGGCCAAAGCTGCCAAAACAGGCGGAATTAATGCCAGCGGCAATCCCACGTACGGCACTAGACTAAAGAACGCGCTCACTGGCCCCACTAGCGGCCAGTACGGCACTTGCAACAAGAAAAAGGCAATGGCGCTCACGCTGCTCACAAAAACCCATAACATGAAATTGCCAAGCACATAGCCGCGGGTCGATTCCCCAATACCAGACCAACTTCGGTCCACCACAAAACGCGCCTCACCCTGGAACAATTTCTGAAACGTCCGGCTAATGTGGTCGCGCCAACTCAACATGAAATACACCAAAAAAGGCACGAACGACGCCATCACCACAATATGAAAGTAACTCGCCGCATAGCTGTATACAGTAGTAATCAGAGGTTTCGGCTCGTTATGAATGCGCACTTCTTGAATCTGCTGTTCAGGCGGCGGTAGTTGCGCAGGAGCGGAAAGCCGCCGCCTCCGCCGGGCTTTCTCCGCTTCCTGTGGCTTTTGTTGTATCTGCTGTTCTTGCTGACGCAAGCTGCTCGGCACAACAGAATCAACGGTTCTCTTCTCGAAATCGTCTAACTTATCGTTGGCCTTATCTACTAATTCGTTGATCCGTGAACTATAAGTGGGCAAATCTTCGCTCAACGTGATCAGTTGTGTCCAAATCACCAGGCTCAGCAAGTACACAAGCATCAGCGCCACCACAATCACAATGCCGGTGGCTGCGGCTCTCGGCACGCGCAGCTTCATCACCAAAATGACCAGCGGGTCTAGAATAAACGCGAACACCGCCGCCACAATCATCGTGATGAAAAAGTCTTTGCCGAAGTACAGCAACGCCACGGTCGCCGCCAGGGCAATCACCGAAATTGCCAGGCTAACAGCCCGGTCTGATGTGCGTGTTTCTGTATTGATCACTGCCAAAGCGAAGAAGTTCGTCCCACGCGCTTCTGTTATCAGTTTCGCACCCTCTATAATTCAGAATTGGCAGATAGAAATTCTATGAACAAGAGCGGCCGCGTGCTGGCTCTTGATGTAGGCAAGAAACGCATCGGTTTAGCGGTGAGTGATGAATTAGGTCTCACCGCACAAGGCATAAACACACTGGCGCGCACGCGCATTCGCGAAGATATCGCCGCGCTTCAGCAAATCGCTGCCACCTACCGCGTCCACACTCTGCTTGTTGGCAAGCCCCTCCACATGAGCGGCGACGAAAGCCGCCAAAGCGAATACACCCGCGAGTTCGCCGAACGCCTCTCCAAAACTCTTCGCCTCCCGGTTGTCTACTGGGATGAACGCCTCTCTTCCAAAGAAGCCGAGCGTTTAATGCGCGAAGGTGGCGCGTCTCTCTTACAAAGCCGTCAAGCGGTCGACCGAATGTCCGCCATACTCATCCTTGAAAGCTATCTCGGCTTTCTGCAAAACGAATCTTTCTCAGAACAAGAACCTATTCCCGAACCAGGAGAAATCATTGGCTAGCCGTTCCGGCGCACGACGTTTCGTTGTTGCCCTTTTTCTTGCCCTCATGCTCGGCGGCCTTGGCGTTGCCGGCTTTTGGTATCTCGGGCCCTTCCGCGCCCCCCAAGACGAAACCTTCATACAAATCGATCGCGGCATGTCCTCTCAGACCATTGCCAACTTGCTCGCTCGCGAAGGGCTCGTTCGTTCCAATTGGGCCTTTCTTGTTGCACGCGCACTCAATCGCCGCGCGCGCCTCCAAGCCGGCGAATATCGCTTTGGCCCTGAGCAAACACCCTTTGCGATCTTCGACAAGATCCGCCGCGGCCAAGTTTACTTCGTCGTCGTCACCATTCCCGAAGGCAGCAATATGTTCGACATCGCTGGCATTCTCGAAAAAGAAACGTCCGTCAAAGCCATCGATTTTCTCAAAGCGGCCGCCGACCCCACTAGCGTTCACGATCTAGACCCTAGCGCTCCAGATCTGGAAGGTTATCTCTTCCCCTCCACCTATCAAGTGACGCACAGCACAACTGCGGCGCAACTGTGCCACATGATGACCAATGAGTTCCACAAAGAGTGGCACACCCTTCAGCCCGATCCACTGCCCCCCGCCGAGGTGCATCGCTTCGTAACCCTAGCCTCGCTCGTTGAAAAGGAGACGGGGTTAGGCGCCGAACGCCCCATGGTCGCCAGCGTCTTCACCAACCGTTTGCGACTCAACATGCCGCTCCAGTGCGATCCCACCACTGTCTACGCCGCGCTGCTCGAAAACCGCTATAACGGCGTCATCCACAAGTCCGACCTCGCCAGCACCAACCCTTACAACACTTACGCGCACACGGGTCTACCGCCCGGACCCATCGCCAATCCCGGCAAGCTCTCACTCCAAGCAGCCTTGCATCCAGCTGATGACAGCTACTTATACTTCGTCGCGCGTGCCGATGGCTCAGGCGGCCATCACTTCACGTCCACCCTCGCCGAACACGAAAAGGCCGTTGCCGATTTTCGACGCGCATCCCATCAATAGATCCGGTCCCGCCCTTCCCAACCGATTTCCTTAACACCAGCTCCACTTTCGCCGATGAAATATTTGACGGGAAAGTCTTCAACAACGCAATCGCGGCAATAGCAGTTAGAACGACACGCGAAAGACGGTTGAAGCAATCCCGTTAAGGACTGGTTGTTATGTCTTATCTTGCGGTTCTGCCGTTATTTTTGTCGGCGTTTGGGGCTTTCGCGATGCCAGCGGATTCAACATCCGATGGTGAAAAAGCTCCAAACGCTTCCATTAAGCTACCACAGGAAAAGCAACTCCTTGAGCGAGCGCGGGCCGCCAATGGCGACCTTTATTCCACCCTCAAATCCTTCGTCTGTCGCGAGGAAATCCAACGCTACAAAGGCGATCTCAAAGGCTCAAAGACACGCTTTATCGACCAGGTATCCACCAACCTCTCGTTTGAAAATGGCGTCGAACATTACAGCGACATTTTCCAAAACAAGAACAGCCGTCCGTCCATGTCCGCTATCGCCGGCGCGTGGTCTGAAGGCGAATTCGGTACGCTGCTGCAGCAAACGGGAAAGCTTTTAGAAATCCAGCCTGTCAACTTTGTTGCCTTCGAAACGCTAGCAGGTAGTCCCACCGCGATCTATCGTTTCGAAGTCTCTGAAAAGCAAAGCCCGTGGGATCTCGAAGTCGGCTCTCAGCATTACCAGATACCCTTCACCACAGACGTTTGGATCTCCGTGGCCTCCGGCGAAATTCTCAAAATCTCCCGCAAGTCCATCGCAATTCCCGCCGAAACCCGCATCTCCGAAATAGATTGGGATGTCTCCCTCGCCGCTGTCGATCTAAACGGCACTACGTGGCTCTTGCCCAACTCCGCCGCCTACGCTGTTTCCTACGAAGAATCGAAACGCCGCGAATGGAACCAGATGAGCTTCTCCAACTACCACCGCTACGGCGCCGAGTCCTCCCTCAAATTCGAGGGCTTGCGCTAACTCGCAGTTGCATTCGGATCAAAGGTCTCAACCACGTTAATTTCCTGATAGCGTGAAGGCGCAGTCACCCAACTTAATCCACTCCGCGGTAGGCCATTCTGATCTGCGACCTCCGCATCTCGGGAGCCCGACCACGTCTCCAGAATTGCGACCATCAGGGAGCACGCGCCGGAACAAAACGTCTGCCCTGGCCGAGGTCATACCCTATTTAATCCCGCGCCGCCAGAGGCGATTACTCTTCATTAACTCGGTTTCCTCTGATATCGCATGGCCCCAACATTGCTCCAGCGCGCGACCTTCCTTGCCACGCTCGCGCCCGCGCGAGTTCGCGGCTCGCACAACCATCGCCGTCGATGGTCGGCTCCAGACTCCTCGCTTCGGGCCATGCCGTCAAGCAGGGCGAGCCTTCTGACAGTCCAGAGGCGGGCGGGCGAGTCTACTGCGCACCCTTACTCAACAACATCACCTTAATCGTATGGAAAATAATGTAAAAATCCAGCGCCGGCGCCAAGTGCTTGATGTAATAGAGATCATATTCCAGCTTGATCATTGAATCCACCAGCGTGTCGCCGTACTTGTGGTTAATCTGCGCCCAACCCGTTATGCCCGGCTTCACCGCCAACCTTTGCCGATAGTAGGGAATCTGCTGCGCCAGCATATCCACAAACTCCGGCCGTTCCGGTCGCGGCCCCACCATCGACATCTCGCCCTTCACTACATTCCACAACTGCGGCAATTCATCCAATCGCAACTTCCGCAGCCACTTCCCGAGTGGCGTAATGCGCGGATCATCCTTCGTCGCCCAAACCGCACCCGTTCGCGCTTCCGCATCCACATACATGGAGCGGAACTTGTACACCGTAAACACCCGGCCATTTAGGCCCACCCGTCGCTGCCGGTATAGCATCGGACCCTTCGACGTCAACTTCACCGCCAGGGCCGTGAGCACCATTAATGGCGCCGCCACAATCAATCCGAACAAACTAAAAAGCAGCGAGTAGAAAACCTGTAGCGTAATCGCATTCCGACGCGGACCCAGCATGCTCGAAAAAATCAATTGCGACGGCTGAATCTTACTACTGCACACACGGTGCAACGCCATCTCATAAGTGTCGGCAGCATCTTCCACGAACACTCCGCCAAACCGAATCTCCAGCAAGTCTTGCACCGGCAATCGGTTGCGCCGTTCCGCCATACCTACGACAATGCGCATCGGTCGGTGTTGCTCACACACCGCCCGCACATCCGCCACTGTGCCTAAACAAGGAATCGGAAAATCGCAGGGTTGATCCTCGCACAAATAACCCACCAGCTTATACCCAAACTCCGGCCTGGCCAGCAGCACTGTAATCACTTCACCCAGGATGCTCGAATTCCCTAGCAGCAGCACCCGCTCCGACCGTAACCCCGCAATCACGTACCGCCAGAAAAAGATCCGCCATAGGGGCAGCAGCACCACCACACCTAGACTGCCGATCATCATGAGCGTTCGACCCAGCATCGCGGTTCGATCGATATAACCAATAAAAGCAGAAATGAGTAGGGAAAGCCCTACAGCGAGGCAAACCTGTTGGACCAACAAAATGTTGGTAACAATCCGCAGGTCGCCATAAAGATCCTGGAAATAGAGCCCCAGAATGATCGTCCCCGTCACCACCAGAAGCTTCCAGTAATTTCCCTCGTCAAAGAGGAAGAAGGCCGGGTCAAGTCCTAGAAAAAAAACAGCTAGAACGTAGCAACCCAATACCAGAATGATCTCCGAGATGAGGAGAGCAACGACACTCGCAGGTATGAAGACACGAAAAAGGCGAATCACGGAAACAGTTCTAAAAAGGTAAAGTCGGCAGTAAAATGAATCTATTGTAGGCTATCAAACCCATTAGTCCGAATTTATCCGCCGCCTTTCTCTACGATTTTTCCGTCCCGCATATACACTATCCGATCGGCAAACGCTGCCGCTTCCGGATTATGCGTAATCATCAGGATCGTTTGCCCGGTCCGCTGATTCAGGTCACGCAATAAGTCTAACACTGCGTTGGAGTTAGCGGTGTCCAGGTTACCAGTAGGTTCGTCAGCTAGTAAAATTGCTGGCTGATTGACGAGCGCGCGCGCAATCGCTACCCGCTGTTGCTCGCCACCCGATAAAGCCCGTGGTTTATGATCCAACCGGTTCACAATCCCGAGCATTTTCAGCGTATTATCAAAGCCCACTGGCTGCGTTTTAATACCCGCAATCGCTTGCGCCAGCCCGATATTATCGCGTGCTGTGAGCGTTGGCAGCAAATTATACTTCTGGAAAACGAACCCAACTTTGCGCTGCCGCATCTCCGTCCGCTGCGATTCGCTCATCTTGCGCAAATCGATGCCGTCAATCCAAACTTCTCCCGATGTCGGCGGCGCCAACCCACCCAATATATGAAACAAGGTAGATTTGCCCGACCCCGATGGCCCCACTACCGCCACAAACTCGCCCCGCCGAATGCTTAGATCAATGCCGCGCAATGCCTCTACATCTACGTCGCCGGTTCGATACACCTTCCGCAGATTACATACCCGGATAATTTCCGGAACCGCCTCCGTCAGTGGAACGCTACTCATAGCTCAACGCCTCAATCGCGTCATGTCGCGCCGCCTTCATCCCTGGATAAATTGCTCCCAGCAGCGCCCCCGTCAATGCAATGAGCGCAGCCCAAGGCCAGAAGTCGGGCACGTTGATCACGCTCAGCGATGCCGGCGCCACACCCACAATCACCTGCCGCGCCACAACCGCCATCCCAACCCCCAGCACCCATCCCACCAGCGCCAGCAGAATCGCCTCGCGCATCAGCAGATCCACAATCATCCAAGGTTTCGCGCCCAGGGCTTTGAGAATGCCGATTTCCCGCGTCCGCTCCACCACCGCGGTATACATCGAAAGAAACACAACCAGAAATCCCACCGCCACCCACATCCCCGTAATAACCTTGATGAAAATCTCCAACTGCGGAATGGAGCTGATACTGAACATCGCCACCAAATCCGCAATCGACATGGCTTTCAGTTCCCCCGCGAACTTCTTGTTAAACTCCGCTACCACCGTATCGGTCAGAGCCGGATCATCCAACTTCACATAGATCTGCGAAAGGCGGTTGGTGTTGCCCGTTTTGTCTTGCAACGTGTCGAGCCTCACCACAAAGCGAGCCAGCATGCCGCCCTCTACAATGCCCGACAAATGCCAGTCATAATTGAGCAGCTTAAGCGTGTCTCCTACATGCAGGTGTTTCTGCCGCGCATACGGCTCGTCCACCACAATGTCGTCCGGTCCCTTCGGCGGACCGCCTTCCAGGAAATGAAAGCCGCCGCTGATCTTCTCAAATTCCGGAACGTTGACGCCGTTCATCGCCGTGATGATTTCCACCGATTGCGTCAACACTCCCACCGCCTGCACTACATGCGGCTGGCTCCGGATCAACGGCAAAAACTTTTCGGAAATCTGTCCGGTATTCAACGAAATCGTGCCGCCGGTATCGCGCCGCAAAACGATATCCGCCCCTGTACCCTTGGCACGCGCCGCGCTCTCTTCCAGCATCCCCCGGCTCAATCCGATCAGCGTGATGATCGACGCCACCAGAATGCCCACAATCAGCGCGCTCCCCAGCGTGCGCACCCAGCGGTATTTCAAATTTTCAAGTACAAGTTTGTTGATCATCGCGCTATGTCAAGCGTCTCCAAGAAATCTTTAATCACCTTCGCCACCGGCTCGTGCGCTGTAACCACACGCCGGTTCATCATACGCATGGCGTCTTCGCTCACTTTGTTGTGTAACAGTCCGAGCGCCCAGGCAATATCGGGCCGGTGCGCCAGTAATTCCTCGCGCACCACAAAGCATGCGTTGTACGGTGGGAATGTCTTCTTATCATCGCGCAGTGCCGTAAATGTTTTATCCGCCAATTGCGCATCGGTCGAATTCGCCGCGCCCATATCAATTTGCCGCTGCTCCAACGCTCGATACAGCAAGCCCAGATCCATCGTTTCCGGCGTTCCCTGCCAGCGAATATCGTACGTTTGGTCCAGGCTGCGCAAACCATCCGTGCGCGTCAGAAATTCATAGCCCACGCCCAGCCGCCATTGCCGAGCTTTTGCCGCTGTCAAAGTCGGCTCGGCCAGCTTGCGCGCATCCTCGCTCCTTACCACCATCGCGAAGGTATCATTGAAACCCAACGGTTCCAACCAGCGCAAGTGAAAGCGCTGTTCATAGCCATCATGTACCGCACGAAACGCTTCCGCCGGATCGCCCGACCCCTGCTCCCGCAGCACCACGTTCAGCGCTGTACCCGTATACTCCGGATACAAATCAATATCGCCCTTCACCAGCGCCCCATGCGCCAGCAGCGTTCCGCCCAAATTAAACTTGCGGTCTACCTGCACATGCAACTTGCGCTCTAACTGCTGTGCCGCCAATTCTCCCAGCAACAACTGCTCCACAAAATTCTTCGACCCAATAACAATGGCCCCGCTCCGTCCGCAGCCCGTCAGAAAAACGCAAACCAGCAGCGTCGACAAAACTCTCATCGAATTGCCACTCGCTTCTCCAAGTAAGACATGAGCCCATCCGCAAGCAACGCCATCAACGCCGCCGGCACCGCCCCCGCCAGAATCAGCAGCGTATCTAGCGATTCCACTCCCCGAAAAATCAGCACGCCCAAACCGCCGCCGCCTATAATCGCCGCAATCACCGCCGTACCAATATTCGTCACCAACGCAATCCGCACGCCCGCCAAAATCGTCGGCGCCGCCATGGGTAATTCAACCATCTGCAGCAATTGCCGGTCGGTCATCCCCATCGCCACCGCCGCTTCGCGCAACGGTCCATCCACACTGCCAATCCCCACCACCGTATTTCGCAAAATCGGCAGCAGCGAATACAACACCAGACACAAAATCGCCGTATGTTTCCCAATGCCGCCAATGAACGGAATCGGCAGCAGAAATCCAAACAATGCCACGCTCGGAATGGTTTGCAGAATATTCGCAATCGAAATCGACACATTGCGCAGTGTCTTATGCCGCGTCCCTAAAATCCCCAGGCCGACGCCCAGCGTAATCGCAATCGCCGACGAAACGCCCACCAATACAATGTGCTCGCCGGTCGCTTCCGCAATGTCATGAATCAGTGTCTTAAGAACGTAAGGGTCCAAAAGCGGTTCCTATTTCGGCGCCTGTATTTTTTGCTTCGTGTCTACTGAAAAGAGATGGCACTTGTCCGTCTCTTCATGAAAGCGAAAGCGCTGACGCATAAAAAGAGCACGCGCATCCCCGCTTCCTTCGGCTAGTTTTTCCAACCAGACTCCGTCCGGCTGCCGCTGTTGCACCACATGCAGTTGAAACCCTTTGTGCAGATTCGCAATGCCGCCCGCTATCTTGATATCGCGGTCCGTTTGCAGCTTCATCTCCTGCAACATGCCCAATTCTTCGTCTACCCAAATCCGCCCGCTCAGCGCCTGAATCGCGCGCTCCTCCACCTTTTTTGGTTTGAAATTCGGATCTCCCGACAAATCGTAAACCACAATGCTGCGTCCGTCCCGTTGTTCGCGGTGACCATTACTAAAGCGCTGAGCTTTCAGGAACACGTCGAGTTGGTGCTCCATCTCCTGCTCGTCTTTATCCGCATGTTTTTCGCTGCTGTACTTCTTGACAAGTTTGTCAACCCGCTCCTGCTCCCTCTTCGCTTCACCCTCGTTCAGCGGTTTGCCGTCGCGTTCCAATACATGGCCGATGCTCCGGCCGTTTATGAAAAAACGGTCCTTCAATGTCCAATGTTTCTTTTTCACTGATCCGTCACTGTTGTAGTCGTAAGATTCCTCGCGAACGGCGCAAGAATAATTCTCTAATTCCTTCGCTTGTCTCTCCGCACTGGCAATCGCGCGCTGCCGCAACACCTGCGGATCAGGCAACGGCGCATCAAATCCTAATTTGAAAAACAACAGCAAGAACAGAACGGTCAAACGGCCGCTCCTTGCATTAATGAGGGAGGGGGCAGCGTATTCAAAAATGAGCGTGCCACCGGCGTGTTAGTCTTCACAAACTCTTGCGGGGAAACCAGGCACTCCAACTTCCCTTCCCCCAATACCGCAATGCGAGTCCCCAAAATTAAAGCTTCCGTCACATCATGCGTCACAAACACCATGGCCACTTTATAATGTTGCCGCAACGCCAAAACCTGCTGTTGCATCTCATGCCGCGTGACCGGATCGAGCGCGCCGAACGGTTCGTCAAACAACAACAAATCCGGCTCCGCTGCCAGAGCACGCGCCACCGCAACACGCTGCCGCTGCCCACCTGATAACTGATGTGGCTTCCGTTGGGCCATCTCTTCGCCCGGGAGCCCAACTTGCGTTAGCAACTCTCGTGCCCGCGCCTGCCTCTTCCCTTCCGGCCATTCCAACAACTGCGGCACCAGCGCCACATTCTGCTCCACCGTCCAATGCGGCAGCAATCCCAACTCTTGAATCACATACCCCGTCTTGCGCCGCAACGCAATGGGATCAAGCTCCGCTATGTTCTGTCCATTTAGATAAATCCCGCCACTCGTAGGCGTCAGCAATCGGTTAATCAATCGCAGCGCCGTCGTCTTCCCCGATCCGCTCCGCCCCAGCAGCACCAACGTTTCCCCACGCTCGATGCTCAAGCTCACCTTGTCCAAAATCAAGCGTCCGCCCGTAACGTAGCTCACCTCGCTGAATGACAGGAATGGCATCACCCCATTATCCTTGTCTTGTGGAGCAGGTTGCCAACAGAGCCAGCAATCGGTCCGATTATGCTAAACTCACGGTTCGTTAGTCCAGCGATTGCCCACATGTTGACCATTCGAGCCGAACAAGAGCAGGCGCTCAGGCAAGCAGCCGAACGGCATTCTCTTAAGCGGCATTGTGAAGAAATTCGGCAAAATCTTTCGAAAGCCCACCCGCAGGTTGTAAACGGGCTTAGTAAAGAAATCGTCTTGGCGGTAGTGAGTGAAGCGGTAGAGGCGGCTTGGCGTTATCAGATCGAAGATTTTGACGATCATTGTTTGTGGGTCTATTTGCGTTTGGTCAGTGACAATCGCTTTTGGCAAAATCCTATATTTGCGCGCGGCCTGAACGATAAGCTCTTTCATCCAAGCGCCAAGGTGCGAAATCTAGCGGTCTCTTATCAAGCGGCAGCCACACTAGGCGCGCAACAGAAGCGAGGATAAAAGAGAAACGATGGGTGGTTACGCAGCAGCAGCGCCAACCTTATTGATACCGCCACCGTGGGGCGAAGCAGCCTGGCTGGTCGGTGGCACTGTCCTAACCGTGGGCGGTGCCTTAGGTATTACCTATCTCATGTCGAAGCCGCGCGCCACCACCAATACGGACGCCAAAGCAGTACCGAAAGCAACAGAGTGTCAGGATTGCAACAAGAAGCGCTATACGGTCAGAGTACATGCGCAGGGTGTGGATTGCGGTGGCACCAGTGCGTCGACGATTGGCGCACCGGCTATCACGCAGCCGACACCTGTCACGGTGGGCCAGGGCTTAGGGCTTTCTGCCACCACCCAGGCGATGCTGGGCAAGCGGCAATTGGCCGTGCGCGTGGACGTAATCGCCAAGGCAGAGAACTATATTCAGACCGGACCCGCCAGCGGCGGCCGCATGGGCCAAAAATCTTTTCCCGTGTTTGGAGTGGCAGGAGGTATTCGCTATGACGTGGATTGTTTTGGCGATGGCCCCAGCTTTGTATCGTAAATAAGAGTGATTTGTGACAAACCCGCAACCGCCATCCGAATCGGAAGAAACCTTGAGCGACCTAAAACGCAACGCCTTGTTTCCGTTTGCAGGCTATCGCAGTGACACAAAGCAGTACATGCTGCTTGAGATGTTTTTCACCTACTTATTTAAGAGCGTCATCGCCGAGAACGCAAACGGCGATTGGCAAGCGTGGTTCCCCCCCGCGAAGGAGCAAGACGGCAACCCGATTTTCAGCGCCATTAACCTCAACGCTCGGCGCGGCGTGCGTGTAATTCAGCACCCTGACTTCCCGCGGAAGGGCACGTCCGATGAGCCGCGCTATTTCCCAATCCAGCCTTTTCTCTCGCAAAGTCCGGCCGAACCGTTTAATCCGGCCACTACTGTTTTGGAATTATGCATGGTGGCCGATCCTTCCAGCGAGTCGGAGAAATGGTGCCGGCAATTCTGGGCGAAGTTTTGCCTGGAGAACCTCAGCGCAGAGGAAATGGAGCGCGAGATTCGCCGCTATGAGGACGAAATAGGAATGAATGCCGGAACGGAAGTGGACAAGGAGACTCATTGATTTATGCCCCCAGCCGCGCGATTGACTGACCCGCACGTTTGCCCCGCCGGAGGCGGACCCATCGCCGGGCCTTGTGCGCCCACAGTACTAATAGGAGGCCTGCCTGCCGCGAGAGTGGGCGACTTGGTAGAGGATCCGCTGTCGCCAGACGCCATCGCGATGGGCTCAATGTCCGTGCAGATCGGCGGTAGCTTCGCAGCGCGCATGGGCGATGAGACAGCCGCCGGCGGGGTCATCGCCTCAGGTTGCTTTACTGTTTTGATCGGCGACATGCCCGGTGGTGGTGCGACAGGGCCGGGAATCTGCTTGAAAGCTGCCGCAAAACAAGCAGCGGCGTTTATTAACGGACTTTGAGGCACGATGGCCTTGGACCTCTTGGAGGCGCTCCGGCGGCGCAAACCCGAATATGTTCTGCTGGATGCGGCGCAAGATCCAGCCATTTTGCCGTTGCTTGCGCAAGACAAGGCCGAATGGCGGAGCTTATACGAAGGCCAATCCGCCGTAAAGCTCGCGTCACAAGCGCCCTATATAGCGGCGGCCGCGCAATCGCCTGAATTCCTGGACGAAATTGTAACGAACGGCTGGGGCCGGAGTTGGTGTGTCTTTGTCTGCTCCCATGCTTCGCTCGATGAAGTGAGGCGTCATTTCCGAAGCCTGCTCTATGTGAAAAATTCGCGCGGCGAACAGGTCTACTTTCGCTTCTACGATCCGCGCATCTTACGGGCCTACCTGCCCACTTGCACTGCCGGGGAACTCGAACAATTCTTCGGACCTGTGAAGCAGTTCATTGTGGAAGGAGATGAAGAGGAAGAGTTATACGCGCTCGCGCTCGAGGCGGGAAAATTGACCAGCCGTCAAGGTACGGTTTCTTTTACGTGTCCCAAAGATCACGGCAGTTAACGCGCTTGCCAAGATCGAAGCAGAGGGAGTTAACTAACAAAGCCGGACCGTCAGACGAGATGCGTCCGCCGCAAAAAGATGCCGCCCAAGACCTTCCGAAACTGCGCAGGCTTTTGACGGAACCAAGCGTTTTCGATAAACCTCATTAGTCTCGCCGCTGCCAGGCAGCGTGACACGCTAATGGCTATCTCCGACGCTACGCTCGACAGAACCACCAGAATCGGTCCGCGCGCACATATGTAGCTTTGAGCGGAAATCGGCTTGTTGGGTACGCCGCGTGCGGGGCAGGGCTGGGAATTATCCAGTCCCCGCTACGCTGCTTGCGAGTCTTGCTGTCGCTGTTTCCGAAAAGAGTAAGGAGGTTGAAAGAGGCTTACTCAAAGACGCACCATTGCGGGCGTTCCAAGCGTCTGAGATGGTAGGCAGTCGTGCCATCCTCGACGCAATTGAAGGACATTCACCGCCACTGTTTTCAGGGTGTTTATGAATGGGCGGCCTGCAGACGCGACGAGCGCGCCTCTGCTGCCAGACGGCCTGATTGCCCTCAACCTGTCTTGCTATAGGCCGATGCTGAGCCTTTTATGCCAGACCCGCTGATCGCCGATACCCTCGAAAGAGAGCGGCTAGCTTCCCGGCCCGGGCGTTTAACGTTGGCAATTCGAAACGGCTAACGCAAACATCCGTCAAGTACACCTCAGGCTTCGGTTGCCGAATGATGTCTTGCACCTGTGATGTCGCGGCGTACGCGCGCGACCACATCGTTCGAGACGTAAAAATTGGTTTGCCGGAGTTGGGAAAGCTTTTGCTCAAAATCCAGCAAGCCGGAGAGGTGCCCGTGCGCTAAGACGCCCCGTGTGCCCGTCACCAACACGTGTCGGCTCGGCTTCTTGGTGGCCGGCCAGATCATCAATTAACAGGCGGTCCGCCTGCAGCGATTGAGCCAACATGATGGCTGCGACCTCACCCCGATCCAGAAAGGTGAGAAGGCTTGGGTCAGTGGGCGGATCAGAGCAAATCTCACACCAGGCAGGCGGCTGCGCGATCCAGGCTCGGATGGTAGCGGGCGTGTTCGGCTGCTGCAATTCCCGGGCAACGGTGTGCGGCACAAGTACCCCTTGATAGAGCGGCGCGAGCACGTCGATAGCTCCGACGCGCAGCAAATATTGAATGTGCCCGGCATCTGCCGCGACGATCATGCCTGTTGCTTAACCGGGTGTTCTTTTCTATGTTCCTGGATGGTCGCCCAATCCTTCTCCCACTCTTCGATGGTGTAGATCTCGAACTTNNCCTTGTGATCTTTTAAGAAACCGTCGAGTTCGTAACGGGATTCGATACCAAGAAGGGTGCGGAGTTGAAAGCCGGAGAGTCGGCGTTGGCGGTAGGCTTCGAGACCCCAGGCGACTAGGGAGGCGCGCGCCGGATCCTCACCCGGAGCGGTCAGCAACGGGGCGAGTTCATCAGGGATATCGATCGAGACTTGCAGATCTCACCGTAGCATCGGTTTTCCAATTACTACAACAGAAGCATGTTGTCAGCCAATTCGAATTCTCGCAACCCCTTCCCCTCAAATCCCCCGTCCTATTATCCCCATGCGAGAATACAAATAGAAAACAAAACTAGCAATAGACGTCTCGATCCACTGAATTGTTTAGAGGAAATTCTACTTGCTTCGTCGCACCATCAAAGAATTCTGCCCTCTTGCCCCCACTCCTTTCAATCGGGACTACTGCGTAGTACTCCATGCCCTATCAAATTCAACCTCTTAAAGAATTCCTGGTTCGTCCGGCGCTGCCCCAG
This sequence comes from Bryobacterales bacterium, assembly GCA_003169195.1. Taxonomy (GTDB): domain Bacteria; phylum Acidobacteriota; class Terriglobia; order Bryobacterales; family Bryobacteraceae; genus Bog-105. Next base: position 27,129 of record PMQB01000119.1, read on the forward strand.
AATCTGAACCGCCTTGCAGAAATCGGCTACAACTTGTCCTGGAGCTGGGACCACAACCTGCGCTCCCTCTTCCGCCGCCTCGATCCGCAAATCTGGAAGGAATGCAATCACAACCCAATCGAATTGCTGGGCCGCATCCCCCAAGACAAGCTAGACCGCGCCGCCGCCGACCCGCGCTTCATCCTCCTCTACAAACGCGCCTGCGAGCGCTACGACGCCTATCTCCACTCCAGCATCCCCACCGACGCTACCCCCCGCATCGCCTACTTTTCCATGGAGTACGGCTTGCTCGATTGCATGCAGATTTACTCCGGCGGCCTCGGCCTCCTCTCCGGCGATCACATGAAAGGCGCCAGCGATTCCGACTTCGCCCTCACCGGCGTCGGCCTTCTCTACCAGCGCGGTTATCTTCAACAACACCTCAACCCCGATGGCTGGCAGCAAGAACGCACGCCTCTCAACGACTTCTACACTCTCCCCGTGCGCCCCGCCCTTGACGACCACGGCAACGAAATCATCGTCAGCGTCAACCTCCCCACCGGCGAGCTCTTCATCAAGGTCTGGCGCATCGACGTCGGCCGAGTCAAGCTCTACGTTCTCGATACCAACATCCCGCAGAACCGCTCCGCCGAACACCGCGAAATCACCGATCAGCTCTACGGCGGCGACATTCTCAAACGCATCCGCCAGGAAATCGTCCTTGGCATCGGCGGCCTGCGCGCGCTCGCCAAACTCGGCGTCAAGCCCACCGTCCACCACATGAACGAAGGCCACTCCGCCTTCCTTGCCATCGAGCGCATCCGCGTCCTCATGCAGGAAAACGGCCTCTCCTTCGATCAGGCCCTCGAAGCCACCCGCGTCAGCAACGTCTTCACCACGCACACTTCCGTCCCCGCCGGCATCGATATCTTCGATTCCAGCCTGCTCTACGAACACTTCAACGATTACTGCAATAAAGCCGGCTTCTCTTTTGAAACGTTATTGTCTCTCGGCCGCACCAACATGCAGGACAACTCGCAGCGTTTCTCTATGGCCGTCCTTGCCCTCAAAACCTCCGCCTTCCGCAACGCCGTCAGCGTCCTCCACCGCGCCGTTTCGCAAGAGATGTTCCAGAATCTCTGGCCCAAACTCCCCGTACAGGAAGTGCCCATCACCTCCGTCACCAATGGCGTGCACCAGCCCACCTGGATCAATGGCGATCTAGCCAGTCTCTACGATCAATACCTCCAACCCGACTGGCGCGAACGTCTCGACGACATCAAAATGTGGGAAGCCGTTGCCGAAATTCCCGCTCAAGAACTGTGGGAAATGCATCGCAAACGCAAACGCCGCATGGTGGCGTACGTGCGTGAGCGCTCGGTAAACTCGGCCCTGCAACGCAAAGCATCCACCGCCGAAGTCCGCCGTCTCCAAGAGGTACTCGATCCCGACGTCCTTACCATCGGTTTCGCCCGCCGCTTCGCCACCTACAAACGCGCTACCCTCCTGCTCCGCGACGTCGAGCGGCTCAAACGCATCCTCGTCAACTCCGGCCGCCCCGTCCAGATCCTGCTCGCCGGCAAGGCCCACCCTCACGATAACGAAGGCAAGGAACTGATCCGCCAGATCATCCGCTTCGCCCGCGACCCCCAGGTCAGGCGCAGCGTCGTGTTCCTGGAAGATTACGACATCTCCGTGGCGCGCTACCTGGTGCAGGGCGCCGACGTGTGGTTGAACACCCCCCGGCGCCCCAACGAAGCCAGCGGCACCAGCGGCATGAAGCTGCTCGCCAACGGCGGGCTCAACCTCTCTATTCTCGACGGCTGGTGGGACGAGGCTTACGACCGAGAAGTGGGCTGGGCCATTGGCAATGGGGAAGAGTACAGCAACCCCGAATATCAGGACCAGGTGGAGTCCGAGGCGCTCTACCACATCCTCGAAAACGACATCGTGCCGCTCTACTACGATCGCGACGCCGCCGGCATCCCGCGCGGCTGGCTCGCCAAAATGAAGGCGTCCATGAAGAGGCTCTCGCCCGTCTTCAGCACCAACCGCATGGTTGCCGAATACGCCGAGCGCTTCTATCTCCCGGCCGCCAAACGGCTCATCCGCCTCGCCGGCGACAAAGCCCGCGTCGAATCCCTGCTGGCATGGCGGAAACGCCTGCACGCTCACGGATCGGAAGTGAAGGTCACCCACGTGGATGTGGACGGCGGCAGCAGCGAGTTCCTGGTGGGGTCGAAGCTGAAGGTTTCCGCCCGGGTTTCCCTGGGTGGGCTCTCTCCAGCCGACGTCGGCGTCGAGGCCTACTACGGCCTCGTCGCCGCGGACGGCAGCATCGGCGAGGGCGCCCACATCGATCTGGCCCTGAGCCAATCCTCCGGCGCCGATCACCTCTATGCGGGTGAAGTCGAGTGCGCCCGGAGCGGAAGCTGTGGCTTCGCCGTCCGCGTCGTCCCGTTCCACCCGGACGCACTCTTGCCCTACGAATTGCCCTGGATTCACTGGGAAGAGTAGTCTGCCCGTCATACGCCACCCTCGTGGTTGTACTTGTGATGAAACTAACACAAAATGCGGTGGTCACGTTGATTTAATTCTTGATTTCTGTAAGCTATTTGTATACTATTTCCCTAATCGGCTTGTTCTCAGTCTGCTTCCACAATGAGCGGTGGGAGTGAGCTAGCGGAAGCTTTGCCCAACGTGATCGACCTCGATGTGCGCTCCACATCTATCTCAGAGAAACCTGAACAATGTCAACCGGATGCCGGTCCAGGACTGCTCCGATTCCCAGCGTAGTTGGTA
>PMQB01000604.1 GCA_003169195.1 Bryobacterales bacterium
CGATCTTATAGGCGATGATGCCCTGCTTTACATCTTCCCGATTCGGCAAGCCGAGGTGCTCTTTGGGAGTGACGTAGCAGAGCATGGATGCGCCATACCAACCGATCATGGCCGCGCCGATGGCGGAGGTAATGTGGTCGTAGCCGGGAGCGATGTCGGTGACGAGCGGGCCGAGGGTGTAGAACGGCGCTTCGTAGCACATCTCTTTTTCTTTTTCGACCTGGAGGGCAATCTGGTCGAGCGGGATGTGGCCCGGGCCTTCGATCATGACTTGGACGTCGTGCTTCCAAGCTTTCTTGGTTAGTTCGCCGAGGGTTTTGAGTTCGGCAAATTGGGCCGCATCGCTGGCGTCGGCAAGACAGCCGGGGCGGAGGCCGTCGCCGAGGGAGAAGCTGACGTCGTACTTCTGGAAGATTTTACAGATGGCGTCAAAGTTTTCGTAGAGCAGATTCTGCTTGTGGTTTTTCACCATCCATTCGGCGAGAATGGCGCCGCCACGGCTGACGATGCCGGTGATACGGTTTTTGGTGAGCGGAACGTATTGGACGAGGACGCCGGCATGGATGGTCATGTAATCGACGCCTTGCTGGGCTTGTTCTTCAATCACATCGAGCATCACGTTGATGTTGAGATCTTCCACGCGACGGACGCGGTTGAGGGCTTCGTAGATGGGCACGGTGCCGATGGGCACGGGGGATGCGTCGATGATGGCCTGGCGGATTTTCGGAATGTCGCCGCCGGTGGAGAGATCCATGACGGTATCGGCGCCATATTTCACGGCATACTGCAGCTTGGCAAGCTCTTCATCAATGTTAGAGGTGGTGGCGGAATTGCCGATATTGGCGTTGATCTTGCATTTGGATTCGACGCCGATACACATGGGTTCCAGACTGCGATGGTTAATGTTGGCCGGAATGATCATGCGGCCGCGCGCGACTTCGTCACGAATCACTTCGGGAGTCAAGCCTTCCCGTTTGGCTACATATTCCATCTCGCCCGTGATCACGCCCTTGCGGGCATAGTGAATCTGGGTACGGATCGGATCGTCTTGTCTGGACGCAATCCACTCGTTACGCTGCATGTTCCGATTATAGGTTGGAAGCAGCGGCGGGGCTATAGCATCATGGAACGAATGTCTCGAACCCGTGTTATTACGATGCTCTGCTTTGCCGCCATTTACTTCATTTGGGGGTCGACATTCCTGGCGATTCGCATTGCGGTGGAGACGGTGCCGCCGCTGTTTGCGGCCGGAGTGCGGTTTGTGATTGCGGGAGCGGCGCTATATCTGTGGGCACGCAAGCAAGGGGGACAGGCGCCATCGCGATTGGAATGGCGGAACGTGATCATACTGAGCGTGTTCCTGTTCTTGATCTCTTACGGCGCGGTTTTTTGGGCGGAGCAGAGGGTGCCGTCGGGTGTCGTATCGGTACTGGTGGCGATGATTCCGGTTTGGACCGCGCTGCTGCAAATCGGTGTTTTCAGGAAAGAGTCATTTCGATGGTCGCTGCCGATTAGCATTGTGCTCGGGCTGAGCGGCGTGGTGTTGCTGGCATTTGATCCAGTAGGGCACCTGAATCGGATGGGCGCGCTGATTGCCATGCTTGGATCGATCTCGTGGAGCGTTGGAACTGCGCTGTCTAAAATGCTGACGGTGCCGAAATCAATGCCGATCAATTCCGGGGCGCAGATGCTGCTGGGCGGGTTGATGCTTTTGCTTTGCTCGGGATTGACGGGGGAGTGGAAGCCTCTTCCGAGGGTGTCGGTGGGAGCGGGGCTGGCGATTCTGTATCTGTCGGTGGCAGGATCGATTGTGGCGTACACGGCGTACATTTGGCTGCTGAATAAGATGCGGGCGACGGTGGTGACGAGTTATGCGTATGTGAATCCGGTGGTGGCGCTGCTGGTGGGGCATTGGTTTGGGAAGGAAGCGCTTGGGGTGCGAACGCTCACGGGCGCGGGGCTGGTGCTGGTGAGTGTGGTGGTTGTGATGCTGATGGATTAGAGGGCTTTGCGGAAAGTGAGATTGATGCGGCAAGGGCCGGTGAGATCGCTCACGCCGTCTTTCAGAGGTGCGACGCCGTGGAAGGCGAGGCGGGCGGGGCCACCCCAGACGACGACATCGCCACTTTCGAGGCGGTAGCGGCGGGGACGTTCTTTGCGGGTGTCGCCGCCGAATAAGAAGGCGGCGGGTAAGCCGAGTGAGACGGAGACGATGGGGTGGCTGAAATCGAGTTCGTTCTTATCTTGGTGCAAAGTGAGGCGAGCGCCGGGTTCGTAACGGTTGATGAGGCAGGCGTCGGAGGTGAAGCCGGGGAAGCCTCCAGCGGCGGCGGCACGTTCGGCTAGTTTTGAGAAGAGTGCCGGCATGGCTGGCCAAGGGTTGTTTGTTTCGGGATCGATTTCGGCGTAGCGATAGCCTTTGCGGTCGGAGATCCAGCCGACCTTGCCACAGTTTGTGATGGCGATGGACATGCGGAACCCGCTGGGGGTGATCATGTGGCGGAAAGGCGAGGCGGCGGCGATCTTGTTGACGTGGGCGAAGAGCTTTTCGGATTCGGTGAGAGCGAAGCCGTGCAGGAGCACACCGCCTTCGCACAGGGGTTCGGGTATGGGTTGCGGGTTTTCGGAAAAGAGAGGTTGCTGCGTTGGAGCCTCCTTGCCTATTTTCGCGCGGGTGCTTGTTTTTGGGCACACTTCGGGCGTACTCATGTCTGGCGGCGGGTGGATTTGGTCGCGCTACGCGGCTTTTTTCGCGTTGNNCTAAAACCTCTTGGGTGAGCTCGTATTGAGCGTCTTGGACCTTCCAATAGTGCGCGTATTCGGCATATGAAAAATCGAACCCAAAATCGGCCGGACAGAAGGTTTTATTGAGCTTGTAGCAATTCGCCGAGATCTTGGCGGCGCGCTCGACGATGGCATTGCGTTCGTCGATGAGCGCTTGTGCGGCTTGTTTCGCTTTTTCTATGCGGTCTTGCTGGAGTTGCTCAAGCTTTGCCGTGAGGGATTTGTTTTGATTGAACAGGCGACGCTCCTGGAGCGCCAAGTTTTTGAATTGCTTTTCGTAGATGAGATGGATCTTGGCGTGGAGGACGCCTTCGGATTCGGAGAAGAGTTCTAAGGGTTGTTCGATGCGGCCGACGGCGAAGATGTTGGTTTCGAGAGCCGCGACACGTTGGATGCGCCATTCGGTATCGGCGATGAGTTGGGTGAGGCGCTTTTCTTGGTCGTTGACGGGAGACCACTGTTTGTAGAGGCTGTCGATAAAGGATTGATAGGCGACGGCGTCGTCGGTGGGGAGTAACACTGTTTGGCCAGTCAGGCCGTTTCGTAAAGCGTTCATTTTAGATTTTTCCTTACCTTCTGGCGTTTTGGCGCCCGTGCTGTGCTGGGCATTTTGGCGATTGGCATCGAGACGATTTTGAGAGACGGGACGGTCTTGGTTGGGAGACTTAGCGGCTTGGCGCTCGGCGGCGCGACGGATGGCACGGTTCGACATAGTTGTTTTGAAAATGAAAAAGCTCGCCGCGAGAGGAGGACTCTCGGACGAGCTTTTGCTGAGTAAAAAGTAGCATGGGGAGAGGCTAAAACGAACCTCGTGGAGAGATAGGATGTGGTTTTTTGGCTGTAAGTGGTTGATGGGGTGGGAGATAAAAAAGTGAAAATATTTTGCTAGGGCTGTGACTGAGTTTTTGGGGGAGGGGAAATTGTGACCCCTCCCTTTGGTCAAGGTTCTGTTGCGGCTGTTCGTTCAGGTTTTTAGGCAGGGTGAGGTTCGGGGGCGATGGAGATGGCGTAGACGACGGCTTCCTTTTCTTCGAGACGCCATTCGGCGAAGAGGGCTTTGCCGCGGGAGCCGTCTTTGCGCAGGTATTCCATCTCAAAGGGAATGGCTTTGCCGGACGCTCGCAACTCCTTGAAGGCTTTGCGGGAGTGGGGGAGCCATTCGGCGGGGGTGATGCTGGTCCAATCGAGTTTGCCGGCCACCATGTCTTCGCGCGGGTAATCGACCATGTGGAGAAAGGCTTCATTGGCGGAAGTGATGGCGCCGTCGTCGATTTGAAAGAAGGCGATGCCGACGGTTTCGATTTGGGCGGCGTGGCGGAAACGTTCCAATTCGAGTTGTTTCTGCTGGGCGATTTTGCGGGAGGTGACGTCGACAAAGCTGAGGACTGCGCCTTCAATCACATTTTCTAAAGTACGGTAAGGGCGGATGGAGAGGATGTACCATTTGCCGGCCTTGGTTTGGACCTCTGCTTCGAGGGGGACGAGGGTATCAAGCACGGCTTGGACCTCGGCAATTAAGTGATTGTAATCGACTAGGTTGGATACGATGTGCGCCAGTGGGCGGCCCACGTCGGAATCAATCAAATTGATCACTTGCGTTACGGACGGGGTGAAGCGCGAGATACGGAGTTGATGATCGACAAACAGGGTTCCTACGCCGGTGCCCGCGAGCAGATTGTTCATGTCGTTATTGGCGCGAGATAGATCGACTACTTTTTGGCGCAACTCCGCATTGACGGTGGCTAACTCCTCATTGACGGATTGCAGTTCTTCGCGGGATGTTTCGAGCTCTTCGTTGGTGGATTGCAATTCTTCATTGACGGACTGCATTTCTTCGTTGGAAGACTTGAGCTCTTCGCTGGAGGTTTCCATCTCTTCGACGATGGTTTGGATGTAACTATCTTTGCTGCGAAGTTGGTGTTCGAGAGCGGCGATGCGCGACTCAGGCGGCATAACCGCCTGGAGTGCTTCGGGGGTGGTGACGTCGGCTTTAGGCGGATCGGTTTCAGGGCGTTCGTCAAAAACGACAAGGAAGAGAGTGTCGGGCGAAAGGCCGGGAACTTTGCGCGGCACGATGGTCAAGTTCAGGCTTACGTAATGGCCGTTGGTTCGGACGGGCAGGCTTTCGAGATAGACGATTTCGGTCTTCGCGACAGCGCGGTGGAAGGCGGCGGTGAGATCGCGGCGCAGGCTTTCGCGAGCCATGGTTAAAAGGTTAGGAGTGGCATCGCCGGTGGGCGCTTCGAGGTATTTGCCGGTGCGGCCGTGAAAGTAGAGGATTTGGGCGTTCGCATCTGCGAGGACTGCGGACCGGCCGAAATGCTGGAGCAGCGATTGTTCGGTAATTTCGCGCAGAGAGGGGGCGCGTTTTTTGGGCGAGGGGGCGGGTCCGATGGGCGATGGGATTCTTGGCAAGGCGGGGACAAAGAGCGGCTCACCGGCGATGCGGGTGAGGGGCAATGCTGCCTCAGTTTTGCGGATGTAGAGCCTGGCTTTGCGATCGAGAGCTTCAAACAGTAAGGGGCGGTCGCCGGTGGTTTCGGAATTGCCAAGCAAGAGCAATCCGTCGGGCAGCAGGGCGTAGTGAAAGAGATCCATGAGCCGCTTTTGAAGATCGCCATTGAGATAGATGAGGAGATTGCGGCAACTGATGAGATTGAGTTTGGAGAAGGGTGGATCTTTGAGAACATCCTGTTCGGCGAAAACGATTAAATCGCGAATGAGTTTTTCGACGCGATAGGAGCCGTTGGTATCGAGGCTGAAGAAGCGAGCGAGGCGTTCGGGAGAAACGTCGGCGGCGATGCTGGGAGGGTAGACGCCGGCGCGGGCTTGGTCGGCGGCTTGGCGGTCAATATCGGTGGCGAAGATCTGGACCTTCTGAATGTGCTGGATGGTTTCGAGATGCTCTTGGATGAGGATGGCGAGGGAATAGGCTTCTTCGCCGGTGGAACAACCGCAGACCCAAACGCGAATGGTGGAATCGGGTGAGGCGGCGGCGAACAAGTGAGGAATAGCGACGGATTGGAGGGCGGCAAAGGCTTCGGCATCGCGAAAGAAGCCGGTGACGCCGATGAGAAGATCGCGGAAGAGGGCGCTGATTTCCTCGCTATGTTCCTGGAGGTAGCGAAGATAATCGGCGGGCCGTTCGAGTTGGTGGAGGGCCATGCGGCGATCAATGCGGCGAAGGATGGTGCTTGGTTTGTACTGTGAGAAATCGTGGCCGGTACGGGCGCGGAGGAGGACGAAGATTTTGGCGAGGATGTCGGGTTGCTAGGGGGGCGCCGATGGGAGGAGGTCTGGCCTGCGGGCGTTGGGCTGCTTCAGAATGGCGATGAGTTGGGCGGGCATTTCGGCGGGCGGGAGGATGTAATCGGCGAGGCCGGTGGAGATGGCGCTGCGGGGCATGCCGTCAAATTCGGTGGACTCCGGGGTTTGCGCGATGGCCAGGCCGCCTTCGCCTTTGATGGCGCGCAGCCCGAGGGTACCATCGCTTCCAGTTCCGGAGAGCACGATGCAGATGGCGCGTTCGTGCAGATCGGCAGCGAGAGACCGGAATAGGAAGTCGATGGAGAAGTGCGCGCTGCGGGGAGCGGTAATTTCGAATAACTGCAGCTTGCCGTTCAGCAAGGCGATGTCGCGATTTGGGGGAATGATATAGGCGCAGTTAGGCATGACGGTGGTGCCGTCTTG
>PMQB01000104.1 GCA_003169195.1 Bryobacterales bacterium
CATGGGTGAACATGATAAATGGCACGGCGAACCGCTCTATGACGCCATTATCAAACGCCTGCGTATGTTGGACGTGGCAGGCGCGACCGTTTACCGCGGCATACTCGGCTACGGCGCGAAAGGCTCTACCCACAGAGAACGTTTCCTCCACATTTCGGAAGACCTGCCGGTGATGATCACGGTCGTTGATTCGCAAACAAAAATAGCTGAAGCCGCTACGGTGGTCGAAGAAATGATGGGAGACGGTCTCATCGCCATATCGGACGTAGAATCTGTTCGCCTGGTACACGCACAAGCCAAGGAGACCGCACGGTGACGGCAGAAAGCGGCAAGTTATTAGAACTCTACATGGCAGAGGGTGACGATTACGAATCGAAGCCACTGTACGAAGCCATCGTGGCCCGTTGCCGGGAACTCAATATATCGGGAGTGACAGTCTTCCGGGGATTGGAAGGCTATGGTCCTACCGCGGAGATTCGCCGGGCTCGCTTGCTGAGTAAAGATCAACCCATCGTCATTCTGATTGTGGAACAAGCGCAAGTTCTGGAAAAGGCGCTGCCAACGCTCACAGACATGATGGGTTCACGCCTGACTGTTCTCTCAGACGTGCGAATGAAACGAGTGCAAAAAAGCGCCGGCTAATTATTTATTAGCCGCTTCCAACAACGGCCATTTATTCGCATCCAAACTACGCGGCGTATTCTCAATCACAGTAATCTCTTCCAACTGCCCGGCATTCGCCGGCCGCAAATCTTTGAACTTGCGCGCCGAAGTGAGCACGTTCCTCTCGAGCGATCCCACGGTTGAATTGTAGGTTTCTACCGTCTTGGTGATGGCATCTCCTAATTTCGAAAAATGCTGGCTCATCGTTAACAACCGTGTATAGAGTTCCTGCCCTGTATCGCGAATCTTATCTAGGTTCTCCATCACCATCTGCTGTCGCCAGCCGTGCGCGACAGTTAACAACAGCGTGATGAGCGTAACCGGAGTGGCAATCACCACTCGCCGTTCCATACCGTAATCCAGCAGCGTAGGATCATGCTCCAACGCCGCACTGAACAGCGATTCCAGCGGCAGAAACGCCACCACAAATTCCGGCGACCCCGGCAACCGCTCCCAATACGACTTCTCTCCCAGCGACTTGATATGCGTGCGCACTTGGCTCGCGTGATCTTTCAAATGCTTGTTGCGGTCGGCTTCATGCTCCGCTTCAATAGCCCGCAGATAAGCTTCCAACGACACCTTGGCATCCACCACCACCATGCACTGATTCGGCAGCCGCACAATCAAATCGGGGCGCTGATTCGTTTCGCCAAACAGCGTTTTCTGTTCAGTGAAATCGCAATGCTCCAACATGCCAGCCATTTCCACCACACGGCGCAATTGAATTTCGCCCCAACGGCCGCGCTGGATCGGCGAACGCAACGCCGTCTTGAGCTGATCTGTCGATTGGCGTACGCGTTCTTGTAACTGCGTCAGAGCATTCACTTGCGCCGTAATGTCCGAATAAGCACCGGCACGTGTCTTCTCAATCGCCTGCACTTGCTCTTCAAACTTCCGTAGCGATTGATTCACCGGTTCAACCAAGTGCTGCAGTTGGTCGCGGCTGCGGTCCAAAAAGAGCTGGCTGTTATTCTGCAGCGCATCGTTGGCAAGCGCGCGAAACCGTTCTTCCACTTGCTGATGCGTTTGCGTCAGAATGCGCAATTGCGCTTCGGCCACTTCCCGCTGTTTGTTCGCTTCCGATTCTTTCTGCACCACCAGATGCCGCGCCTGTTCCAAGGCAGCAGCTTGCCGATCCGCCTGCGCCCTCAACTCACCAGCCGATTGCCGCCAGCGCTGCGCTTCGGAAAGCTGAAATGCTGCCACGCCCACCGCCACCAGCAAACCCAGCGCCAGCAGAATAGCCAGAATTGTCATTTCTTAAATCCTGTTTCCACTTTCCATTCTTCGAGCGTGTTGTACACAATCGGGCAATACACCGCGCGGTCGGGCATGTGCCACATGCGGCTCAGCAGTGAACCATTCCCCTTCACCAAATGCGGAAACAGCTCACACGTATTCGGCCGCGCTTCGTACACCGAGCAAAGATTGCCCTCCAGGAAGATGCAGCCGTTCTTATCGCGCTTCAAAACACGGCCTTCATCTTCCGTTTCCACCGTGTAATCTCGCAAGAAGACTGCCAACTTCACCCGCAGAAAGCGCGCTAGGTTCTCCGCATCGCGCTCCGTTACCGGCGTGGTGGCTACGCGGCAGCAATTGGCGCAAGCCGTGCAGTCGATCTTAGCCTCCACATCCTGGGCCATGGCTTTGAGGCGGCGCTCGACAAAATTATGGCGCTTTAGCCAGGCGCGGAACTTCTGGTTATCGTCGCGCTGCTTTTCGCCAAAACGCTTGATCTGAACAAGATCTGTGAGCACTGCTCCTATTATCGCAGTAAATCATTCTGCCCAAATTCTGTTTTGGCCGAAAATATTTTTTCGGGCTCTGTAGGCAAAATGCGGTCGAAATGGTCTTTTCGTTTATAGACCGGCGACGTCGGTTTCGTTTGGCTACGGACACGTTTGCGATCCTCGAAAGAATGACTCTCGATGAAGAGGTGGAAAGGCTATACGAAGACACGCGCGCAGCCATTCGCGCTTATCTGCTGTGCCTCGGTATCTCCACATCTCAGGCGCCGGAGTTAACACAGGAAACATTTCTAAGGCTTTACCAGACCATGCGAAAAGGAGAAACAATAGAAAATGTGCGCGCTTGGCTGTTTCGCGTAGCGCACAACCTGGGAGTGGCAGCGCGCGCTAAGGAATGGCACTTCTCCGGTCCGGAGCCAGATTGGGAACGAATGAAACTGCCTGCGGGATCGCCGGAGCAAATGCTGATCGAACGCGAGCGCCTGGCGAACGTGCAAGCGGCCATTCTGCAACTCTCCCCACAACAGAAGAATTGCCTTTACTTAAGGGCCGAGGGACTGCGTTACCGCGAAATTGCCGGCGTCCTCGGCATCAGCATCTCCGCTGTTGGCGAGTTTCTCCGTCGTGCTGTGGAAAAGCTGGGAGAACGAGATCATGGATAGCAAACCTCTAGCCCACCCTGGTGAAACAGATCTCCTGCTATTCATGGAACAGGAGATGGATGTGGCGAACTCGGAGATCGTCGCACGCCATCTCAATGCTTGCCAGCTATGCGCTAACCGTGTCCAAAGAATGCGGGCTGCCGTAGCGAGTTATGCAAGTTATCACGAACGAGTGCTCAAGCCGTCGTTGCCTGCTGATCCCGCCGCGTGGCCCAGGTTGCCGCTGGCCATCCAGAAGAAGCGTAGCTACGCGCCCTGGCTTCTTGCCGCGGCTGCGGCCCTGTT